>JAEWHN010000263.1 GCA_023387775.1 Pseudomonadota bacterium | reverse complement strand
TCGCGGACATGAAGCTTGAAAAACTCCGAGCCCATGTCGTCGAACGACCAGAGAAGGCGATCGTGGTCCGAGGAATGCTCGATACCGCCGATGTGGAAATAGGCTTTGCCCTCGGCCTCGGCATCGCCATCCAGAATGATCTTTTCCTCGCCGCCGTCGCGCGGGATGCGGAAGAAGCGCGGCTGCTGGCCGCCCTTCTTGAAGGAGGAGCCATAGGCAAAGGGGCCGTCCTTCATCGGCACGGAGGCATCGTCCTCCTTGATGCGCCCCTTCATCTCGGCAAACAGCTGCTTCTGTAGTTCCTCGGTGTCGGCCATCAGGGCAGTCTGGTAGACGTTTTCGGCGTTCAGATGGTCGCGGATGGCCGGGTCGAGCTTCGTGGGATCACGGAAAACCTCCTGCCAGTTGTGCGCCCGCAGCCAGGCGAATTCGTCGAGGCGAGCGATGCCGTGGTGCGTGTCCTGCACCGGGTGCTCTGCCGTTGTCGGGGCCATGATCTGGGGGAAGCTGCCTGAAGGGGTCATCGTGTCTCGCATCGTTGAATTCCGAAAGAAGAGTGAACACGCTCGCGCTGGCGTGTTCAAGTGCCGGTCCCTTGTCAGGTGTATTTAGCGGACGAGAGTGACAGCGCCAGACAAGATCCGATGCGCTTCTCACGCGTAGTCGGCTTGCCGGCAAGCCAGGTGCGACACCGTGAAAGTTGAGGATAGCGCCAGAAGGACTTGCCCAGCGTAAGCCCCCCGTTTATTTCAACCGCAACAAGTTTTGCAACTCGCCGCACAAAGGCCCGCTCGCGGATGCGGAAAAGGCAACGGGGGAATAGCTTCTGACTTTTTTCGCGTTGATACTGCCGTTCGTGGCCGCATTGCTGGCGCCTTCACTCGCCCGATTCCTGAAGCACAATGCGGCCTGGGTGCTGGCCTTGGCGCCACTGTGGATCGTCTTCCACTTCGCCGGCATGGTGAATGTCGTCGCCGGCGGCGAGGCGGTGCGCGGTGGTTATGAGTGGATTCCCAGCCTCGGCGTTCGCTTTTCCTGGTACCTGGACGGACTGTCGCTGACCTTCGCGCTGCTGATCGCCGGGATCGGCGCGCTGGTGGTGCTCTATGCCGGCGGTTACCTGAAGGGACACGAGCATCAGGGGCGGTTCTTCTCGTTCATCCTGATGTTCATGGGCGCGATGCAGGGGCTGGTCGTCTCCGACTCCTTCCTGATGCTGTTCGTGTTCTGGGAACTGACCTCGCTGACCTCGTTCCTGCTGATCGGTTTCGACCATCGCCGCGAGGCATCGCGGCGTGCCGCGCTGCAGGCGCTGGTGGTGACGGGACTGGGTGGACTCTCGCTGCTGGCCGGGCTGATCGTGATCTGGGGCGCTACCGGCCAGACCGAGCTGTCCTCCCTGCTGGGGGCTGGCGGCGCGCTGCGCGGCAGCCCGCTATATCTGGCCGCGCTGGTGCTCGTTCTGGGAGGCGCCTTCACCAAGTCGGCGCAGTTCCCGTTTCATTTCTGGCTGCCCAACGCGATGGAGGCGCCGACGCCTGTGTCCGCCTATCTCCATTCGGCAACCATGGTGAAGGCGGGCGTCTACCTTCTGATGCGCCTCAACCCTGTGATGGGCGATACGCTGCCCTGGGAGACCACCCTGGTGTTGTTCGGCGGCACCACGCTGCTGGTCGGAAGCTTGCTGGCGATCCGCCAGACCGACCTGAAGCTGATGCTGGCCTATACTACCGTTGCATCGCTGGGCATGCTGGTGATGCTGACTGGCTTCGGCTCCGACAAGGCGATCGAGGCGGCGGCGCTCTATCTGATCGCGCATTCCCTGTTCAAGGGTGCGCTGTTCATGGTTGCCGGCCTGATCGACCACGAGACGGGCACTCGCGACGTAAGCTCATTGAGCGGGCTGCGCCGCGCCATGCCGATCACGTTTGCGGCCGGGTTGCTGGCGGCGCTTTCCATGGGCGGATTGCCGCTGTTCTTCGGCTTCCTCGCCAAGGAGGAGATCTATGCGGCGCTGAGCGTCGGCGGCTGGACGAGCCTGGCGGCGCTGGCGGCCGTTGTCGGCAACGCGCTGATGTTTGCAGTGGCTTTCGCGGTGGGGTTAAGGCCGTTTGTCGGGCCGACTGGAAATGCACCCAAGCAGGCGCATGAAGGGCCGGTGCTGCTGTGGCTCGGCCCGCTCGTGCTGGCCGTTTGCGGCCTTGCCGCCGGATTGCTTTCGGCCTTGGCTCACCGCCTGTTTTCCTCGCCGATGGCGAGCGCGGTTGCCGGGCAGCCGCTTCAGGTGGACATCTCGACAGTGCCGCATATTGGCATGCCGCTGCTGTTTTCGGCCCTGACAGTCGCGCTGGGTGTCGCCGCCTATCTGCAACAGGCCAGGCTGCGCGCGGCGATGGTCTCACTGCTGAAGGCGATCGGCTGGGGGCCGGACCGCGGCTTCGACCAGGCCATGCGCGGGCTGGTCCGCTTCTCCTCTGCCGTGACCGGCACTGTCCAGAACGGCCGGATGGACTTCTACATGGTCGTCACCTTCATGGCCCTCGCGCTGACGCTTCTGGTGCCGATGGTGATGTTCGACGAACTGCCAGCGATGCCGGAACTGCCCAGGCCATGGTTCTACGAAGTCACGGTCATGATCATCGCCGTCATCGGGCTTGGTGCGGTGGTTTACGCCAAGGACCGGCTGACCGCGATCGTTTCGCTCGGCGTTCAAGGCTTTGCGATTGCGCTGCTGTTCATGCTGATGGGCGCGCCGGACCTCTCTTTCACCCAGTTCATGGTGGAGACGCTGTCGGTGGTGATCCTCGCGCTCGTGATGACGCGACTGCGGCTGGCCGTGTCCGAGCATCGGCCCCTCGGGCGAAAGCTGCTGGACACGACGGTTGCGGCGGCGTGCGGCGGCGCTCTGGGGCTGTTCCTGCTCAAGGTAACGCAGTTGCCATTCGATGAGACGCTGACGGAATTCTTCAAGAACCACTCGCTGGTGGTCGCCCATGGCCGCAACGTCGTCAATGTCATCATCGTCGATTTCCGCGGGCTGGATACGCTGGGCGAGATCTCCGTGGTGATGATCGCCGGCCTGTCGATCCTGGCGCTGATCCGCATCCGGGCGAAGAACGAAAGGCGCCACGCGCGAAAGAGGGAAAACGCCTGAAATGCAGACGCTGATCTTTCGCACCGCCGCCCCCTACCTGACCAGCCTGATGCTGCTGTTCTCGGTCTTCGTTCTGCTGCGCGGCCATAACGAGCCCGGCGGCGGCTTCATTGGCGGGCTGATCGCCGCATCGGCCTTCGCAATCCTCGGCATCGCGCATGGCGTGCCGGCGGTGCGCCGAGCGATGTACTTCCATCCGATGGCTGTCTCCGGCTTCGGGCTGCTGCTCGCGGGACTTGCCGGCCTTCTGTCCTATGTGTTCCGCGTGCCGTTCCTGACCGGGCTCTGGACGAGCCTCAGCTTTCTCGGCGTCAGCGTCGATCTGTCGACGGTGATGTTCTTCGACATCGGCGTCTATCTTGTCGTGGTCGGCTCAATCACTTCCACGGCGCTCGCCCTTGAGGAAAGGGAGGACGGCTGATGGAGGCGGCGCTTTCAATCCTCGTCGGTCTGTTCTTTGCGGTTGGCATCTATCTGATGCTGTCCAAGCACGTGATCCGCATTCTTCTGGGCGTCGCGATCTTCGGCAATGCCGTGAACCTGCTGATCTTCACCGCGGGACGGATACAGCGCGGCGGGCCGCCGATCATCCCCGAAGGGCTCGAAACGACAGTGGGGCAGGTGGCCAACCCGCTGCCGCAGGCGCTGATCCTGACCGCAATCGTGATTTCGTTCTCGTTCTTCGCCTTTCTGATGGTTCTGGCCTACCGCGCCTACCAGGAGATCGGAACAGACGACACTGACGGCATGCGCGTGGCCGAACCACAAGGCGAGCCGCTTCCGCCGCTGGGATACTGATGATGACTGGCGAGACCGAAAGGGCAGTCGAAATGGCTGCCGGGATGATAACCACGCCGGTGATGGCGGCGGACTGGCTGGTGGTAGCACCCATCATCATCCCGCTGATCTTCGGCGCGGTGCTGCTGATGTTCCGCCATGAGACCCGTTGGCAAGGCATCGTCGCACTGATCGGGTTGGGCGCGCTGGTGGGCGCCGAGGCGGCATTGCTGGCGCGGGTTCTGGAGAACGGGCCGTTGGCAATGACCATGGGAAGCTGGCTGCCTCCCTTCGGCATATCCTTCACGGTGGACGCGCTGGGCGCGCTCTTCGCTCTTGGTTCGGGTGGCGTTGCCTTCGTCTGCGCGATTTTCGCCTTGCGCGACATCGGCGCGTCAGGGCGACGCTACGGCTTCTACCCGTTCCTGATGCTGATGATGACGGGCGTGAGCGGAGCGTTCCTGACGGGAGACATCTTCAACCTTTACGTCTGGTTCGAAGTGTTCGTGATCTCGTCCTTCGGCCTGCTGATCCTCGGGTCGGAAAAGGCGCAGCTCGACGGCGCGACCAAATATGCCATCCTCAATCTCGTGGCGACCACGCTGTTCCTGATCGCGACCGCCTATCTCTACGGCATCTTCGGCACGCTCAACATGGCCGACATCGCCCGCAAGGCGAGCGGTCTGCGGGAGACCGCACCGCTGATGACGCTTGCGGCGCTCTATCTTCTGGCCTTCGGCATGAAGGCCGCGGCGTTCCCGGTCAACTTCTGGCTGCCGGCCTCTTATCACACGCCGCGCATCGTCGTCGGGGCCCTGTTTGGCGGCCTTCTGACCAAGATTGGCATCTATTCGCTGCTGCGGACCCTGGTGATGCTGTTTCCGGTCGAGCGCGCCGCAATGTCGGAAGTGATCGGCCTGGTGGCCATCTCCACCATGCTCCTCGGTGCGCTCGGGGCGCTGGCCCAATCGGACACCAGGCGCGTGTTCGGCTTTCTGGTGATTTC
The DNA here is from genome assembly GCA_023387775.1 of Pseudomonadota bacterium. Classification (GTDB taxonomy): domain Bacteria; phylum Pseudomonadota; class Alphaproteobacteria; order Rhizobiales; family Rhizobiaceae; genus Pseudaminobacter. The sequence goes on along the minus strand of JAEWHN010000263.1, from coordinate 31,820 downwards.
CGGCGTGGGGGTGATGCTGGCTGGTCTTGCGCTGGGTTCCGAGACGGGCGTGGCGGGGGCGATCTTCTACGGCCTTCATTCGATGCTCATCATGACCGCGCTCTACCTTCTCGCTGGAATGATGAGGGAACTGGGGGGCAGCTTCTCGCTGCACGAGCTTTCGGGCCTCTACCGCACCTCGCCGCTCCTGTCGGGCATCGCGCTGGTTCTGGCCGCGGCGGTGGCCGGGCTGCCGCCGGCATCCGGCCTGTGGCCCAAGGTGATGCTGGTGAAGGCGGCGCTGGACGCCGATGCCTGGTGGCTGACCGGCGCCATCCTGCTTTCCGGCTTCCTGACCATGATCGCCGTCGGCCGCATGTTCCTGCTGGCATATTGGCGTGAACCGGCGGGCGGGCGCAGCGCAGCGGCGCGGGCCGAACCTGCTGGATTGCTTCTCGGACACGGCGCATTAATGGCCTTGAGCCTGCCGATTGTCCTGCTGGGGCTGTTTCCCGAGCCGGTGATCCGGGTGGCGAACCTGGCTGCAGCAGGACTGCTGAACAGTTCCGGCTATATCGGCGCGGTGTTTCCGGCTGGAGGCGGCTGATGACGATCTATCTCAGCATAATACTGCTGGCGTTTGCCTGGGCGGCGATAACAGGTTCGCTTTCGCTGCCGAATATTCTGTTCGGTGTGGTTCTGGGATGCATCACCCTCTACCTGGTGCGCGAGCATATCGGCTCGTTGCGCAGCTTCCTGCGGGTGGGGAAGGTGGCGTCGCTCGTCGTGCTGTTCGTGAAGGAATTGATCCTTTCGGCATGGAGGGTGGCGAAGCTGGTGGTGTCGCCGCGCATGGACCTCAAGCCGGGCATATTTGCCTATCCGCTCACCGTGGACCGTGACTTCGAAATCACGTTGCTGGCCAACCTGATTACCCTGACGCCCGGAACGCTGTCCGTCGACGTGTCGGCGGACCGGCGCACGCTCTACGTGCATGCAATCGACTGTTCGGACCCGGACGCGGCGCGACGTGATATCGCCGACGGTTTCGAGCGCAAGATCATGGAGGCATTCCGGTGATTGCTGCCGACAGCTTTCTGGCCTTCTGCGTGATGCTGGCGCTTGGACTATTGTGCATGTCGCTGCTGCTGACAGTGTTGCGCGTCCTGCGCGGCCCGTCTCTTCCCGACCGTATCCTGGCACTGGACATGCTCGTGGCGATTGCCATCGGCTTCATTGCCGTGCTTGGCATCAAGACCGGCTATTCCTTCCACGTGGACATTGCCATTGCGCTCGGCCTGGTAGGCTTCCTGGCTACGGTTGCATTCGCACGCTTCGTGGCGAGCCGCCCGCAGGAAAAGACGAAGACCACTTCCAAAAAGACCAGGGCAAGACGGGGTTCGAAGCGATGATCACTGCCTTGCTCGAATATGTCTCCGGTATCCTGATCGTCATCGGTGCACTGTTTGCGCTCGTAGCCTCGATAGGGCTGCTGCGGCTGCCGGACCTCTACACGCGCATGCATGCAGCCTCGAAGGCGGGAACCCTTGGGTCTTGCGTGATGCTGATTGCGCTGGCGGTCCAATCGCAGGACCTTGCCATCTCCATGCGTGCGCTGGCGGGGGTCGTGTTCTTCCTGATGACGGTGCCGATCTCCTCGCATCTCCTTGCCAAGGCGGCACACGCAGCGGGGTGCCGCCTGTGGAGCAAATCGCTGAGAGACGACATAGAGCGTGGCGTTCAATCTGTCGTGAAGACTACTCAAAGTTGAAATGGTGGCGATACAAGATGTATTGCTGCCATTTTACGGCCTGATCATTGCCACAAATTCTGAACTCGCGGGCAGGAACTTGGATTTGGCCAAGTCTAGCCATCTAAATATTGGCCCTGAACGCTAATCATTTCCGTTGATGACGAAATATTTAATTGACTTGATTGGTTGTGAAGTTCATTAAGGTGTTGCGACGCGAATCGTGGTGGAGTTCGCCTTCGTTAAATCGCGCCAAGCCCCGCCAATTAACAAAGGGGCACCTTTCAAACTTACCTTGGGGCCTGAAGAGTATGGATACTGTCGAAACGCCGAGCAGAAACTACGAGATGCTGATTGAATTGACGGCCGATGTTGTGGCCGCCTATGTCAGCAACAACCCCGTGCCGGTCGGTGAACTGCCCAACCTGATCGCCGATGTGCACGCCGCTCTGGGCCGCGTTGGGGGGGCGGTTGAGCAACCGCCTGCCGACAAGCAAAAGCCGGCAGTGAATCCGAAGCGTTCTGTCCAGGACGACTACATTATTTGCCTGGAAGACGGAAAGAAATTCAAGTCACTGAAGCGCCACCTGATGACGCACTACGGGATGACCCCGGATCAGTACCGCGAAAAGTGGGGCCTGGATCCGAACTATCCGATGGTTGCGCCGAGCTATGCTGCGGCCCGTTCGCAGCTCGCAAAGAAGATGGGTCTGGGGCGCAAGCGCAAAGCCACGTAAAGCAAGCAAATATACTTCTTGCAGAGAATACGGCGCCTCCGGGCGCCGTTTTTATTTCGATTACCTGTTTATACCCGCTCGTCGGAGGTCTTCGGGATTGTGGCTGCCGTGGACCCTACCGGCTTTGCCGCCGCAACTTCTGAGCGATGCCTCCGCCTTTCGAATGCAGAAGGTGGCCGGCTGGGTTCAGGGATGGAGGGGGCACTCGATTCCGCCAAGCACAAGCGGTCCAGCGCCTGCTTGAGGGCGATGTGACGGTTCAGGTCGTAGCTCCAATGGCGCCGCATTCCGCGCAGGCGTTCCCTTTCTATCGCGCGCCTGAGACGATGTTGCAGCCTGGCCTTCTCCTCGGGGCTTGCGGCAAGTGCTGACGAGAGATCGATGCCGCAGACAAGCTGCAACGCGGCAAGCTGTCCGGCAAATGTGGTCTCCGATGATTTTCGGGCCTGGAATCTCGAAAACTCAGTGCGGATATCGACCATCGGGGAAACTCCTGTTGCGTCCTGCAGCAACTATCCGCGAGGTTTGGAGGCCGGGGATGAATATCCCGGCTGGCGGTCACCGGAAGTGGGATAATGGACATCTTTTCAGCTACTTAAGTTTTTACCAAGAAGTATTTGTTTCCCCTTTGTTCACATCGCGGGGGGCTGGTGTATATAAGAACCAATTCCTATTAACGGAGGGATAGGCTTGTGTTCACTGCTGCCACGACAGAAAAGGCCCAGACCAAAGCAAGAGTGGGGGCGAAGGCGCATCGAACAGTGGGGCGTGGGGTTCAGTGGGGCGAAGAGGAGGCTCTGGAAGCATGTGAATGCCTGATGGACATTGCTGCCGCGCTGTTCAACGTTTCGGGCAAGGAACTGCGGCGGCCTGGGCGCACGTCACTGGGAGTTTCTCGAGTCAGGCAGATTTCCATGTACGTAGCCCATGTGATCCTGGGCCTGAACATGAGCGATGTGGGGCGGAGTTTCGGCAGAGACCGCACGACGGTTGTGTACGCCTGCCATCTGATCGAGGACATGCGCGACGTGGAGGAGTTCGACAGGGTCGTGGCAATGATGGAGCGTGTGACTATCGCAGCGTTTGGCGACAGGCTGGAGCGCTAAAAGCCATGCAGAAGTCGCACAGTGAACACGCCGAGCGGCGGATCGTCCGTTTTCTGTCGGGCGGCAAGGCCGGAGTGAGGGACGCGGCCGTCAAAGGCACGGTCCTGCTTGAGGAGGAGACACGCGGCACGATCTGCGTGCCCGAGGAAGCGCTGGACAGGCTGCAGCGCGCTGGCATCGTCGCCCGCCACGACCGCACGGTCGTGCTGGCGCCGGAAGTGCATGGCGTAACACCGAAGGTGGCCACGCGGCGTGGAGGCGAGGCCATCGACCTCGATGTGGTGAAGTTCGCCGGTGCGGATGGGGCGCCGGATTATGCCCTGGTGAACCTTTCGGAATCGCCGCTTGGTCAGCTCATGCGACGAAAGACGAAATGCGGCAGGCCTTTTCTCTCCCAGGCGGAATTCACGGCGGGCGAGCGTCTGCGCGCAGACTTTACGCGCGGGCAGATCATGCCCCGGCTCGGCGCAAACTGGGAGGCAAGCGTGGCCTCGCGGCGAAGAACCGATGCAAACGGGGTGGCGGAACTGACCGAGGCCGCGCTGGCGGCCCGCCAGCGCGTGGAACGCGCCGTCAATGCCGTCGGCCCCGAACTGTCGGGGGTGCTCATCGACATATGTTGCTTTTTGAAAGGTCTGGAGCTGGTGGAGTCGGAACGGGGCTGGCCTGTGCGGTCAGCCAAGATCGTGCTCAAGACCGCACTCGGGGTCTTGAGCCGTCACTACGAGCCGCAGGCGCCCAGACGCAGAACGGGAGGTTCGATAGTTCACTGGGGGAGTGAAGACTACCGCCCGAACATCGGATGATCGCCTGTCCGGCGGTCAGGCGTCCTGCCGCAGCGTGTCCTCGGCCTCGCGCTTGATGCGTTTGACCATCGAGCGCAGGCCATTGGCACGCTGGGGCGTAAGGTGCTCATCGAGGCCGAGCGAGCGAAGAACCGCCTCGGCATCGACGGCAAGGATCTCGCTGGCGCGCTGGCCAGAATAGAGGGCGAGCAAGATGGCCACCAGGCCACGCACGATGTGGGCGTCCGAATCGCCCTGAAACCGAACGATGGGATCGGCACCTTCGCCGCGCTCGGTAAGGAGCCAGACCTGGCTTACACAGCCCTGCACCCTGTGCGCATCGTCGCGCGCGTGGTCCGGAAAGGGTGGAAGCGTTTCACCGAGTTCGATGACGTAGCGGTAGCGATCCTCCCAATCGTCGAGGAAGGCGAAGTCGTCGCGGATAGTCTGGATGCTGGTCGTCGTCATAGCCTCGATATAGTGGCGTGGACGCGCCGCGTCACGGAAAAAGAAGACACCGCAGTTACTGGGAGAGGCAGATCGTCCTGCGGCGTGCCGCCGGCGGCAGGGAATCAGTTTTCTTCGGGAATGCTTCCGGTCTTGGTGGCCTTGTCGGGCTCGCCGAACTGGCTGTCGAGCATCTCGAAAGCGATGCGGGCTGCCTCGCGCGCCCTGATGCCGACAGTGTGCAGGGCGGACTTTCCGGTTTCGCATACTTCCGGCTTGCGCTCGCAAATGCCGCCAAGGTCGCCGATGGCTTCGCGCGCGGCCAGGAAAGCCTGGAAAGCGCCGACGCTGGGCTCATCGCCGGTCTTGTCGCTGAAGCCGATCGGCAGTGCCAAAAGCACCAGCGACAGCCAGAAAGCGGTTCGGAGGAGAAAGCCCATGTCCTTGCCTCGTTGCATGCGGGCCACGCATGTCGAACGGCGCGGCCTCGTCTGTTGGAGCACAATTGCATTCGCTACGCAAAGGAGCGCTTGCGGAAGAAGGGGGCATTATCGACAAATTCGATTCAAATTTTAACGAAACGGGACCGGAATCGTGGCTGCCGTTATTTCAGCCAAGTCCGTAAGGTTCTGCTAACCATCGAAGCTATTGATTTCGCTTTCGATCGCCGCTGACGGGTCGCGTCCGGCAGCGGCGGCTGCTCAACCTCCATCGGTCGGCGCCGGCTAACCTTCCATTTACCATGAAAGAAACCGGCTGGCGTTTTGGGCCCACGGCTTCCGATATTCGTTGCCGGCAGCGCACGGATCGTGGCCGCCTTATCCATTCTTTAAAGGCTGGGTGCGAGGTTCACAGACGATCAAAAGTCATCCGCGAAGCGGAGTAGTTGCGAGTACGTTGCGTGAGTTTTTTTACCACCAGAGCCAGCGAGGTGTTCGGCGCCATTGACGCGGGCTGCGACCGTCTGGTGCACCCATCGGTGCGCGACGGGGCCGCCCGCGCGGCCCAGCGGCGCTTGATCGGCATCATGCTCACGGCGCCCTTCCTGGCGGCCGCCTCCATAGGGCTTTTCCTGCCCGCCTTGTCTGGTACGGCGACCACGCTGGCGCTCGTCTGTGCGACTTTCGGAGCGGCCTGGTTCATCCTGTTGCTGGTCGCAGCGACCGGCAGCAGCCGCTTTGCCGCCGGCGCGGCTCTGGCGCTCGGCACTGTGGTGCTGTCGGGCTGCATCGCGGCGGCCGGTGGAATGGCTTCGCCGATGTCCGCATTGATTCTGGCGCTGCCATTGGAAGCATGGTGGCAGAGCCGCAGCCCCCGCTCGCTGCTGTGGGCCGTGGGCGCGGCCCTGGCCGTGGTGCCCTTGCAGGCGCTGGTCGGATCTAATCTCCTGATCGAGACGACGGCCGTGGCCGGCTGGCACTGGCTGGTGCCGCTTGCCTATGTCGTCACCGTTGCAGTCAGGCTGCCGGGCGTTTTCCAGCCGGCGGCGAGCGAGGCGCCTGACGCGGAACAGCCGCGGCTGGAAGAGATCGTCCAGGCGGTCGTCATCCGCATGTCGCCCAACGGCGACATCGTCGACGTTTCCGAACAGGCTCGGGACATCTTCCGCGTTCAGCCGGAATTGCTGCTGGGCACGGGGCTGTTCGAACGCATCCATGTTTCCGACCGCGTGGCATATCTGTGCGCCCTGGCCGATCTGCGCGGCGGCGCAGCGCACCGGACAGTTGACTTGCGGATCCGGCTGCCGAGGGTCGATGCGAACGGATCGAACGACAATTACCAGCCGTTTTCCGTCGAGTTGATCGGCGGCGGCGATGGCAGGAGGTGCTTCACGGCGCTCGTCCGTGTAAATGAAGAGATGGCACGCCTGCGCGCCGAGCTCGACACGGCCAATGAAGCCGCTGAAGCGCTTGAGATTGCCAAGGGCCGCTTCCTGGCGGCGGTCAGCCACGAACTGCGCACGCCGCTGAATGCCATCATCGGCTTTTCGGACATGCTGTTGCATGAAACCTTCGGCGGATTCCAGAACCAGCGGCAGAAGGAATATGTCAGCCTGGTTCGCGATTCCGGCCATCACCTGCTGGCCGTCGTGAATTCGATTCTCGACGTTTCGCGCATCGAGGCCGGCACCTACGCCACCAATCCGGAAACCTTCCGTTTCGCGGATGCGGTCGAGATGTGCCAATCGATGATGACCCTGCAGGCTGAATCCAAGACGATCTCGCTGACGACGCAGGTGGCACCGGAGGCGGGCGAAATTCACGCCGACAGGCGCGCCGTACAGCAGATCCTGATCAATCTGGTTTCCAACGCGATCAAGTTCACACCAAGCGGCGGAAACGTGACGATGGGCGCACGGCGGCTCGGTTCGCGCCTGCACTTCTGGGTGCGCGATGACGGTATAGGCATCGCCGAGAATGACCTCTGCCGGCTCGGCAGGCCCTTCACGCAGGTCCAGAACGATTATACGCGGCAGTTCGAGGGGACTGGCCTCGGGCTTTCGCTGGTGAAGGGGCTCGTTACCCTTCACGAAGGCACCATGTCGATCGAGAGCGCGGTAGGCGAAGGCACGACCGTGAACATAAGCCTACCGGTGGCCGGCCCTTCTTCGAAGACGGCGGAGGCCGCGGGCAAGGGCGCGCTGGTGAAGCTGCGGACCGGCGGCAGTCAGTCGGAGGATGAGTATGGCTCGCTCCGCAAAGCGGGTTAAACGGTCGGCGCCCGAGGCCAGCCCAATGCAGGGCGGCTTGGCGCTCGTCGGAGGCATGATCACGCGCAACCCGGTGCTGGTTGGCGGCTCGACGGCCTTTCTCGTTTCACTGTTCTATGTGTCGGCCAATGCCCTCTGGTATCAGCCGCACGCGCACAAGGGCGCCTTCTTTGCCACGCGAGAACTGAGCGGGCCGGCAAGCACGGACGCCAGTTCGAGCGAACAGCCTGAAACGACCATACATATTGAGCGCGCATATGAGGTGCCGACGCGGCCGGCCGGCGATCCGGTCATCGAGCAGGTACAGCGGATCCTCAAAAGCCTGAACTTCTACGAGGGGGCTGTGGATGGTCTGAGCGGACCGGCGACGACCCGGGCGGTCGAGAGCTATCAGCGCAAGATGGGGCTGGCCGTTACTGGTCAGGTCGACGAAGAGCTGCTGGGCCAATTGGGAACGCTGCCAAGCGAAATTGTCATTCCTCCCGCCGCTGCCGCGCGGGAGACGCAGCCCACACCACAGGCCAAGCCCGTCCAGGAAGCACCGGCCGCCGATCCTTCCGCGCTGACCCGCCTCACCGAGAATATCCAGCGCGGCCTGAGGGCGTTCGGCAACGAGGACATCGATGTGGATGGGATAGCCGGCGCGCGCACGAAGGCTGCGATCCGGGAGTTCCAGTCGCTGTTCGGACTGCCGGAAACCGGCGAGCCGGAAGAGTCCGTCTACCTGAAGATGAAGGAAGTCGGCCTGACAAGCTGAGCCGCCGTTATCGGCTACGGCCCCCTCCGGGCCAAAGGAACGCGGCGATGCACTGGCGGCTGACGGCCACTGCTGGTATGAACTGGCCGTCCCCAACAGAGCACTGCTATCTATGCGCCTTACAACCGACATGTGGGTTTCCGCCCTGCTGCGCAGGGTTTTTTCGGCGGGTGGCTTTGCGGCGATCGTGAAGCGGGGCGCGACCGAAGCGGGCGCGGTTTTCGTGCTTGCGCGAGATCGCCTTGGCCAGGTCGAGCTTTACGCGCCCGCGCCGCAAACGAGCTATGACACAGGGCGACCGGATGAGCGCCACTTCACTTCGACCCACGCGGGTGAGGATGCCGAAGCGCTGGATGCGCGCCTGGAGAAGGAAAAGCGCTTCGACCCCGATATATGGGTGGTGGAGATCGAAGCCGGGGCTACGCCCGTCGAGGAGCTGATATCGGTTACGAAGCCTTGAGTTGCAGGATTTCGCGAGCGTTCGCCGGTTCTGGCGACGTAGCCGACGCTTCTTGTCTGCCGCGCTCGGTCGCCGTATCGGATTGCCTCAGCTTGCGATAGCCTGCGAGAAAGCGCCGAATGCTGTCCCGGTCTGCAAAACTGCCGGGAAACAAGGCGCTTACGATAAGAAAGGCGCGTTCCTCACTGAGGCCGAGTGAGTGGAGGGCAGCAAGCAACCTGGAATGGTCGGCCGCATTTACGATTGACCTAGCTGCTGAAAACCCGATTGCAGTGGCATCGCCCAGTGCGATGTGGAACGGAGCCGAGTTGCCGATCAGCGCGGTATCCCGCAGCCGCTCGTAGGGCGAGCGCATGTCCGCTTCGCGGAGCTCTGGCGTGGCGCCGCTCGCGGAAGGCAGCATCATCGCCCGCAGACGCTCGCGGGTGTGATCGGCCGTGAGGCTGCCGGAAGCCGAAGGCTGTTTTTGAGCTGCCGCACCCTCGGCAGCCGAGGCCTGCGCAAGTTTGGCGTTTTCAAGCGCTGCGACGAGGTCGCGAATGACGGGGTTGAGATTTGGCCGACGGGCAATGGCGCGCGCGTGGGGCAGCCCGTGGCGACCGATCAAGGCGATCAGGTCGATGTCCTTCAGCAGCCGGGAACGGATGAGCAGCGGAGCTGCAATGTCGACCGTTTCGTTGCAGAGGCGCTGCAGAAGCGCGCGCGGCGCATTCTCGCATTCCGAAAGGGCAGCGGCGGCAAAGCGCTTTCCCTCGACTGACACCTTGTCGAAGAGGGGCAGGGCAAGATCCTCAAGCTGGACGATCTCCCGGCGGGTGGGCCGGGGGAGCGAACAAAAAGCGGAGATGGCCGCCCGAAACAGCCGCTCGCTCTTTCCCGCTTCGCCTTTCAAGGCTAGCTGCCTGAAGTCTGAAGATGACACAAAAACCACGCCGACACGATACGCCATGCCACGGATGCCCGAGCTGTCTGGACGGCTAGGGCAATGCTCCGAGACAAGGATAAAATTAGCTGCGATCCGTTAGCGTTACGTTAACTGTCGGTTCCCGGTTTACAGCTTGCTAACCTACGTCGCGTGATAAGGCCCGCTCTCCCGGAGGCAGTGGACCGCGGGATGCAACGGGTTCCGGCAGCCATTGATCTGCCTGCAGCTGCCAAATGATCTCGCAGTGGAAAATTTTTAATTCTCAGGACTGTGGAACGGCCGCGGTAACCAATCGTTAACCTCGCAATGGCCTCATCGGAAACGGAGGCGTGGCGTTGTTACTCTGGTTATCCGAGAGGGAAGCGCGTGTCATGGGCAGCATCTTGTCTTTTGTGCCGCGGAGGGCGGCAAACAGACCTGCCGGAAAGCCGTCAGAACTGCTGGCGACGATAATCATTTTCCCGGGCGTTCGTTACGAGCGACACACTGACCTCGACGAGGCCAGCGGGGGAGATGAACGCGCGAAGCCGGACAAACCGGTGCCTCGCCACTGACGGCTGAAGCCTTAACATCTATTCCGGCATGCAGGAGATGCCGTCGAGAAAATCCGATACCGACTTTTTCCAGCTTGGGTCCGGAACGAAGCTTCGCACGACCACGATCCCCTCATCAGAGGCAGTTTCGACGTAGATCGAATTTCCAGTCCCGTCCGGAAATTCCTTGCGCACCTCGATCATCTGGGTGGGGGTTGCCACCGAGAAATCCACCCCGCCGCCGGCAAGCGTGTGGTCGTTGAAGCTGTAGATGTTTTCGCCCGCCCGATTATAGACCGACACCGACCAGAAGGGCGTGCGGCCCTGGCCTGTGACCCGCAGCACACCATCGTTGAGATCGAAGCGGCAGGCGGCAGCGCTGAACAGCGGGTCGATGGACTTGACGATCGGCGGCGACCCCGGTGCTGAATCCAGACGAGTGGTCTTGTAGAGATCGGACGCCGACTGCAACTTCGACCAGACGTCTCGGTCGGAGATTTCCGGGATGAGCAGCAGCACGGCGATATGAACGATGCCGGCACCGATGAGCCCGAGGATCACGGCGTATAGAAGCCTAAGCATTGCAGTCGGCCTTTTGAATGCGCGGCAGTTCGACGTCGCTGATGCCGGTGCTGCTGGCGCTCGTCGTGTCGTAGAGCGTCAGCACGAAGAACATCTTGCCGCTGCCCGCGACGGCCAGCCAATTGCCCGGGGCGGGGTGCCGTGTGATGGAAATCGAGACCGAATTGTCCGGCTGGCGCAGCATCTCAAGAGAGTGGAGCGCCGGGGCCCGATTCTTCCGGCCCTCGATGACGGTCATCGTTTCGTCGGCAGCATAGAGGGTCCAAAACCTCGATGGCGGCACGGTGCCCTCGATGGAGTAGTTGCACTCCCTGCGCAGAGGCTCGCCGTCGGTGTCATGCTCGGCGATGAATGTGACGCCTTCGGCTCTTCCAAGTACCAGCACGCCGTCTCGCGCCACGCGTGCCTTCGTGTAAGGGTCGGCTGCCGGCGTTCCGATTTCCGGGAACGCGTTCCAGGAACCGACAGACACGGCGCCGACACCATCCTGCAGATTGAGCGCGTACCAGACGCTCGACGCACCGCCGCAGATGGCGATGGCGAGGGCTAGCGCCGTGAGAAGGGTCGTCTTGAACATGGCACGCCGGAACAAAGAAAGCCACTTGGGCACAAGGTGCAGGGGGCGGTCAAGGCAGGGTGGAAAGGTGCGTCGGAAAGGACTTCAAGGGTCGGCTGCGGGCGATGAACATCATAGTTTGGAAAGCTCTTCCGGCCCGGTCGGCGCCTCGAGAGCGGGCGCGTCCTGGAATGCCTTGCCCATTTCGCGCAGCGTCCGGGTGGTGACGCTGGAAAGGATGGGAGGGCGGCCCAAGTCGGCGTCAACCCCGTCTGCGTTCTTCTGCTCCATTTCGGCAGCCTTCTCCGCAACCTTCGGGTCGACATATGGATGCTGGATGCCCGGGATGGGCTTTATGTCGATGTTCTGGTGCGCGTAGGTCATGAGACGTTGCCAAACCATGGCGGGTAGCGAACCGCCGGTCATGTTTCGGGTGGGCGAATAGTCGTCATTGCCGAGCCAGACCGCGGCCGTGTAGTTGCCGGTAAAGCCGACATACCAGGCGTCGCGATAGGATTGCGTGGTTCCCGTCTTGCCCGCGGAGCGGATGGACGGAAGTGCCGCCCTGCGCGCGGTGCCGACTTCGGGAATCTGCACGAGGATGGAGTTCATGGCCGACAGCGCCTTCTCCGAAAGCACGCGCTTCGGTTTTGGCCCGTCGCGATCGTAGTCATAGATGACCTGCCCGGAATGGGTGAGGAGCTGCGTAACGCCATGGCGCATGTCGGCGAAACCGCCTGTGGCGAAGACGCTGTAGCCGGTCGCCTGGTCCATCACGGTCATGCCGGACGTGCCCAACACCATCGTCTTGTGCGAGCTGAGCGGCGATTCCACCCCCATGGCCTCAGCCAAGGCTTTGATCGGCGCAGTGGTAAGGTGCTCCTTGGCCAGGCGAACCGGAACGGTGTTGATGGACCTGATCAACGCCGTTGCCAGAGTGACGCGGCCGGCAAAGCTGCGTCCGTAGTTCTTCGGCGACCAGTTGCCCCAGCTGATAGGGCCGTCGGAGATGACCGATTCCGGCGTGAAGCCATGTTCCATCGCCGTGGCGTAGACATAGGGCTTGAAGGACGACCCGGCTTGGCGCAGGGCCTTGGTGGCGCGATTGAACTGGCTGGCGCCGTAGTCGCGGCCGCCGACTATCGCGCGGACGGCTCCATTGTTCTCGATGACGACCACTGCGCCTTCGGTGACGCGATACTCCTTGCCGTATTGGCGCAGATTGAACTCGACGGCTTCTTCCGCGGCCTTCTGGATGTTCATGTCGACCGTGGTGCGCGCCACGACGGAGTGAACGCCTGACTTTTCGGCGATGCGCTTGACCTCTTCGAACGCCCAGTCGAGGAAGTAGTCAGGGCTCTTGCGATCGCCCCGGTCGACGACGCTTGCCGGGTGGAGACGGGCGGAAAGAACCTGGCCCGGCGTCATGAAGCCGCTCTGCACCAGATTGGACAGGACGATATTGGCGCGGGCACGCGCGGCCGGCAGGTTGACGTGAGGCGCGTATTTCGCGGGCGCCTTGAACAAGCCCGCGAGCATTGCGGATTCGGGCAGGGTGAGATCCTTCACCGGCTTGCCGAAATAGAAATCCGCCGCAGCGGCGATGCCGAAGGTGCCGCCGCCCATATAGGCGCGGTCGAGGTAAAGCTGCAGGATTTCCTTCTTCGACAGGTTCTGTTCCAGCCAGATTGCCAGGAAGGCTTCCTTGATCTTGCGCTCGAAGGTGCGCTCGTTGTTGAGGAAAAGGTTCTTGGCAAGCTGCTGGGTTATGCTGGAGCCGCCCTGGACAACGGAATTGGCGCGCACATTCTCCGACATGGCGCGGAAAAGGCCCATGAAGTCGATCCCATAATGGTCGAAGAAACGGCGGTCTTCGGTCGCGAGAACAGACTTGATCAGATAGTCGGGCATCTCGTCGACCGGGATGGAATCGCGCTGGATGATGCCGCGCTGCCCGATCTCATTGCCGTAACGATCGAGGAAGGTGACGGCGAAGTCATCCCGCTGGCGCCAGTTGCCGGCGGTTTCCTCAAAGGCGGGTAGGGCGAGCGCCAACAGGATGACTGAGCCTGCCGCGCCCATGGTGAAGCCTTCGCTCAAGACCTCGATGACGGCACGGCGCCAGCCGCTGACGCGGAAGCGCCTGGAAAAAATGGTCATCGATTCCCAGAACTCGCGCGCCCGGAAGCCAGCCTCGTAGAGCGAGGAATCGATCCATGCATCAATGGCCAGGAAAATACCGGCTCGCGGGGCTTTCGGCTTTCGCTTTGCGGAGGGGTCGTCCATTTTTTCCGCCGCCCGGCTGTTGCACTCGGTATTAATGAAGAACCATGTCGCAATTTATAGTCGGTAAATGCCGAGGACGGCTCCGACGTTCCATTCTTATCGGATGCCACACGCGAAATCCAAGCTTCACGAAGGGCGCGAAGAAAATTGAATTGCGATAGGAATTTATTCTTGACACCGTGACGGTGCTTTGGTAGTGTTTCGCTATCGTCCGAAAAGTGTGGGTAGCGACCTCCTGTGAAAGAGGCGTCTCGGCGCCCGCCTGGGCATTTTCATTCAATCAGAGAGTTCAGCATGACGACACCGGCCAGTGAACGCTGGGTGGCGACGCGCGCCCTCCATGAAGGTGCGACGCCCAGTTTCGACCAGCTTGCCGCCGCCACCGGTTGGCTGCCGGCGACGATCGCGACGCGTGCTGCCCGCGAGGGCTGGCGCGACGGGAGCCTGACCGATCGCGCGACACAGAACGCCAGGCTGGCGAAGCTGGTGGATGGGTTGATCCAGGAGCTTGAAGAGCTAGGGATTGGCATTGGCCAGGGCGCGGCGGGGCTGGACAAGGCCCGCATCGATGCGATTTCGACCCTGACGCGCACGCTTGAGAAGATCTGGGAAATCGTGCGCAGCGACGATGGGGCGAAGGAGAACGACGTAAAACGCGATGCAGACATGGCCGGACTTCTCAAGCGCATCGACAAGCGAATTATCGAACTGGCTGAGGGATACGCAAGGCAACTGGTCTGCCGAAAACCTAAAGGATGATCGGTTGGGCCTAATCGCCCAGGAATGGGTGCAGAAGGCTCGTATAGAACAGTATCCGCTGAACTCATCGCCGGCGACCTGGCTGGTGGTGGGCGGGCGCGGCGCGGGAAAAACCCGTCTCGGTGCGGAGTGGGTGAACAGCCTGGTTCGCGGGTTTTCGCCTTTCGCCAGGAACAAGCACCGGCATATCGCCCTGATCGGCGAGACGCTCGGCGACGTTCGCGAGGTCATGATCGATGGGCCATCAGGCATCGTCACGATCTCGCGGCACGACAAGCCGCGCTTCGAGGCAAGCCGGCGGCGGCTGGTGTGGAGCAACGGCGCGGTTGCGCAGATATACTCGTCGGAAGATCCGGAAAGCCTGCGCGGGCCGCAATTCGACGCGGCCTGGTGTGACGAGCTTGGAAAATGGAAGAATGTCGAGGCCTGTTTCGACATGCTGCAGTTCGGCCTACGGCTGGGCGAGCAGCCAAAGCAGCTCATCACCACCACGCCCCGGCCGACCAGACTGCTGAAGCGACTGCTTGCGGACTCCACGGTGCTGGTGACGCGGATGCGGACGGCCGACAATGCCGGCAACCTCGCGGAGGGTTTCCTTCACAGCGTCGAGAGGCTCTATGGCGGCACCCGACTTGGGCGGCAGGAACTGGAAGGCGAACTGATCGAGGACCGCGAGGATGCGCTGTGGTCGCGGGAAGCGGTGGAGCGCGCGCGGCTGGACGATGTGCCGGAGCTTCGCCGTATCGTGGTGGCTATCGATCCGCCGGCAAGCTCGCACAAGAACTCCGACGCCTGCGGTATCGTCGCGGCGGGCCTGGACGCGGTAGGGACGGTCATCGTCCTGGCCGACGCGACGGTGAAGGCGGCGCGGCCGCAGGACTGGGCCGGCGCTGCAGTCGCTCTGTTCCATCATCTGCAGGCGGACTGCCTGGTGGCAGAGGTCAACCAGGGCGGCGAAATGGTGACGGCCGTGATCCGCACGGTCGATCCGGTGATCCCGGTGAAGCCGGTGCGGGCGCGGCGCGGAAAATGGCTGCGGGCCGAGCCCGTGGCGATGCTCTACCAGCAGGGCAAGGTGCGCCATGCGGGCCGGTTCCCCGAGCTGGAAGACGAGATGTGCGACTTCGGGCCGAACGGCCTGTCGAACAACCGCTCGCCGGACAGGCTCGACGCGCTGGTCTGGGCGGTGAACGAATTGCTGCCGGACGGCTCTGGGCGTCCGCGCATCCGCGATTTTCTCTAATCAGGATAGACAGATGGCTTGGAAATGGCCTTGGCCTCGCCATGCGGGGAACGATGGCGCGCGGCCGGAGCGCAAAGGCGGCGGGCCGGCAGGTTTTGTCGCGCTCCACGCCCAGGGCGAGGCGCGCTGGACGCATCGCAACTACGCCGCCCTCGCCAGAGAGGGTTTTATGCGCAACCCCGTGGTGCATCGCGCGGTGCGGCTGATTGCCGAGACGGCATCGGCAATCCCGTGGCTGCTCTATGAAGGGGCGGCGGACCTGGACGACCATCCCCTGCTGCGGTTGCTCGAGCGGCCGAACCAGCGTCAGGCCGGCGCGACGTTTCTGGAGGCGCTGTACGGGCACCTGCTGCTCGCCGGCAACGCCTATGTCGAGATGATCGAGGCCGGGGAAGATGCGCGCGAATTGCACCTGCTGCGGCCGGACCGGGTGGCGGTGCTGACGGATGCCGCCGGCTGGCCGTCTGCCCTCGAATACCGGGAGGGGGCGGCGAAGCGAAAAACGCCGATTGGCGCGTTTCCCGGAGGCGGATCGCTTCATCTGACCCTGTTTCACCCGCTCGACGACCATTACGGCTTTCCGCCGCTCGAGGCGGCGCTGATGGCGCTGGATACGCACAACGCCGCCGGACGCTGGAACAAGGCACTGCTGGACAATTCGGCGCGACCCTCCGGCGCGCTGGTCTATGCGCCCAAGGAAGGCGGCAACCTGACCGACGAGCAGTTCGAACGCCTGAAGGCGGAACTCGAGGAAGGCTATTCGGGTGCCACGCGCGCCGGGCGGCCGCTGCTGCTTGAGGGCGGCCTCGACTGGAAGGCGATGGGCCTGACACCGAAGGACATGGACTTCATCGAAGCAAAACATTCGGCCAGTCGCGACATCGCGCTGGCCTTCGGCGTGCCGCCGATGCTGCTCGGCATTCCCGGCGACAACACCTATGCGAACTACCAGGAGGCCAACCGCGCCTTCTACCGGCTGACCATCCTGCCGCTGGTGGCCCGCACCGCCAAGGAACTGTCGGCCTGGCTGGCGCCGGCCTTCGGCTCCGATCTCAGGCTCTGGTACGACGCCGATTGCGTCGAGGGCCTGTCGGGCGAGCGCGACGCGCTGTGGGCACGGCTGGAGGCGGCAAGCTTCCTGACCGACGACGAGAAACGCGTGGCGGTGGGGTATCAGCCGCACGGGTTCGGCGCCTGGGCGGGTTTCCGGCCGGACCACTGACGGATAAGCGTGGCCGACTCTCCCCCGACGATTGTCATGCAGCAGAAGGTGGCGGCAATATAAGGCTATCGACGGGGGAACCGATATGGAAACTGTCACATCGTCTCCAATAAATTCCATCGTATTCATATCTGATAATCTGAGAAGTAAGCCTCCTGAGCATTTGTATGGGGCTCTGGCGAGTTACAATGAAAGCTGTGTCTCTGTGGGATGCTACCCATCAGATGATGGAGAGACGGAGTTCTTTCTGGGAAAGGCTGATGAGCTTGTGGTTGAAGGCGAAATCGCATTCGACGGAACGATCGAGACGTCGAACAGAAATTTGATGATCTCGACCGTCGATGGAGAAGTCCTACTTGAGCAGGCAGTTCCAAGCGCTCGAACGCGACTACGTGTTTGGGTGAATCACCCTGAATGGCCGAACCGAGTCCTGGTCGGCTGGGGTTAATTGCGTGCCGCCCATGCTACTCCGGCATACCCAAGTGGCTGACTGTCCTGCCGCCGTTGGCGCGCACCTCGAAGGGCTGCCGGCCTTGGCGCCCGGCCTTCGGCTCTGATTGGTTGACGACGAGAAACGCGACGCGGTGGGCTATCAGCCGCGCGACCTGACCTGAGCGGGCAGGCGGCCATCAGGAGTTTTCCAAGATGACGGATATGTCGCAGGCGGGCTGGATATGGCTCGCCAAAGGGGCCGGCGCGGTCGCCGGCTCGGCCATATCGCTGGCATACATCCTTCCCCACGGTCGCCGCGAGGCCGCGGCGCGCTTCGCCGTGGGCGTGGTGTGCGGCCTGATTTTCGGCGGGACCGCAGGCCTCAAGATCGCGGCCGAACTCGGTGTTCAGGACGCAATCGGTCCGGGCGAACTGGTGCTGATGGGTTCGGCCGCCGCCAGCCTCTGCGCCTGGTGGGCGCTCGGCTTTGCAATGCGCGCCTTTGAGGCCAACGGCTTCGGGCGATCGCTTCAAAAGAGATCGGAGACGGAGAATGCCGATGAAGGCTGACGCCATGGCGAGGCGCTGCGAGCGCAAATTCGTGGATCTCGTGCTGAACGACGTCGAAACGGATGGCACCTTTTCGGGCTATGCCAGCCTGTTCGGCAAGGTCGATCTCGGCAAGGACGTGGTCGAGCGCGGTGCCTTTGCCGGCTCGCTCAAGAAGCGCGGCGCGTCGGGCATCCGCATGCTGTTCCAGCACGATCCGAACGAGCCGATCGGCGCCTGGACGGAAATCCGCGAGGACGCGCGCGGCCTGTTTGTGCGCGGAAGGCTCGCCAAGGAGGTTGGCCGCGCGCGCGATGTGCTCAACCTGATGCGCGGCGGCGCTCTCGACGGGCTTTCCATCGGCTTCCACGCGGTTCGCGCCAAGCGCGACCCGGTGAGCGGGGTGAGGCGGATCCTCGAGGCCGATCTCTGGGAGATTTCGGTGGTGACCTTCCCGATGCTGCCGGAAGCGCGCATCGACACCGTGAAGGCGCGCAGGCTGCCGACCATACGCGAATTCGAATGCTGGCTCACGCGGGATGCTGGGCTGACGCGCAGCGAGGCCCGCAGGGTGATCTCGAAGGGCTTCGCAACTCTCGTGGGCGGGCGGGATGCCGCGGCGGGACCGGAAGCGGCGCTGCTGGAGTCGATCCGGCAGGCCACTCGCATGATCAACGAAACAAGGAAAGCCCTTCCATGATTGAAGCCAATCCCATGGTGCTGGAGACCAAATCGGCCGCCGGCAGCCATCTCGACCTGTCCGAGGCCTTCAGCGACTTCATGTCCACCTTCGAGGCCTTCAAGGACAGCAACGACGAACGCCTGGCGCAGCTCGAAAGGCGCGGCGCCGATGTGGTAACCAGCGACAAGGTCGACCGCATCTCGCGCGCGCTGGACGAGCAGAAGCGTGCGCTCGACGACCTTTCGCTGAAGGCCGTCAGGCCTGTGCTCGGCCGCCACGGCACTCGGCATGTCCAGAACGAGCATAAGGCTGCCTTCGAAGCCTATGTGCGCAGCGGCGACGACAGGCTGCTGCGCTCGCTCGACACGAAAGCAATGTCCTACGGTTCCGGCCAGGACGGCGGCTATCTGGTGCCCGACGAAACCGAAGCCGAGATCGGCCGGCGCCTGGCGGCTCTGTCGCCGATCCGCGCCATCGCCTCGGTGCGCCAGGTCTCGGCGGCGGTGCTGAAAAAGCCTTTCGCGATCAGCGGGCCGGCAGTGGGCTGGGTCGGCGAAACCGCCGCACGGCCGCAGACGGCCGCGTCGACGCTGGCCGAGCTGCAGTTTCCGACCATGGAGCTCTATGCCATGCCGGCGGCGACGGCCTCGCTGCTGGAGGATGCCGTTGTCGATCTCGACCAGTGGATCTCCGGCGAAGTGGAGGCGGCGTTTGCCGAACAGGAGGGCGCGGCCTTCGTTTCCGGCGACGGCACCAACAAGCCCAAAGGTTTCCTGAGCTACCCCACGGTTGCCGAGGCGAACTGGGCCTGGGGCAAGATCGGCCTCACGCTGACCGGCAAGGCCGGTGCGCTTCCCGACAAGGACCCGTCCGACGTGCTGATCGACACGGTCTATGCCCTCAAGGCGGGCTATCGCCAGAACGCCAACTGGGTGATGAACCGCAAGACGCAGGCCACGCTGCGCAAGCTCAAGGACGCCGACGGCAACTATCTGTGGCAGCCGCCTGCGGCACCCGGCCAGCGCGCCATGCTGATGGGCTTTCCGTTGGTCGAGGCCGAGGACATGCCGGATGCAGCAGCCGACGCCACGCCGATCGCCTTCGGCGACTTCAGCCGCGGCTATCTCGTGGTCGACCGCACCGGGGTGAACGTGCTGCGCGACCCGTATTCGGCGAAGCCCTACGTGCTGTTCTACACGACCAAGCGGGTGGGCGGCGGCGTCCAGGACTTCGACGCGATCAAGCTACTGAAGTTCGCGACCGCCTGACCGGCGGCTTTCGCTTCGACGACGCAAAGGCAGCCGGGCACCCCTTCCGGTTTGCTGCGTCGTTGACGGCGGCTCCGGCGTCCTCCCCGGAGCCGCCGCTTTCATTTCCCACTGAAACGAAGGTAACCGCATGACGCTCTTGCGAACGGTCGACCCTGCAGTCGAGCCGGTGACGCTGGTCGAGATGAAGCGCCATCTGCGCCTCTCGCACGACAGCGACGACGAACTGCTTTCCGGCCTGATCCGGGCGGCGCGCGAAGATGTCGAGCGCACGACGGGCATGGCCATGATCAACCAGGCCTGGCGCCTGGTGCTCGACCGCTGGTCGCAAAATGGTTACGTGCTGCTGGCGCGGCATCCGGTGCGGGAAATCCTGTCCGTGACGGTCTATGGCAGCGAGGGCGAAGCTGCGGTGCTCGATCCCGGCACCTATCTCGCCGACACGCTGTCGCGGCCGGCGCGGCTGCATTTCGCGCAGCGTCCCGAACCGTTGCGCATCGCCAACGGTATCGAGATCGACTTTTCGGCCGGCTTCGGCGAGGCAGGGACGGACGTGCCGGACCTGCTGAAACGGGCGGTGACGCTGCTGGCCGCACATTGGTACGAGTTTCGCACCGCCTTCGGGCCGGGCGACCAACCGGTCTCCTATCCGGCCGGGTATGACCGAATGCTTGCGAGCTACCGTGAGCGGAGGCTGTGATGCGGGCGCAATTTATTGATCCAGGGCGCCTGAGCACGGAACTTGCGCTGGAGGTGTGCACGCCAATGCCCGATGGGCTGGGCGGACACGAGCAGGTCTGGTCCGAGGTCGCATCCGTCTTCGCAATGATCGAGCCGGTCTCGGCACAGGCGGTATTCGGCGCGGGACAGATGCTGGAGAGCGTGACCCATCGCATCACCATCAGGTGGCGGGAGGGCGTGGCGGCCGGAATGCGGCTGACGAAGGCTGGTCGGAGTTTCGATATTCTCACCGTTCACGACCCTGACGAAACCGGCCGCTACCTCGTCTGCCGGGCGAGGGAGGTTCGGCCTTGAAACTCGCCATGAAGCTGACGATCGACGATCTTGTACGGGCGTTGCGCTGGCAGGCGCACGATCTGGCGGAAGAAGCAGAACGAGGTTACCTTGCGGAAATGCGGGTCCGGCGCGTGGCAAGACCAGCGTGGCATGGCAACCCGACGGATGGGGGGAAGCGATGACGGCGTCAGCAGCTGAATTGCAGCAAGCGATTTTCGCAGCGCTTGGGGCCGACCCCGTTCTGACCGGCTTGCTCGGAGGCGCCAAGATCTACGACGACGCACCGACGAACCTGCCCTTTCCATATCTGACTTTCGGCCGCACCAGCGTCTACGACTGGAGCACGGGAACCGAGAAGGGCAGCGAGCACCTTTTTACCCTTCACATTTGGTCCAAGGCCAAGGGCAAAAAGGAAACCCTGGACATCATGGAGGCGGCCAAGGCGTGCCTCGACAGCAGTTCTCTCGCGCTCGACGCGCACCACCTGGTGAACATGCGGCTGGAGTTTGCCGAGGCCAGGTATGACGACGACCTTTCGGTCCATCACGGCCTGCTTCGTTACCGGGCGGTGATCGAAGAAGCGGCGTGACCGTCCGGGCCGCGGCCCGGATCTTCATCCAACACATTCCAGGAGGCCAGACATGGTCGCACAGAAGGGCAAGGACCTTCTACTCAAGCTCGACTCCACGGGAGCGGGAAGCTTCATCACGGTTGCGGGGTTGCGGTCGAAGCGCATCGCCTTCAACAGCGAAACCGTCGATGTTACCAATTCGGATTCGGCCGGGCGCTGGCGGGAGCTGCTTGCCGGGAGCGGCGTCCAGCGCGCGTCGATCAGCGGATCGGGGATTTTCAAGGATGCCCAGTCGGACGCCGCGATCCGCTCGCGGTTCTTTGCCGGCGAGATTGCCGACTGGCAGCTATCAATCCCGAGTTTCGGGCTGGTGCAGGGGCCGTTCCAGATTACCTCGCTCGAATATACGGGCACGCACGATGGCGAGGTGACTTTCGACATGGCGCTCGAATCCGCAGGCCCGGTCAGCTTCACGGTGACGCCGTGACGGCAAACAGACGACGTGGCGAGATAGCCGTCGAACTCGACGGGAAGACCCATCGGCTCTGCCTGACGCTCGGCGCGCTGGCGGAACTGGAGGCAGCCTATGCCGCCGACGACCTCGGGGCGCTGGTGGAGCGCTTCTCGCGCGGGCGCCTCTCGGCGCTCGACATGATCCGTATCATCGGGGCAGGGCTGCGCGGCGCCGGCCAGGATATTTCCGATAACGATGTGCGTTCCATGCAGGCGACCGACGGGGCTACAGGCTTCGCCGCGATCGTTTCCGAGTTGCTGACGGTAACTTTCGGAGCCCCAGCGCAGGGGAACACGCCAAACCCTTGAAAGCCGCGGCAGGCACGCCGCGCGAATTCCCGTGGGACCAGGTGATGGCCATGGGCTTCGGCCTGCTGCGGCTTTCACCCCAGGCGTTCTGGGCGATGACACCGCGCGAATTCGAACGGGCGGCGAGTGTTTTGGCCAGAGCAGCGGACGAAGCGCCGCGCCGCGACGATCTGCTTGCCTTGATGCGGGCGTTTCCCGACAAGCAATAGAGAGGAGGGAGCATGGTTGAGGACGTGACGGTCTCGATCAATGCCGACATCGCGCCGTTTCAGTCGGCGCTGGAAAACCTGGAAAAGCTGTCCGACCGCTTCGGCGCGCAACTGACGGGCGCGCTGAAGGGCGCCGTGGTGAGTGGCAGGGAACTCGACGACGTGCTGCGGCGCATCGGGCTCAACCTGGCCGGGATGGCGCTGCAGGAAGGTTTGAAGCCGCTGCAGTCGCTGACCGGCTCTCTTTTTTCGGGCCTGATTGGCGGGCTTGCCGGCATATTGCCCTTCGCCAAGGGCGGGGTTCCCGGCCAGGTCGTTCCGTTTGCCAGCGGTGGCGTGGTTTCAGCGCCAAGCTACTTTCCGATGGGACGCAACCTCGGCCTGATGGGCGAGGCGGGGCCGGAAGCGATCCTGCCCTTGCAGCGATCCTCCGACGGGCGGCTGGGCGTTGCCGCTACCGGCGGCGGTGCGCCGGTCAACGTCGTGTTCAACGTCTCGACGCCGGATGCGGCTTCCTTCCGCAAATCCGAAGCGCAGATCACCGGCATGCTGGCGCGGGCGGTTTCGCGCGGCACCAGAACCTTTTGAGGGGCGCATGTTCGAACTTGCCAGTTTTCACGAGGTGCGGTTTCCGCTCGCGGTTTCCTTCGGTGCTACCGGCGGGCCGGAGCGGCGCAACGAGATCGTTTCCCTGACTTCGGGTCGGGAGAAGCGCAATGCGCGGTTTTCGCAATCGCGCCGCTACTACGATGCCGGGACCGGTGTGAGGACGCTGGAGGACCTGCATGACGTGCTGGTCTTCTTCGAGGCACGCCGCGGCTCGCTTCACGCATTCCGCTTTCGCGACCCTTTCGACATGAAGTCGTGCCGGCCCGAGCAGGCGCCTTCGCCGCATGACCAACTGCTGGGGTCGGGCGACGGGACCACAAGCCGGTTCAAACTGGTGAAACGCTATGGGACCGGCGAGGACGCGTATGAGCGGCTGATTTCGAAGCCGGTGGCCTCGACGCTGAAAGTCGCCGTCGACGGCGTGGAGGCGACCACGGCCGACTTCTCGCTCGATGCCAGCGGCGAGATCGTGTTCGCGCCGGATGCGGTTCCTGCCCTGAATGCGGAAGTGACTGCCGGCTATGAATTCGATGTGCCGGTGCGCTTCGACAGCGAACGCATGTCGATGAGCCTGACTGCATTCAAGGCCGGGCAGATCCCGTCGATCCCGCTGGTGGAGGTTCTGCTTTGAGCGCTTACCCGCAGGCTTTGGCCGATCACTTGTCGCGGGAGGTCACTACGGTCTGTCACTGCTGGCGCCTGACCAGGGCGGACGGTGCGGCCAGCGGCTACACCGACCATGACCGTGCGTTGACAGTCGACGGTCTGACCTTCGAGCCCGAGACCGGATTCAGCGCCAGCGAGGCGCGCGAGACGCTGGGGCTGGCGGTCGACACGGCAGATGTTGAAGGAGCGCTGTCTTCGGCGAACATAAGCGACGAGGACATCGCCGCCGGCCTCTATGACAACGCCAGGCTAGAGACGCTTCTGGTCAATTGGCGCCGGCCCGAGCAGTTCGTCCTGGTGCGCACGGCAACCATCGGGAAGATCACGCGCAGCGACCAGCGGTTTGTGGCCGAACTGGAAAGCCTGACCCGGGCTCTGGAACAACCCCACGGACGCTATGTCGGCCGTGCCTGCGACGCGGAGCTGGGTGACCGGCGGTGCCGTTTCGCGCTGGACCGCGAGGGTTATTCGGGAACGGGTGCCGTCTCTTCCCACGAGGAGGATGGCGCCGTCGTCGTTTCCGGCCTCGAGGCGTTCGCGCCGGGCTGGTTTTCCCATGGCGTGATGGTCTGGACGAGCGGCGCGCGTTCCGGACGCAGCGAGCGCATCGTCGACCATCGCCGGGATAGGCGAGGCGTCGTCCTGACCCTCAGGCCGGCTGTGGGGCCGGAAATACGTGCTGGCGACACGGTTTCGATCACGGCGGGCTGTGACAAGAGCTTTGCGACGTGCAAGGCAAAGTTCTCGAATGCCGTGAATTTTCAAGGCTTCCCCCACCTGCCGGGCAACGACGCCGCCTACGGCTATGTCGTCGAGGGTGGCCAGTTCGACGGGAAACCGATCGTGCCATGAGCGACCAGCAACCGGACTCTGTGGCGCCGCTGATCGTGACGGAAACCATGTCGTGGCTCGGTACGCCCTATAGGCATCAGGGCAGGCGCAAGGGCGTGGGCTGCGATTGCCTGGGCCTTGTGCTGGGCGTCTGGCGTGCGGTCTATGGAAACGAGCCCGAGCAGCCGGCGCATTATGCGCCCGACTGGGCCGAGGCGGGTGGGCAGGACCTGATGCTTGAGGCGGCGCGGAGGCACTGCGCGGAAAAGCCGTTCGACCGGCTGTCTGCCGGCGACCTGGTTCTGTTTCGCTGGCGTCCGCATCTGCCCGCCAAGCATGCTGCGATCATGATCGCGCCGGAGCGATTTATCCATGCCTATCAGGGGCATGCGGTGGTCGCTTCGGCGCTGGTGCCGCAATGGCGAAGCCGCCTTGCCGGCGCCTTCGCCTTTCCCGACAAACCGCAACCCCGCTGAAACCCGGAGGCCCCGATGGCTACCATTTTGCTGCAGGCTGCCGGCGCGGTGCTTGGCGGCGTGCTCGGCCCAGTGGGAAGCGCGATCGGTTCGGCGGTCGGAGCGATTGCCGGCTACGCCATAGACCGCGCGCTGATCGACAGCACTCGCCATGTCGAGGGACCGCGCCTGACTGGCGCGAGGCCCTTCACCGCCGAGGAGGGGGCGTCGATCCCGCGCGTCTATGGCAGCGCCCGCATAGGCGGCACGCTGATCTGGGCTACGCGCTTCGAGGAGGCGAGCACCACCAGGCGGCAAGGCTCCAAGGGTGGCGGGCCGCGCGTGACCGAATATTCCTATTTCGCCAATGTCGCCTTCGCCTTGTGCGAAGGGGAGATCGCCGGGGTTAGGCGCATCTGGGCGGACGGCAGGGAGATCGACCGGAACGACTTCGAAGTGAGGGTCTATCGGGGAAGCGAGGACCAGCCGGTCGATCCGCTGATCGAGGCGAAGCAGGGGGCCGGCAATGCGCCGGCCTATCGCGGCCTGGCCTATGTGGTGTTCGAGCGCTTCGCGCTTGGCGACTATGGCAACCGGATCCCACAGTTCCAGTTCGAGGTGCTGAGGCCCGTCGGCGAAACAGCCCGGCAAGTGCGGGCGGTGTGTCTCATACCGGGGGCGACGGAGTATGGCCTGTCGCCGCGCCTTATCACCCAGCAGAGGCGGCCCGGCGACAGCAGCGCCGCAAACCGCCACGTTCTGCATGCCGGCACCAATCTCGCAGCGTCGCTCGACGAGTTGCAGATGCTTTGCCCCAACCTCGAGCATGTCGCGCTGATCACCACATGGTTCGGCGACGATCTGCGGGCGGGAGAGTGCCGGATACGCCCGATGGTAACCAGCCGAACGGCTTCGGGCCTCTCGGAAGGCTGGAGCTCGTCGGGCCTCGGCAGGGGAGCAGCGGAGGTCGTGTCGTGGTCGGGCGACGGGCCGGCCTATGGCGGCACGCCATCGGACCGGAGCATCATCGCGGCAATCCGCGAGATCAAGGCGCGCGGGCTGAAGGTGACGCTCTACCCGTTCGTCATGATGGACATTGCGGCTGGCAACACGCTGCCAGACCCCTATGGCGAGGCGGCGCAGGCGGCCTATCCCTGGCGGGGGCGGATCACCTGCTTCCCCGCACCGATGCGCCCTGGCAGCACCGACCGGACGACGGCCGCGCGGGCGCAGGTGGCGGCCTTCTGCGGCAGCGCGCTGCGCACCCAATTTACGCCAACCTCCGACGGCGTAAGGTTCACGGGCCCGGCGGACGACTGGGGATACCGGCGCTTCCTTATGCATTTTGCGCATCTCGCGGCAGCCGCCGGCGGCGTCGATGCATTCGTGATCGGGACCGAGCTGCGGGGCCTGACGACGCTGCGCGACCAGAATGATGCCTTTCCATTCGTGGAGGCCCTGTGTGCGCTGGCAGCCGATGTGCGGGTGATATCCGGGGCCGACACCGCGATCACCTACGCCGCGGACTGGAGCGAGTATTTCGGCCATCAACCTGCCGACGGCAGCGGGGATGTCTATTTCCATCTCGATGAATTGTGGGCCCATCCAGCGATCGACGCCGTTGGCATGGACAACTACATGCCGCTGTCGGACTGGCGCGACGAGGACTATTCCGGCGTGAACCCGGACGGTTTTCATGGACCCTATGATGCCGCGGGCCTGGGCCGTGCCATCGCGGGCGGCGAGGGATACGAATGGTACTATCCTTCGCCCGATGCGCGCCTGCGCCGCGAACGCGCGCCGATAACCGATGGCAGCCACGGCAAGCCCTGGGTCTATCGCTACAAGGACCTGGTCGGCTGGTGGAGCAACAGGCATTTCAATCGTGTTGGCGGGCAGGAGGTTGAGAACCCGACGGCATGGGTGCCTTGTTCAAAGCCGATCTGGTTTACCGAACTTGGCTGCCCCGCAGTGGACAAGGGGCCGAACCAGCCTAACGTCTTTCCGGACCCGAAGTCGGTCGAAAACGCGATCCCGTATTTCTCGAACGGCGGTCGCTGCGACCTTGCACAGCAGCGGTTCCTGGACGCGCATGCGCGGCGTTGGCGTCAGGACGACGCGGGTTTCAAGGAAGAAAACAATCCGCTCTCGCCGCTTTACGGCGGCAGGATGGTGGACCCGGAGCGCATCTATCTTTGGGCGTGGGATGCAAGGCCCTATCCGGCCTTTCCATTGCGCAAGGATGTCTGGTCCGACGGCGACAACTGGAGCCGCGGCCACTGGCTGAATGGCAGGCTGGACAATCCTTCCGTCGCGGCGCTGATCGACGCTATCCTTGCGGACCACGGCCTGCCGCCGGCCGACACCATCGAAGTCGACGGTACCGTGCAGGGTTATGTGATCGCAGACCCGACTTCGGCGCGGGCCGCGCTGGAGCCGCTGGTCGAGCTGTTTGACATCGCGGTGCATGAGGAGGCTGACCGGCTGGTCTTTCGAAGCCGAGCAAGGCGCAACGGCGGGCCGCTCGAAATCACCGACCTCGTCTATGACGGCCGGAACGCGGTGGTGGAGACGGTTCGAATGCCGGACCACCAACTGCCGGCGGAAGGTATTCTCGCTTTCCGCGATCCGTTTATGGAATATCAGGCAGGAACTGTCCGCTCGGTTCGTCAAGGCTCACCCGGAAGTCGCCAGCAGGTGATTTCATTTCCGGGCGTGCTGGAAAGCGCGGAGGCAAAAGCGCTTCTGGACGACTGGATGCGGCGGGTATGGGCCGAGCGCGAAAGCGTCAGCTTCGCCGTTACCTCACCCAACGTGGATGTAGCACCGGGCAAGGTGATCCGCCTGGCCGGAACTGGCGCGAACTCCGAATTCATGGTGACGGAAATCGAGGACGGGCTTGTTCGCAAGGTTGCTGCCAAGCAGATCGTGCGTTCGTCACCGAGCGGCTGGCACCCTGCGCAAATCGTGCCGAGGCCCGCTGCTCCCATCATGGTTGGCCAGCCGCATGTAGAGTTTCTGGACCTTCCCTCAGGTCCGGGCGAGAGCGAGCCGCAAGATCAGTTCAGGGCTGCCGTTTGGCAGAAGACCTGGAAAAGCCAGCTGCTTTTTGCTTCGCCCGAGGACACCGGCTTTGCTCAACGCGGTGCGATAGCCCAGCCTGCAAGTATGGGGCGTCTGGTGGACGTTCTGCCCCAGGGGCACGAGGGCCGGCTCGACCGGCGCCATTCGATTATTGTGGAGATGTTCGATGCCGAGCTTTCGAGCGTGAGCCGCCTGCAACTTCTCAATGGCGCGAATGCCGCCGCGATCAGGTCGGCGAATGGCGCCTGGGAGGTGATCCAATTCCAGGATGCGGAGGAAATCGGCCCGGACATCTGGCGCTTGCAGACGCTGCTGCGCGGCCAGCTTGGAACCGGCGACGCGACGGAGGCAGGTGCCCCTGTTGGCTCGAGTTTTGTTCTCCTTGACGAGGCGGTACGGCCCGCGGGGCTGCGGGCCTCGGAGATCGGCCTTTTGCTGAACTGGCGCGTGGGGCCGGCCGGTGCCGAATTTTCGGATGCCAGATTTGCCACGGTCCAGGCATCGGGAGGGATACGTGCACGCCTGCCTCTGTCGCCGGTGCATTTGAGGGCGCAGCGGAAGAGAAACGGTGACCTCGCAATTTCATGGATTCGACGGGGAAGAAGCCATGCGGATGACTGGGATGCCAGCGAAATTCCCTTGGGAGAGGAGCGAGAGGAATATCGAATCGATATTGCGGTTGCAGATGGCGAGACGGTCCGCACCCTCACGGTATCTGAGCCCCGATGGGTGTATCCGGCTGCAATGATGCACGCTGACCTGGGAGGCGGCGCGGCCGAGGTCAGTATAAAGGTCAGGCAGTTGAGTGTCGCGGCTGGTTGGGGGCTTCCTCTGGTCGCCGTATGGCACTGATCTAGAATGCGTTATCGTTGCGTAACTGCCCCCGCGCCGCTTGGCTTTCCCCAGGGGAGCCGATGGGGCTTGCAGGCTCGCGGATTAGCTGCTGATCTATGTTCATTTCGCGTTCAGCAGCCATCTCCTAAAACGACGATCATGATTATGACCCGCTCCCGATTCCGGTCTGCCGCCCTGGCGTTTTGCCTGTCAGGCCTCGTCGCGTCGCAATCTGTTGCGGCGCCGGCTGCGGGACAGGGCGATGAAAGCTTCTTCATTGCCGCCGCCGATTGCTATGCCATCGGCCAGCAGGTCGCTGCCCAGAATGGCGGCACGCTTGCCAAGGCTAGCGCCGCCACACAGGGAGGGCAGTCTGTCTGCGTGATTGTCGTGCTCGTCCCAGGGAAAGATGGGCAACGCCCCCGCCGGTCTGAATTCGTGGTGCCACAGAATTGACACAGGCGTGCGGCGATTCGCATGAGACAAGAATTGATCTGATGCTTTGCCTGTTTTTGGGGTGACGGAAAAATAATTGAATGCGGATACTGGTCGTTGAAGATGACAAGGAACTGAACCGGCAGCTTTCCGAGGCTTTGAGCGATGCCGGTTATGTAGTCGATAGGGCTTTCGACGGCGAAGAAGGGCATTTCCTCGGCGACACCGAGCCTTACGATGCTGTGGTGCTCGACATCGGGTTGCCTCACATGGACGGGATAAGCGTGGTGGAGCGGTGGCGCCGCGACGGCCGGAAGATGCCGGTTCTGATCCTGACGGCCCGCGACCGGTGGAGCGACAAGGTCGCCGGTATCGATGCCGGGGCCGACGACTACGTGACCAAGCCGTACCACATCGAAGAAGTGCTGGCGCGTGTTCGCGCACTTATTCGCCGTGCTGCCGGCCACGCTTCGTCGGAACTTTCGTGCGGTCCGCTGCGGCTGGACACCAGGGCCTCCAAGGCCGATGTGGACGGCGTGCCGCTGAAGCTCACCTCACATGAGTTTCGCCTGCTTGCCTATCTCATGCACCACATGGGCGATGTGGTGTCGCGTTCCGAATTGGTAGAGCATCTCTATGACCAGGACTTCGACCGGGACTCCAACACGATCGAGGTTTTCGTCGGCCGGCTTCGCAAGAAGATGGGCGTGGACATGATCGAGACGGTCCGAGGCATGGGATACCGCATACGCGAGCCTGCTCAGTGAAGGTGCGGCAGATGCTCGCCGGCCGCCTAGACCGCAGGATTGCGAGATGAATTTCGGCCCACGATCGGTGGCATTTCGCGTCATCGCCTTTTCCACGGTGTGGGCGGTGGTGGCGCTCATCGTCATCTATACGGTGATTGCGACACTCTACCGGCAGGCGAGCGAGAGGGGCTTCGAGAGCCTGCTTTCGGCGCATCTTTTCAATCTGATCGGTTCTGTGGGCGTGTCGGAACCGGGGTCCTGACCGGCGGACCCGATCTGGGCGATCTGCGATTTTCGGAACCCGAATCCGGCTGGTACTGGGCGGTGGAGCCGGTGTCGCCCGGACTGAGCGGCACGCTGCGCTCGCTGTCGATGACCGAGACCATACCCTCTCCCCAGGTCTCGGAAGTGCCGTTCAATGCATCATTTCAACGCAACTACAGAATGCAGGGCATCTCCGGCGAGGAGATAGAGGTGTTGGAGAACGAATTCGTTCTCGATGCCAAGAACAGGATTGCCCGCTTTCGCGTGATGGGCAATCGCAGCGAACTGGAAAAGGAAATCGGGGCTTTCGACAAGCGCCTGTTCACCTATCTGTCGATGTTTGGCGTTGGCATGATCGCGATCAACGCGATTGCGATTCTGCTCGGCCTGCGGCCGCTCGGCCGCGTGCGGGAGGCCCTGGCCATGGTGCGCGAGGGCCGCGCGCAGCGCCTCGACGGCAAATTCCCGGTCGAAATCGAACCGCTGGCCAATGAAACCAACGCATTGATTGACAACAACCGGCGCATCATCGAGCGCTCGCGAACCCAGGTAGGGAACCTGGCTCATTCACTGAAGACGCCGCTTGCCGTGCTCCTGAACGAAGGACGCGCAATCGGCGGCGAGAAGGGCAAGCTGATCGCCGACCAGGCTGCTGCGATGCAGAGCCAGGTGGAGCATTATTTGCGCCGTGCCAGAGTGGCCGCGCAGCGGGACAGCGTCGTGTTCAGGACGCCTGTCACTCCCGTGCTCCAGCGGATGGTGAGGGTGATGGCGAAGCTGAACCCGGGTATCAACCTGTCCCTAGTCGCGCCGCCGGCCGAAATCGTTTTCGGTGGCGAACGTGAGGACCTCGAGGAGATCGTCGGCAACCTGCTCGAAAATGCAATGAAGTGGGCTGACGGAAACGTCCGCCTTTCCGTGACGCAGATTGGCCAGCAAGCCCCGGCTTCCGTTGAATTCTCGCTGGTGATCGAGGATGATGGGCCCGGCATTCCCGAGGAAAAGGCCCGCGAGGCCCTGAGACGCGGCAAGCGGCTTGACGAGACGAAGCCCGGAACAGGGCTGGGCCTGGCGATCGTGGCCGAACTGGTCAACGAATACGGCGGCCGGCTGATGCTGGAGCGCTCGTCGCTTGGGGGGCTGAAAGCGATTGTCCAGCTACGCCGAGTACAATAGAGAAGTATTGTGGCGGCAGAGGCTGGTTGGCCAAATTTCGGCCAAATATCGGTCCTATCGCAGACCTTGCAAGCCTTTGATCGGTTAGGGGAATTTCGAATTGGTGGCAGGCGTGAGAATTGGCATCGCACTCGCGGGCGGATTGCTTGCAATTTCGGGCTGTAGCACGGTCGGCCTGAACAGCACCAGGGGATCAGCCGCCGGCGCGGCATCCGGCGGTTTTGCGTCGGGCGAGGCAGGGGCCGGCAAGGGCAGGGTTGCGGCGACCATCATCACTGCGATGGCAGGCGGCCTCATCGGCGGGTCGATAGGCACGGGACTGGACGAACG
>JAEWHN010000247.1 GCA_023387775.1 Pseudomonadota bacterium | reverse complement strand
AGTTTTGCCAGATCGGTTCAATGCCATAGCCCCGGGCCAGAATGGTCGCCGCCCCATTTGGCTTCGGATCGCGCCGATGTCAAAGAGCATGCGGTCGGAAATTGTGGGTATCGCTGATGCTGCGCGTGATGGCGAATTCAATAAAGGGAGACCGCCAAACAGGCTGGAGCGGGTAGCGGGAATCGAACCCGCGCGTTCAGCTTGGGAAGCTGACAAGCTACCATTACATCATACCCGCATACCGCTTCGATTATCATGCACACGCGCCGGTCGGCAATCGCAAATCTTGGCTGGTTCGAATTTCTGTGGTCGGCACGGCTTGAACGGGTCGCGCAAACTTGCCTATTTGCGCGTGACGGCAACGCGAATCGCAGGAGGACCAACGATGTCCGAATTGACGCGCTTTCTCGGCGACACACCGCTTCGGATCTTCCTCAAGCTGGTCGTGATATCGTTTCTGGTGGGCATCGTGATGAGCTATTTCGGCTGGTCGCCCTATGATGTTGTCTACCAGGTCCGCGATTTCGTGGTGCACATCTGGAATCTCGGTTTCAAGACCATCGACCGCTTCATGGGCTATTTCCTGCTGGGTGGCGCCGTGGTCGTGCCGGTCTTCGTCGTCCTGCGGCTTTTGAGCTATCGGCGCTGAGCTTCGGCCACGCGCGGGGTGACGGGATGCAATCTCTCCTGACATCCGGCCCTTGCGCTAACCCGCGCGGATACTGCACATCGGCTCGTCTCGCACTGAAAGAACCGACGTGGATCAGAACCGGTTGACGCAGAACGGCCCCGCGGCATTCGAGGTAAGCAACCGGCGCGTGCTCGCCATCGCCATCCCGATGACGCTCGCCTACATCACCACTCCCATGCTCGGCGTGGTGGACACGGCCGTGGTGGGGCAATTCGGCGACGCTGCCTTGCTGGGCGGGCTGGCCGCCGGCGCGATCGTCTTCGACGTGGCGTTCACCAGCTTCAATTTCCTGCGCTCCGGCACCACCGGTCTCGTCGCCCAGGCCTTTGGCCGGGGAGATACGGCGCAAGAGCAGGCAGTGCTGCTGAGGGCCGGCGCGATCGCGCTGGCCTGCGGCCTTGCGCTCATCCTGCTGGCGCCGCTGGTTGCAGCGCTCGGCGAGTGGTTCATGGCGGCCGAGCCGCGCGTCACCGGGGCCATGGACACATATATCCGCATCCGGCTGCTTACGGCGCCCGCATCGCTTCTGAACTACGCCATGCTCGGCTATTTCCTCGGGCGCGGCGAGGCCGGG
Organism: Pseudomonadota bacterium; assembly: GCA_023387775.1. GTDB lineage: Bacteria > Pseudomonadota > Alphaproteobacteria > Rhizobiales > Rhizobiaceae > Pseudaminobacter. The sequence continues at coordinate 3,066 of JAEWHN010000247.1, read as the reverse complement.
ATGGGCCTGTTCCTGCAAGTCGTGCTCAACGGCGTGAACATCGCGCTGTCGGTCCTGTTCGGCCTTCACTTTGGCTGGGGCATCGAAGGGGTTGCCTGGGGCACGGTCTGTGGCGAAGCGGTCGCAATGCTGCTTGCCCTGGCAATCGTCGCCCGCCGCTTTACGGCGATGCCCAAAATAGCCTGGAGCGAGATTTTCGAAGCAGCCGCGATGCGCCGCATGCTGGCGCTCAACGGCGACATCATGATCCGCTCCTTCGTGCTGATGGGAGCGTTTACCCTGCTGACGCGCCAGGCCGCGCAGATCGGCACGCTCACGCTCGCCGCCAATGCGGTGCTGATGCACTTCTTCATGGTGTCGAGCTATTTCCTGGACGGCTTCGCCACCGCCGCCGAGCAGCTGGCCGGCCGGGCAGTCGGCGCGCGCTATCTGCCGGCCTTCATCCGTGCCATCAGGCTGACCTCGCTGTGGGGATTTGCGCTCGCAGGCGTGGCGAGCGTGGTGGTGTTGCTGTTCGGCGAAAGCCTGATCGGCCTGGTCACCACCGCCGAGGCGGTGCAGGCCGAGGCCGCGATCTACCTGCCGTGGGCCGCCTTCACCGCGCTGAGCGGCGTCATGGCCTTCCAGATGGACGGGGTGTTCATCGGCGCGACCTGGTCGCGCGACATGCGCAACATGATGCTTGTGTCATTTGCCGCCTTCGTCGCGTCGCTTGCGGTGTTCGGCCATTATTTCGGCAATCACGGCCTTTGGGCGGCGCTGCACGTATTTCTGATCGCGCGCGGCCTGAGCCTGCTGTCGATCGTGCCAAGGAACGTGCGCGCCACCTTTGCCGGTTGAGCGCGCCAGCCGGAAAGTGGTCAGTCGAGCGTGCGGTCGGCCCAGTGGGCGAGGCGGGTGCCCCTGATCTCGCGTATGTTTTCGATCCCCTCGGCCTCGGCGAAGCGGGCCATGCCCTCAACGATGCGCGCCGGCATGGCCGGCCCCGCGTAGATCATCCCGGTATAGAGCTGCACCAGGTCGGCGCCGGCGCGGATCTTCTCCAGCGCGGTGTCGCTCGAGTTCACGCCGCCCACGCCGATGATCGCGACGTCGGGGCCCAGCAGTCGGCGCATCTTGGCCAGTACGATGGTGGAGCGCGCGAACAGCGGCTTGCCCGAGAGGCCGCCGGTCTCGTTCCGCTGCGCGCTGGCGAGATGCGGGCGGGAGATGGTCGTGTTGGAGACGATCACGCCTTCCACGGCCTTCGCGGTCACTTCGGCCGCGATGTCCTCCAGGTCGGCCTCGTGCAGGTCGGGCGCGATCTTGAGGAAGATCGGCGTCTTGCGGCCAAGCCGCTCGGCTTCGGCGTCGCGCGCGGCCACCACGCGGGAGAGCAGCTCGGCCAGGCTTTCGCGCGCCTGCATGTTGCGCAGGCCCGGCGTGTTGGGCGAGGAGATGTTGACGGTGAGATAGCTGGCATGGCGCGTGAACCGCTTCACGCCGAGTTCGTAGTCGCCGATGCGATCGGCGCTGTCCTTGTTGGCGCCTATGTTGACGCCGACGATGCCGGGGCGCCCGGCGCGGGCGGCAAGACGCTGCTCGCAGCGCTCGTGACCTTCATTGTTGAAGCCGAGGCGGTTGATCACCGCCTCGTCCTCGGTCAGCCGGAAGATGCGCGGCTTCGGATTGCCTGGCTGGGCAAGCGGCGTCACCGTCCCGATCTCGGCGAAGCCGAAGCCCAGCCGCAGCAGCGCGTCGGGCACCTCGCCATTCTTGTCGTAGCCTGCCGCCATGCCAAGCGGATTGGGAAAATCGAGCCCGCACAGGGACACGCGCAGCCGGCGGCTGGACACCGGCTTGCCGGGCAACGGAACTCCGCAGCGCAGCGCCCGGATCGAAAGCCCGTGCGCCGTCTCGGGATCGAAGGTGAAAAGCAGGTTGCGGCCGAGCGTGTCGAAAAGGCTCATCACGCCTCCAGGGCCGGAAATACATGCGAGCCGCCGGCGTCCAGCGGCAGCGGCTTGACCCAGACGACCGTCTCAAGGTCCAGCGGCGCAAAAAGGTGCGGAAACAGCGCCCCGCCGCGCGAGACCTCATATTTCAGCGCGGCGCCAAGCCTGGCCTCGTCGATGGCGACCAGCAGCAGGCCGTCCTGCCCGGCGAAATGCTTGGCTGCAGTTTCCCGCACCTGTTCCGCAGTGGAGAAGTGGATGAAGCCGTCGGCAAGGTCCACCGGAGCGCCGGTGAAGGTGCCGGATGCCTCGGCCTCGCGCCAAAGCGCTTCTGGGCAAATTTTATAGATGATCTGTCGCATGCGCGCCCTATAGTCCGAAAGCAGGGACGGGGAAAGCACCGCCCGCAGCAAATTCCGGCGCAACTTGCGAATGGAGGAACCCATGCGTGCCACCGCCATCGCCCTTACGGCAATTCTCGTCACGCAGGCAGCCGGTGCCCATGCCGAGGAAGAGCGCTACCGGCTCGAGAAGACGGAAAAGGGCTACGTGCGTATGGACACGCAGACGGGCGCAATGTCGATCTGCGAGGAATATGGTGGCCAACTCGTCTGCAAGCTGGCCGCCGACGAGCGCGAGGCCTATCAGGACCAGATCGAGCATCTGGAAAATTCGCTGAAGGCGCTCGAAAATCGCGTTGCCGCGCTCGAGAACAAGGAGGCCGCGGCGCCAGCGCTTCCCACCGAGGAAGAGTTCGAGAAGGGCATGGGCTACATGGAGCGCTTCCTCCGCCGCCTCATGGGCGTGGTCAAGGATATCGAAAGGGAGGACAACCCTTCGGAGGAGCCTGAAGAAAATCCGCAGCCCACGCCGAACAAGACTTGAACCTGGCATAACCCCCGGCTTCGTTCTTGCCCGGACCGTCGGCCGAAAGGGCGTTCAACCGCAAGGCAAGTGGCCTGGCGTGAGGCATCGGCCAAGTGCCTGCCGACAAACGCGAATGCGTCGTCCGACGCTGGCGCTCGTGTTGAATCATAATTCGCATTTTGCAATTCAGGGTTTTTGTTATGATGCCGCGCATCAGTCGGCGCCCGAGAGGCGGACATGACGGCGCGCGGCCGCACCATTGGGA
>JAEWHN010000164.1 GCA_023387775.1 Pseudomonadota bacterium | reverse complement strand
GTGCAGGAAAATGGCGAACTCGGTCATTCCGATGCGCCCGACAAAGTCGTCACGCCGCAGCGAGGACCGGATGGTGTTCGCCACCAGCCGCAGCGCTTCGTTGCCCCATGCAAAGCCATGCTGCTGGATGATCGAGCCAAGATGCTCGGCATTGACGATGAGCAGCGCGCCCTGCGCACCATGCTTCGTGTTCCTGGCGCTCACGCGGCGCTCGACCAGCGAGGAGAAAACGTCGCCATGGTAGCAGTCCGTTATCCGGTCGTAGCTGGCCGAACGGTTCAGTTCGTTCCTGAGGCTCCGCAGGTCCCGCAGCTTGAGACCGATGGCCGCAAACATCGGCACGCCGATCAACACGGGCAGCGCGATGGACATAACGATGCCGCGACCGAACGAGGTCAGCTCGCTGAAGAGCAGGAGATAATTGAACAGAAGCGACAGCCCGACGCAGGCAAACGTGCCCAATACCACCAATTGCATTATTGGCCACATGCCGCCATTTCGCCTGTCCGCCACTGATCATTCCCTCCGTGCAACGACACGTCAATAGGGCACGACACCTTCAGGCTTCGTTTCGATAAACATTCAGATTGAAGCTAAATCGAACAATTGGCGGTGGGCGGTTTTGTTCCGGCCGGTGCGGCATGTGCAGAGCGCTGCTTGCGAACCGCCTTTGCGGGCCCGGCCGTCAAATTGTCATCCGCGTAGATTCCGGCATTCCGGGCGCATCGGGCCACAGTGGTTGTGTTTTCGACCAGAATCGGTGCATTCGGTTGTGCTCTTTTTACTACATTCGACGCGCATTTACATGAAACCGTAAGTCTGACACCTCTCAAGAAGCCGATTGGTTGTCGACTCTTGCGGTTTTTGCGGTATTGGGACTGGGGGCGACGTCTGCAAATCGGATGTCGCAAGCTTAAGGGTGAGGTCGGGGGACATGGCATCAATGCAATTCAAGCGTTTGCGCTTGGCTGTTCTTTTGGCGGCTACGTTTTTGTCGCCGGGAATTTCAAATGCGCTTACTTTGCAAGACGCCATCGCAGTTGCCGTTGGCTCCAACCCGGAGATTGGCCAGGCGATCGAAAACCGTGAGGCGATCGAATTCGAGTTGCGCCAGGCCAAGGGGCTGTTCCTTCCCAGCGTCGACCTTCAGGCTTCGGCGGGCATAGGCAGGCTGGACACCCCTGCCCGGCGCGCCCTGGACATAGAGAATCGGACCCTCTACCCCAACGAAGCCAGCGTCTCGGTGACCCAGACGCTTTTCGACAACGGCGCGCGGCGGGCCGAACTGGACCGGCAGGCTTCCCGTGTCGACGGCGCATCGTTCCGGGTTCTGGAGCGTTCGGAATTCATCGGCCTCACTGTCGTTCAGGAATATCTGGAATACATGCTGCAGTCGCAGATCGTCGGCGAAGCGAAGAAGAACCTCGCCTTCCATCAGTCGATCCTGGGCGACATTCGCGCAACCGTCGACGGCGGCGGGCTGACCGAGGCGGACGTGCAGCAGGCGCAGGAACGGCTTTACGGAGCCGAGGCGCGCCTGAAGGAAGCCGCGGAGGAGCTGGAGACCGCCAAGATCCGGTTTTTCAAGACCGTGGGCAAGCCGCTGGTCAATGCCAGCAGGCCCGGCTCCGTCGCGAAGGCTCTGCCGCGCTCTCTCGACGAGGCGATCGGCGTGGCTCGCACCAACAACCCCCGCGTCCACATGGCAAACAGCGACATCGACGCAGCGTCGTCGAATGTGGATGCTGCGCGCGCTCTGTATGGCCCCGAAATCCTGGCCGAAGGCCGTGCGCGGACGTGGGAGAGCGTGGAACACCACGACGGACGATCGAACGACCTGCAGGCGCGCGTGGTGCTGCGCTGGAACCTGTATCGCGGCGGCATCGACAAGGCCAATGAGCAGGAACAGGTTCGCCGGCTGAGCGAGCAGCGCCTGGTGCTGCATCAGGTCTTCCGCGAGATCGAAGAGGCCGTGCGCGTTTCCTGGGATCGTCGCTTCAGGCAGGCGGATCTTGCCAACACCCTGAGGCTGCAGGCGGCCACCAGCGACCAGATCGTGAAGTCCTATCGGGCGCAGTTCCAGGTGGGCCAGCGCTCCCTGCTCGACGTTCTCGATGCCCAGAACACCCGCTTCAACACGGCAGCGCTCGCGGACACGGCGGCATATGCTTCGCTGTTCGCCGAATACCGGCTGCTGGCGGCGACGGGTCAGTTGCTGAGAACCATGAACGTAGCCGCGCCGAAGCAGGGCGCTGCCTATGCTCGCGGCGAGTTCAACGTGCCGCCGACACCCGCTACCGACACCCAGGCCAGAGAACCTTCGCAGCAGTATAACAATCTGCCGCTCGATATCCTGGCACCCCTGAGGAAGAACTAGAGCGAGGCAGGAAGAGCAAGCCCGATTACCAATGTTGCCGGCGGCCCGTGAACCAACACACTCATATCCAGTCTTTCGGCGACGCATTCAAAGCGTGTTTCGCGGGCGTCGCGGCCTATCTGGGCAGGCCGTCGGCTGAAACCGTGCTGTTTGCCGGGATTCCGGTCAGCAAGACGCATATCGAAGCAAACGACATCGAGCACCTCGCCGAGCGAATCGGCCTCGATGTCCATTTTTTCGACAGCCGGGAGTTGTCGAAGGGGCGCTTCGATCTCCCTGCGATCGTATTCCTGGGAAACGGCTATCCCGTAGGCCTGCTCGCTGAAGACGAAGACGGATTTCTCACCACACCTCAGGACAATGGCCGCACGACGATCAGCAAGGAAAGCCTGATCGCCGAAGGTGTCACCGGCGGCGTTTCCTTTTCGATCACATACAGGAACACCGCTGAGGCCCCCGTCGCGGGCACCGCGCACAAGATCGAACGGCGCCACTGGCTGTTCGGCACGATGAGCCTGTTCTGGCGCTCATATACCCGAGTGGCCCTGGCCGCGGTCTTCATCAACATCATCGCGCTGGCGTCGCCGATCTTCACGATGAACGTCTACGACCGGATTCTGCCGAACAAGGCGATCGCGACGCTGTGGGTACTCGCATTGGGCGTCGGCATGGCCATGCTGTTCGACCTGCTGCTGAAGACTGCGCGCGCTTCGCTGATCGATCATGCGGGCCGCTCTGCCGACCTCCGCATTTCCTACATGCTTTTCGAGAAGGTGCTGAACAGCTCGCTTTCGGCACGCCCCTCCTCAACCGGCGAATACGCCAACAGGGTCACGCAATACGAATTCGTGCGCGAATTCTTCACGTCGAACACCATCAGCGTATTCATCGACACGGTCTTCATCGTCGTATTCCTTTTGGTCATCTATGCCGTGGCTGGCAGCCTGGTGATCATCCCGGCACTGGCCTTCGTGGCGGCGATCATCGTCGGGCTAGTCACCCAGCACCGGATCGGCAAGCGGGTGGCCGCCTCCATGAACGAGGCTTCGCAGCGGCAGGCTTTGCTTGTCGAATCGATCTCCACGGCCGAGACGATCAAGTCGCTGCGCGCCGAAGCCTATCTTCTCAGGAAGTGGCGCGAGCATACCAAAAACGCCGCCAACACGTCGGAGAAGATCAAGGAACTGTCGGCGACCGCCGCCAACGCGACCCAGTTCATCCAGCAACTGGTCACCGTTGGCATCGTGGTAGCCGGCGCCTATTCATTTTCCGATGGCAATGTTTCCTCGGGCGCGATCATCGCGGCCGTCATGCTGGCGTCCAGAGCGGTCGCCCCGCTCAGCCAGATCGCCATGACCCTTGCCCGCTTTCGCCAGGCCATGCTGTCGCTGCGGGTTCTGGACACGATCATGTCGCAGCCGGAGGACCGGCCCGAAACCATCGGCTTCGTCAACCGGCCGGTTCAGTCCGGCGCCTTGACGTTCAAGAATGTCGGCTTTGTCTATCCGGGCTCGGAAAACGAAGTGCTGACCGGCCTGTCGCTTTCCATAAGGCCGGGTGAACGGATCGGGATCATAGGCCGCATTGGGTCGGGCAAGACCACGCTGGGGCGCTTGATCGGCAGGCTCTTCCTGCCCACCTCGGGCGAACTGTTGATCGACGGCATCGACATCCGCCAATACCACCCCTCCGAAGTTCGGGCGGCGGTCGGCATCGTCGCACAGGCAGGCGATCTGTTTTCCGGTACGATCAAGGAAAACCTGCTGATGGCCCGCCCGGAAGCAACCGACGAGGAAATCATCGCGGCGGCAAAGGCAGCCGGCGTGGATGAGTTCGTGTCTCGCCATCCCCGCGGCTACGACATGAATGTCGGCGAACGGGGCACCAACCTGTCCGGCGGCCAGCGGCAGGCCGTCGCCATTGCCCGCCTGCTGCTGACCAAGCCGAAGATCGTGTTCATGGACGAGCCGTCCGGCTCGATGGACCTTGCTTCGGAACGTCAGCTCATCCGCCAGTTGAGAGTGGCGTTCGACCAAGACACCACACTGATCATCTCCACACACAGATACAGCATGCTGGAGATAGTCGATCGCCTCATTGTGGTGGAACAGGGCAGGATTGTTGCTGACGGCCCCAAGGAAAAAGTTATACAGGCGCTCCAAAGGCCGAGTGCCTGATCAACGGTGTGTTGGCTGAAGCCAGTATATTAGGTGTTTGAAGAATGCTGATCGGAGAAGACCGCCCGCCATTGTTTGCGTCGGCTTCCGTCTTCATTATCGGTGCGCTTTTCGTGGCGTTCATCGGCTGGGCAGCGTTTGCCCAGGTGGATGAGATTGCACGCGGCGAAGGCAAGGTCATTCCCGCTTCCAAGACGCAGATCATCCAGTCCAGCGAGCCGGGCGTGGTTCAGGAGATCGCCGTCAAGATCGGCCAGAGGGTAAAGAAGGACGATCTCATAATCCGGCTGGACAACACGATGAATGCTTCCAGCCTTGGCGAGCAACAGGCAAAAGCTCGCGCCCTCTCGGCGCGCATCGCCCGCTTGAAGCACGAGCAGAGCGGCAATATTTCCAGTTCCTTCGAGTGCCCCGCGGATATTCTCGCCTCTGCCCCGGAGATATGCGCCAATGAGCAGAAACTGCTGGTGGCGAAACGGGAGAACTTCGAGAACAAGCTGTCGGTCCTGAAGGCGCGCCTCGAACAACGGGAAAGCGAACTAAACGAGGCTAACGCCAATTCGCAGCGCCTGACCGAGAACCTGAGCGTCAGCGATCGAGAAGCTGCGCTGGTCGAATCGCTGACCAAGCGGGGGCTCATGGCGCAAACCGAAAAAATACGCGTCGACCGCGAGCAGGCCGAACTGAAGGGACAGATAAACCTCTCCACGGAATCCATGGGGCGAATACAGGGTGCGCTTACCGAGGCCAGGCTCCAGGTAGAAGAGGTCGGACTGGATTTCCAGCAGCAGGCGCTGGATGAGCTTACGCAGGCATTGGCCGAACTGTCGGTGGTGGAGGAGACCCTCCGGGGCGCCAGAGACAGGGTGGCACGGACCGACATCCGCTCTCCCGTGGACGGCATTGTAAACACGCTTGAAGTCAATACGCTGGGCGCCTTCGTTCAACCCGGCGCGGTGGTGGCCGGGATTGTGCCGACGTCCGACACACTGCTCGTCGAAGCGCGCGTTTCGCCGCGCGATGTCGCCTTCATCCGACCGGGTCAGGAAGCCCTCATCAAGATCACCGCCTATGACTTTTCCATTTTCGGGGGCCTCGAAGGAAAGGTCGAGAACATCACGGCCGACAGCATCCTCGATCAGCACACGGGCGAGCCCTACTATCAGGTCCGAGTCTCGACAAATAGGGCTGCGCTGGAGAAGGACGGGAAATCCTATTCGATCATTCCTGGCATGATCTGCTCTGTGGACATCATGACCGGGAGCAAGACGATTCTGAGCTACCTGCTCAAACCGATCAACAAAGCGCGCGAAGAGGCAATGCGTGAACGATGAAACCGCCCCTCAGGAGGCATTCGACCAAGTGCCTTCAGGGGCTCTGTCGAACGAACTGGAGCCCGAGTTCAGGGTGGTTTCCCATGCCGGAGCCCGGCGAGGGGTTCGGCTGGAGCGCTTCTTCTGGACGGCGCTGAAGCGGCTTGCCGAAAGCCGGAAATCCACGCTTGGCGCGATAGTCGAAGAGATTGCCAGAACCCATGAGGGCGCTGGCAATGCAACCTCGGCAATCCGCGTCAGTTGCATGCGCTGGTTGACCGAAGAAAATGCGGAGCTTGCCCGGCTCGCATCCCTGAAGACGGTCAATTCCATTCTGGCCGCGTGCCCCTCGCCCGCATTCAGCCTTTCTTCGGGCAAGCGGATCCTGAACTTCAACGCGGCCTTCCAGCTGCTGGTGCGGCAGCACCTGCCGCAAGGCACCGACGGAAAGCAAGACCTCCGGCTTTCTCTCGACCTCAGCCTGCCCGAAATATTCAGGAATCTCGATGCCAACCTGGAAAAGCCTGTGGTGACAGGCTTTGTCCTGGGGGCCGGCGACCGCCGCTATCGCGGCCAGATCAATGCCGTGCGCGCACCGGTGAAGGAACTGGAGCTGCTGATCGCGTTTGTCTCCAACAGCGGAACACTACCTAATCGCTAGCGTCCCCTGCCCGGTTGGAAGCGGCCCTTCTCCGGGAGCAATCTTGCCGAAGCCACCTGCCACGTCTGCAATCTGCATGGCGCCGGGCTTCGCCCCGTGAATCCAGGCCCGCTCCTGACTGAACGAGTACAGTGGCTGGTAATCCGGCAGCTGGCTGTCGATCAGAACCGTATTTCTCACATTGTCCAGAATGAAGTTCCCGCTTGCGGTGCTGACGGAAAGCACCGCATGAAATACACGCAGCCGCTTGTCCTGAAGCACCACGACAGACATGCTTTGCGCCGGAATGCCAACTTCAAGCAGGGCGGCCATTTTGAGGATGGCAAAATCCTCGCAGTCTCCGGCCCGCTTGCCAAGGATTTCGCTCGGCTTGGCCCAATAGTCGAGACGGCCGTAGGTCTCGCTGTCCGGCTTGTAGGTGATCATGCGATTGATGCCGCCGTTGATTGCCGCAAGCTTTTCCCGGAAGCTCTTCCCCCGGACACCGTCCAAGAGCTTGCGCAACTGCGCGTCATCGCTGCAACCTACATCTGTAGCGCAGGAGTTGATCGCCTGGTTCACTAGAGACCAACGGGCCGAAACGGGGAAGTTGCGCATCGGAAGCGCCACTGAACCAAAGACGCCCGGGGTGATCGACGCAGTCTTCATCGTGTCGACACCCGCCGCAGACGCCACCACCCGGGCCTCGCTCGGCGCCGGAGCGTAGATTTTCGATCGTGCCGCGAGATCGTAGGCGGGAACTCGCTGCTCTGCCGCCGCCGTTTGCAGGGCCACGCCACCAAGAAATGCGGAGGTCTCGATCGCCTTCGACGCTGCCCGTTCCATCAGTGGATCCGCGATCGCCTGGGCCGCGATGCCCTGCCCCGCGCATATAAGTAGAGCGGAGATTATCCGCCCGCTCTTCTTGGAACGAGCCAAACTACTATTATTGCTATTCATGACGCCCCCTATGCGGAAGACGTTAGCTCGCAGAAGCAAAGATAGCGCAAACAGACTTGACTAATACTCACATGCTTTACTTGGAACAATTTATATAAAATTGTATTTGTCGCTCGGCCGGCGGCGCTTTCCCGCCGGAGGCCCATCCGAATGAGTCGGCTCGCGGCAGGAATTATATAACTGTGTATATGTTCCAAATTTACCAATTCGGAAATTTCACCGCGATGGCATATTCATATATATGCTGCGAGTATTCCGAGTATTGCCCATTCGTCCAATAGGTGTTTCTGTCCGCGCAATTATTGAATTGGCGGGGAAAAGACATGAGCATTGAACTTGACAACCTGGCGGGAACGCGAGCTTTCGAGGTCGAGCCGTCCGAAGCAGGCACGGCGCACATGATCGTCGCCCAGGCCGAAGCTGCCCAGAGCGAGGCTGATCCCGTTCCGGTCGACGCCGGCAGCGGCGCCCCCATCCAGCAGGGCGTCACCCAATCTTCCGATGCTCCCAATCCCGCCCAGGCGACGCAGGAATACGCGCTCGAGGCTGGCAACGTCGTCCATCTGCCGGCGAATGTCTCGATCGACAACATCAAGGTCGATGGCCAGAACCTGGTTCTCGAACAGGCCGACGGCACGCTCATCGTCATCAAGAACGCTGCCGCCAATGTGCCGACCTTCATTCTCGGCGAGGTGGAGGTCCCGCGCGTCGCGCTGCTGGCCGCATTGGAAGCAAGCGGCGTGGACGTCGCCTTCGGGCCGAACGGCTCGATCTCGGTCGGCGGAAGCACCAACAGTTCCGGCGGCAACTTCGCATTGCCGCTGGGCGGGATCGGCCAGGGTTTCAACCTCTCGGACTTGTTGCCGCCGACCGCCCTGGAGTTTTCGCAACTCGACGCGCGCGACCTTTATCCCGGCGCAGCCAACCGCGCGCCCGGCATCGAGCTGTTCGGCGATTCCGGCATCGTCCATGAGTCGGGTCTGCCCGGTGTCGGCTCCAATCCCGGCAGCGTAACCGAGGGCCACATCTATGAGGGCCAGTTCCGCCTGTCTGATCCGGATGGCCTGCGCGACCTCAAGACGCTCACGATCAATGGCGTCACCGTCAATATCGCCAACATGGTCGGCAAGAGCTTCGACGGCGCTCACGGTGTACTCACCATAACGGGCTATAACCCCGCAACCGGTGTCGTGACCTACAGCTATGAATTGACCAGCGCGACCACGGACGTTCCCGACGTGGCGGAACGCGACACGTTCACGCTGATCGTCTCCGATGGCAGAGCCTCGTCGGCCCCCGTCAGCATCAGCATCGAGATCGTCGACGACGTGCCGGTTGCCCATGACGACCCCGCGCAGACGGTTGTCGAAGGCGGCGCCCAGATTGGCGGCAATGTGCTGGACAACGACACCCAAGGCGCCGACGGAGCCACGCTGACCACGGTGACGATCGACGGCACGGAACACCCGGTGGCGGCCACCGGCACGACGACGGTGACGACCGCCAACGGCGTCTACACCTTCCAGGCCAGCGGCGCCTGGACCTTCACCCCGGCGGCCAGCCTGAACAACGCCGACGGCGTCGATGCCGGCTTCAGCTACCAAATCACCGACGGCGACGGCGACACCTCGACGGCCAAGCAGCCGATCACCGTGACTGATGGCGAGGGCCCGGCCGTCGATCCCGATGCGGCCTCGGTCGACCTGACGCTGGACGACCAGAACCTGCCGCAGGGCAGCGAGCCCGGCTTGACCTCGCACAACGGCACGATCAACTTCGTGCCGGGCTCGGACCCGATCGATACGATTGCTTTCGACACCGAT
>JAEWHN010000160.1 GCA_023387775.1 Pseudomonadota bacterium | reverse complement strand
ACCGAGCAGTGGGCGGTCATTGCGCTGAACGGTCCCAATGCCCGCAAGCTGATCGCGCCGCTGGTCGAAGGCATCGACCTGTCGGACGAAGCCTTCCCGCACATGTCGGTGGCCGAAGGCAAGATTTGCGGCGTGCCGACCCGGCTGTTCCGCGTCAGCTTTACAGGCGAGCTTGGCTACGAGGTCAACGTGCCCGCCCGCCACGGCCTGGCGGTGTGGAAGGCGCTGCACGAAGCCGGCCAGAAATACGGGATCACGCCTTACGGCACCGAGACGATGCACGTGCTTCGCGCCGAGAAGGGCTACATCATCGTCGGCCAGGACACTGACGGCACGGTGACGCCGGAAGACGCCGGCATCGGCTGGGCCATCGGCAAAGCCAAGCCCGACTTCGTCGGCAAGCGTTCGCTGTCGCGTTCGGACATGCTCAAGCCCAACCGCAAGCAGCTCGTCGGGCTGCTGACCAGCGACCCCAAGGTCGTGCTGGAGGAAGGCGCGCAGATCGTCGACGATCCGAACCAGCCACTGCCGATGAAGATGCTCGGCCACGTCACTTCCTCCTATTGGAGCGAGGCGCTGGGCCGTTCCGTGGCGCTCGCGCTCGTCGAGGGCGGCCGGGCCAGAACGGGCAAGGTCATCCATGTGCCGATGCCGGGCGCCACGCACACCGCAGAGGTAGTGGGCACGGTTTTCTTCGACCCCGAAGGCAAGCGCCTCAACGCATAGGATCGCGATCATGCTGATGGAACATCACGGATTTTCTGGAACCCCGGTCACGGTCGGGGGCGGGGCGCGCCTCAGCGTCCGCCGGGCCGAGGACTGCGCACGCTTCAGCCTGCGCATCTCGCCCGAACATGCCGGCGCGGCGGCGAAGGCCCTCGGCCGCGACCTGCCGTCGAAGATCGGAGACATGGCGGTGTCGGGCGCCAAGCTGGCGCTTTGCCTCTCCCCGGACGAGTGGCTGCTGCTGGCGCCGGCCGAGGAAGGTGAGGGCATCGTCGCGCGCTTCGCGGCGCTGTATGATGCAACGCCCCACAGCCTGGTCGATATCGGCCACCGCGAGACCGGCATCGAGGTTCAAGGTGCGGCGGCTATCACCGCGCTGAGCTCGGCTTGCGCGCTCGACCTGACCGAGATGGCTGACGGAACCGGCACGCGCACCATCCTCGACAAGGCGCAGGTCGTGCTGATCAGGAGAAGCGCGGAGAGCTTCCGGATAGAGGTGTGGCGCTCCTTTGCGTCGCATGTGTGGGGCCTGCTGGAGGCCGCCAGCCACGAAGTCGAACTCGGCCTTTAGGAAATCGGATCGGAGGAGAACCGACCATGCTTAACTTCAAGATGAGCGCTTCGCTCGGAGATGCCGAGGTCGCCTCGGCCATCGCCCGCGAGCTGGACCGCCAGCAGAACCAGATCGAGCTGATCGCTTCCGAAAACATCGTCTCGAACGATGTGCTGGTGGCGCAGGGCTCGGTGCTGACCAACAAATACGCCGAAGGCTATCCTGGCCGCCGCTACTATGGCGGTTGCGAATTCGTCGACCAGATCGAGACGCTGGCGATCGAGCGGGCCAAGCAGCTGTTCGGCGCGGGCTTTGTCAACGTCCAGCCGCATTCCGGCGCGCAGGCCAACCAGGCGGTGTTCCTGGCGCTGCTCAATCCAGGCGACCGCGTCATGGGCATGTCTCTGGCGCATGGCGGCCACCTGACGCACGGCTCGCCCGTGACCATGTCCGGCAAGTGGTTCGACATCGTCAGCTACGAGGTGCGCCAGTCCGACCAGCAGATCGACTATGACGAGCTGCGCGCCAAGGCGCTGGAAACCCGGCCCAAGCTGATTGTCGCCGGCGCTTCGGCCTATCCGCGTGCAATCGACTTTGCCGCCTTCCGCCGCATCGCCGACGAGGTGGGCGCGTATCTGATGGTCGATATGGCCCACTATGCGGGCCTGGTTGCGGCCGGGCTCTATCCCGATCCGCTGCCGCATGCCCATGTCGTGACCACCACCACGCACAAGACCCTGCGCGGCCCGCGCGGCGGCATGATCATGACCAATGACGAGGCGCTGGCCAAGAAGCTGAACTCGGCGGTGTTCCCGGGCAACCAGGGCGGCCCGCTGATGCACGTGATCGCGGCCAAGGCGGTGGCCTTCGGCGAGGCGCTGCGCCCGGAGTTCCGCGATTATGCGGCTGCCGTGGTCGGCAATGCCAAGGTGCTGTGCGAGACGCTGGTGAAGGGCGGGCTCGACATTGTTTCCGGCGGCACCGACTGCCACATGGTGCTGGTGGACCTGCGGCCGAAGGGCGTGAAGGGCCGCGACGCCGAGCACGCGCTGGAGCGGGCCGGCCTGACCTGCAACAAGAACTCAATCCCCTTCGATCCCGAGAAGCCGGCGGTCACGTCGGGCGTGCGGCTGGGTACCTCGGCGGGCACCACGCGCGGCTTCGGCGAGGCCGAGTTCCGCCGCATCGGCGAGCTGATCCTGAAGGTGATTGACGCCTTGGCGAAGGCCGGGCCGGAAGGCGACGCGGCCGTGGAGCAGGCGGTGCTCGCGGAAGTGCGCGATCTCTGCAAGCGGTTCCCGATCTACGAGTAATCGCTTGGGAGCCAGAGCCGTTGCGCTCTCGGCAACAGTCTCTCCATGACGAAGCCGCGGTGAAGACCGCGGCTTTTTCTTTTCGTCGCGGCCCCCTCACAGATCGCCTTCTGCCGCCGCCTTGACTCGTTGTGCCGGCAGGAGATGATGCGGCCGCTGAATGTTCACTGCCGGCTCTTTCGTGCGAGGGGAAGAGGTGACGCAAGTCAGTATGCCGACCCAGCCCTTCCGGCGGCCGCCGCATGCGGCGATGCTGACCATCGACCGCCAGATCGATCGGCGCATTCTTCTGGAGGCGGAAAGCCTCGCCAAAGCGGGCTGGGAAGTGACAATCGTCGCCCCCAATGCGCGGCTTGAGCGATCCGGATATCCGGAAAGACAGCACCCTTTCGAGGTGAATGGTGCGCCACCCGCGCGGCAGAGGATCGTGGGGAGCGTCTATCGCCTGTTGCGCGACACGCTGCCGATGGGCGAGCGCGGCACGCGAAGGCTGCGGGAGATAGGCTGGCGCTACCTGTTCGACCAGGAGAAGTTTTACCGCGATCTCTTTGCACGGCCGCTCGATGGTCTCAGGCCCGACGTGTTCATCGCGCACGATCTGCCGACACTTCCGCCCGCGCACAGGGCAGCTCGTGAGGCGGGGGCCAGGCTGATCTACGACAGCCACGAACTCTATGTGGAGCAGGAGCTTTCGGAGTTCGAGAAGCGCAGCTGGAGCGCTATCGAGCGCCGGTACATACCGGATTGCGATGCGGTCGTGACGGTCAATCCCTCCATCGCGTCGGAAATTGCGGAACGCTATGCGCTGGAGCATGTCGAGGTCGTCTATAATGCGGAGAGAAGGCGGCCTGCTTCCGGGCGAAGCCGGTATTTTCACGAGAAGTACGATCTACCGGAAAGCGCGCGAGTGCTGCTGATGCAGGGTGGTCTATCCAGCGGCCGCAATATCGAAACTCTCGTCGGCGCCATGGAACTGGTCGGGAATCCCGATATACATCTGGTCATCATGGGAGGGGGGCCCTTGCGCGGCCGGCTTGCCGCGATGGCAGCGCGCAGCCGCGTCGCCGCGCGGGTGCATCTGCACGAACGGGTGGCGCAGTGCGATCTGCTCGCTCACACGGCCGCGGCAGATGCCGGGGTGATCCCCTATCAGGCGACTTGCCTTAACAACTATTACTGCACGCCCAACAAGCTGTTCGAATTCATCTCGGCCGGTGTTGCCGTGCTGTCGAGCGACCTGCCGGAAATCCGGCGCATCGTGGACGAGCACCAGATCGGGCTGCTGGCGGATCTTGGCCGGGAGGAGCCGGCCGCCAGGGCAATCGACGCCGTGTTTTCCGATCCGGCGCGGCTTGCACGATGGCGGGGCAATACGGCAGCCGCGAGCGCGGAGGTGAGTTGGGACGTCGAGGGCGCGAAGTTCGTGGCGATTGTCGAGCGCGTGCTTGCGGAACGAAGGCCCCGTTCGGTCGCGAAGGCTTGACCCATATGCCAATAGACACGGCGCGAATTTCGCGGAGGGGGCGACAAATTCCGGGATCGCCTCCGGCGATTTACTGAAGCGCGGCGTAGATCGAAAGCAGCTTTTCGGCCTGGTTCGACCAGAGCAGGCGGTTCGACGCCTCTTTCGCCGCCTCGCGCAGGGTCCCCAGGCGCTGCGGCTCGTCAAGGATGGAGAGGATGGCGTTTGCCCCAGCCTGAGGGGAGCGCAGATCGGCCAGGACGCCAAAACCGTATCTCTCGGCGATACTGCGCAGGAAAGGCAGGTCGTTCGAGACGAAGGGCAAGCGGGCGGCGGCGAATTCGAACAGCTTGTTCGGGCTGCAATAGGTGTTGTTGAGATCGATGCCCCAATAGGGGATGACGCCGAGATCGGCAGACCCGGTCAGCCTCTGCAGTTGCTGCGGCTCGATGCGGCCGAGAAAAACGACGCGTCCGTCGTCGGTGCCTTGGCTGGCGCTGATGCGACGAAGGTCGGCCTCGTGTGCGCCGTAGCCGACCACGACAAGCGAAGTGCCGTGCGGAAAATTGCTTGCGGCCCTGACAAGCGTGTCCACGCCGCGCTCGGGCGAAAGCCAGCCCTGATAGAGCACGACCCGTGTGCCGGGGG
Source organism: Pseudomonadota bacterium (assembly GCA_023387775.1). Taxonomy (GTDB): domain Bacteria; phylum Pseudomonadota; class Alphaproteobacteria; order Rhizobiales; family Rhizobiaceae; genus Pseudaminobacter. The sequence goes on along the minus strand of JAEWHN010000160.1, from coordinate 4,967 downwards.
CGAGCCCGGCAAGGGGGCGAATGTCTTCCGGCGTCGTTTCGAGCCGGGGCGCTGCATTGAGAATGACGTGAGGTGCGGCGCAGCCATAGTCCCGCGCCATGATGCCGGCGATGAACTCGTTGACGGTGATCGCCGCATCGACCTTGTGGATCAACGCCGCTTCCCGCCGTTTGTAGGCGGCCTGTACGGATGGCGGCAGCTGCGACTGGGCGTGGTAGAGCTCGTGGGCATCGTAGACCAGCCGGCAGCCAAGGCGGCGCTTGACCTCGACGGCCACCGCAAGCAGCGGAAAATCGTGAACGTGAAGCACGTCGAAGGACTTCGACAGGATCTTTTCCAGCACGAAGTGTTCGAAGCTGGAAATGCCGGTAGCGAGCCCGATGGCCTTACGGGCTGCCCTGGTGAGCAGGGAAGGGAGACGTCCGCGGTGGTGGGCCAGAATAGCGAGAGCGCGACGTGCTCGCGCGTCGCTCCAGTCGTAGGCATATCGGCATATGGAAATGCCTTGCCAGTTGAATGCCTCCTCCCGCTGGCATTCGAAACCGGCGAGCAGCTCCACCTCGTAGTCCGCCTCGCGAAGCGAAAGCGCTTCCTGCAGGATCCGGCGATCGATCATCAAATGATCGGTCGTGACCATCAGTATCCGTTTTGGTCGCTCTCGATCCCGAATGGAGCTCTTCTCCTCTCAGCCCGGTTGCGGTGCGGCTCCGGCAGCAGTTGAAGGCATCGAGGTGCCGGAGGCCAGATAGGTTCCCATGATGAGGAACATGATGAACAGCGTGTCCTGAATGTCGTGGCCGAGCACCTTGTTGGCGAGCGAGCCGATGCCGTAGGTGGCGACGAGCACTATGAGCATCGCGGCACCCAGCCGGTTGACCGGGTCGGCAGTGCTGCGAAGCGTGCGTATGGCATTGAGCGTCGCGGCAAAGAAGATGCCCAGAAGCGAAAGAAGCCCGACAATTCCAGCCTCGACCATGGTGGTGAGATAGCCATTGTGGAAGTGCGAATAGCTGATGTCGAGCCCGTGCTTTTCCCTGAAGCCAGCTTCGATCAGCTGGTTGGTCGCGCCGAGCCCGTAGCCGAGGATCGGGTTCTGGCGAATGAGTTCGACGGCCATTTCCAGCATGAAGAGGCGCGCGCCAAGCGACGTGCCGTAGTTCTGGTTCTGGGCCAGCTTGTTCCAATCCGCGGCGAGTTGGTGCAGCCGCCCGCCGATCATCTGGGAAGCGGCCGCGATGGCAATGATCATCCCGACCAATACCAGGAGCAATATTCGCGGCGTGAGGAACCGGCGAAGCTGGTGGCGGAAGATGAACAGGACGAGCAGGTTCACCGGAAGCGTGGTGAGCCAGAGGAAGCGCGTGCCCGAATAGAACAGGGCAAGCCACCCTGCCAGCACCGCGCCGGCCAGGGGCAAAGTGAACTTGCTGTCGTGCTGCGAAAGCAGCCCGGCCAGCGAAGTCGAGCAGGCCAGGCTGATTGCAAAGGCAAAGACGATCGCGTTGCCCGCGCCGCCCGCAGCGCGCAGGCCAAGGAAGTGGAACTGCACGAAGGACACCGCAAGCGCCGTGTAGCACGCCACCATGCTGGCCAGCACGACGGAACGGGCGATCGTCTCCCGGTCGGAAATAGCTGCGACAGAATAGGAAAACGGAAACAGGAGCAGCGTGAACAGGCGCAGCATCTTGTCTATCCCGCCATAGGTGGGGCTGTTCCACAGCGTGGAGACCGCATTGGCAAGGCAGTAGACGAACAAGAGCAGCGTCATCACCAGCATGGCGTGATCGCGGCTCAGCTTCCTGCGCCCCGACAATATCTCGTACAGGCACACAAGCGCGCCGCCGTGCCAGATCACGCTGACGGCCGAGCCCAGCGCCGGCACCGCCGAAAAGCAGAAGAAGGCGAAGGCCCTGTTGAGCGACGGATAGCTGCGAAGGTCTTTCACGGAAGAACTGCTCCGATACCGGAATACGACACAATATGGTTGGAGAAGCTACCTGCAGCCGCCCCCAGCGCACGGACTGTGCAACCAACTGCCATGCGCTCGTCACCGGAGCAATCGATTTCGTCAGCCTAGCGTCCAACAAGGTGGGGAACAGGATTCCATCGAAGCGCCGTGCCGCGCATGTTCCGATCGGCGAGCGGCGCGAATTTGGTAGCGTTCTCCTTGAGAGGTCGCGCCATTGCGGGGAAAATCCGGGAACTTTCAGGGCGTTGCAGCCGCGGCGTCCAAGCACCCGTTTTCCATAGGCACCCCATGCTTGCCAGGCTGTCCCATCTCGACCGGCTCGAAGCCGAAGCCATTCACATTTTTCGCGAGGTGGCGGCGACATTTGCCAAGCCGGTGATGCTGTATTCGGTGGGCAAGGATTCGTCGGTGCTGCTTCATCTGGCCATGAAGGCCTTCTATCCAGCCAAACCGCCTTTTCCCTTCCTGCATGTTGACACGACCTGGAAGTTCCGCGAGATGATCGAGTTCCGCGATGCGATGGCGGAGCGTCTGGGCTTCGATCTCCTCGTGCATGTCAACGAGGATGGCGTGCGCGACGGCATCAACCCGTTCGACCATGGCTCCAACACGCACACGCATGTGATGAAGACGGTGGGCCTGCGCCAGGCGCTCGACAAATACGGCTTCGATGCAGCCTTCGGCGGCGCGCGGCGTGACGAGGAGAAATCGCGCGCCAAGGAGCGCATCTTCTCGTTCCGCAATTCCAGCCACGCCTGGGACCCGAAAAACCAGCGGCCGGAGATGTGGAAGATCTTCAACACGCGCGTGGCGCCGGGCGAGTCGATCCGTGTCTTTCCGCTGTCCAACTGGACCGAACTCGACATCTGGCAATACATCCTACGGGAAGACATCCCCATCGTGCCGCTCTACTTCGCCAAGGAGCGGCCTGTGGTCGAGCGCGACGGCATGCTCATCCTGCGCGACGACGACCGCATGAAGCTGAAGCCCGGTGAGGTGATCGAGAACAGGCTGGTTAGGTTCCGCACGCTGGGCTGCTATCCGCTGACGGGCGCTATCGATTCCGACGCCACGGACCTGCAGGGCATCGTCAGCGAGATGCTGATCGCGCGCACCTCCGAGCGTCAGGGCCGCCTGATCGACCGCGACGAGGCAGGCTCCATGGAAAAGAAGAAGCGCGAGGGATATTTCTGATCATGCGTCACATGCTTGCGGAAAACCTCGTCGCCGCCGAGGCGGTGAACGACTACCTTGCCGCGCAGGAGCAGAAGTCGCTCTTGCGGTTCCTCACCTGCGGATCGGTCGATGACGGCAAGTCGACCCTGATCGGGCGGCTGCTGTCTGACACCAAGCAGATCTTCGAGGACCAGTTGGCGACGCTGGAGCGGGATTCCCGCCGACACGGCACCACGGGCGACGACATCGATTTCGCGCTTTTGGTCGACGGGCTTGAGGCCGAGCGCGAGCAGGGCATCACCATCGACGTCGCTTATCGCTTCTTCGCAACGCCGAAGCGCAAGTTCATCGTCGCCGACACGCCAGGCCACGAGCAATATACGCGCAACATGGCGACCGGCGCGTCCACCGCCGACCTCGCCATTGTGCTTGTCGACGCGCGCCAGGGCATGCTTCGGCAGACGCGCCGCCATTCCATCATCGCCTCGCTGCTCGGCATTCGCCACATCGTGCTGGCGGTGAACAAGATAGACCTCGTCGGCTTCGATCGAGCGGTGTTCGAGCGGATCGTTGCCGAATACACGGCCTTTTCGAAAGACCTCGGCTTTGCCTCGGTCGTCGCGATCCCGATGTCGGCAAGGTTCGGCGACAATGTCAGCCGCCGCTCCGGGCAGACCGGCTGGTATGCAGGCCCGACGCTCATCGAGCACCTGGAAGCGGTCGACGTCGAGCAGGATGCGTGGAAAAAGCCGTTCCGCTTCCCGGTCCAGTATGTGAACCGGCCCAATCTCGATTTTCGCGGTTTCGCCGGTACGATCGCCTCCGGTTCGATCGCCCAGGGCGACGAGATCGTGGTCGCCAAGTCGGGCAAGGCTTCGCGCGTCAAGCGCATCGTCGCCTCTGGCGGCGACCTGGCGCAGGCTGTCGAGGGGCAGGCGGTGACGCTGGTGCTGGAAGACGAGGTCGAAGTCTCGCGCGGCAACCTGCTGGTTAGGCCCACGGCGCGGCCGCATGTCGCCGACCAGTTCGCGGCCAACATCGTCTGGTTCGATGAGCGGGCATTGCTGCCCGGGCGCTCCTACATCCTGCGCACCGAGACCGACCAGGCCAGCGCGACCGTGACCGAGTTGAAATATCGACTCGATATCAACGATTTCGGCCACGCGGCTGCGAGATCGCTGGAGATGAACGAAGTCGGTGTCTGCACGATCTCGACGCAGTCGCCGCTTGCTTTCGATGGTTTTGCCGAGAACCGCGCCACCGGCGCGTTCATCCTGATCGACCGCCTGACCAATGCGACGGTTGGTGCAGGCATGATCACGCATGCCCTGCGGCGAGCCGACAACATCCACTGGCAGTCGCTGGACGTGACCAAGGACGCGCGGGCCGCCGCCAAGCAGCAGAAGCCGGCGGTGCTGTGGTTCACCGGCCTTTCCGGGTCGGGCAAGTCGACCATAGCCAACCTGCTCGAAAAGAAGCTGCATGCAAGCGGCCGCCACACCTATGTCCTCGATGGCGACAATGTCCGCCACGGTCTGAACCGCGACCTCGGCTTCTCCGAGGCCGACCGGGTGGAGAACATCCGCCGCGTGGCGGAAGTGGCGCGGCTGATGGCCGATGCCGGTCTGATCGTGCTGGTTTCGTTCATTTCGCCCTTCCGCGCCGAGCGGCGTATCGCGCGCGAACTGATGGGCGAAGGCGAGTTCATCGAGGTGTTCGTCGATACGCCGTTCGAGGAATGCGCCAGCCGCGACCCCAAGGGGCTTTACGCGCGTGCGCTCAAGGGTCAGATCAGGAACTTCACCGGCATCGACTCGCCCTA
>JAEWHN010000148.1 GCA_023387775.1 Pseudomonadota bacterium | reverse complement strand
ACGCAGCGCGAGTACTACCTCAACGAGCAGATGAAGGCGATCCAGAAGGAGCTCGGCGAGGGCGAGGACGGCCGCGACGAAGCCTCGGAGCTCGAGGCTCGGATCAAGAAGACCAAGCTGTCGAAGGAAGCGCGCGAGAAGGCCGAGGCCGAGCTGAAGAAGCTGCGGACCATGTCGCCGATGTCGGCGGAGGCTACCGTCGTGCGCAACAATCTCGACTGGCTGCTGTCGATCCCGTGGGGCAAGCGCTCCAAGGTCAAGTACGACCTCGACCTGGCGCAGGAGGTGCTTGATCACGACCACTTCGGCCTCGACAAGGTCAAGGACCGCATCGTCGAGTATCTCGCGGTGCAGAGCCGCCAGAACAAGATGAAGGGTCCGATCCTGTGCCTCGTCGGCCCTCCCGGCGTCGGCAAGACCTCGCTCGCCAAGTCGATCGCCAAGGCGACCGGCCGCGAATATGTCCGCATGGCGCTCGGCGGCGTGCGTGACGAGGCCGAGATCCGCGGCCACCGCCGCACCTACATCGGCTCGATGCCCGGCAAGGTCATCCAGTCGATGAAGAAGGCGAAGAAGGCCAACCCGCTCTTCCTGCTCGACGAGATCGACAAGATGGGCATGGACTTCCGCGGCGATCCGTCATCGGCCCTGCTAGAGGTTCTCGATCCGGAGCAGAACTCGACGTTCATGGACCACTACCTCGAGGTCGAATACGACCTGTCGAGCGTAATGTTCGTGACGACGGCGAACACGCTGAACATCCCGCCGGCCCTGATGGACCGCATGGAGATCATCCGTATCGCCGGCTACACCGAGGACGAGAAGGTCGAGATCGCCAAGCGGCACCTGCTGCCGAAGGCAATCAAGGATCACGCCCTGCAGCCGAAGGAGTTCTCCGTCGGCGAGGATGCGATCCGCGCGATCATTCAGACCTACACCCGCGAGGCGGGCGTCCGGTCGCTGGAGCGCGAGCTGATGAAGCTGGCGCGCAAGGCGGTCACCGAGATCCTGCGGTCGAAGGGCGGCAAGACGAAGGTCGAGATTTCCGCGGCGAACATCGCCGACTATCTCGGCGTTCCGCGCTTCCGCTTCGGCCAGGTCGAGGCGGACGACCAGGTCGGCGTCGTGACTGGCCTGGCCTGGACCGAGGTCGGCGGCGAGTTGCTGACGATCGAGGGCGTGATGATGCCGGGCAAGGGCCGCATGACGGTCACCGGCAACCTGAAGGACGTGATGAAGGAGTCGATCTCGGCGGCGGCGTCCTACGTCCGCTCGCGGGCCCTCGACTTCGGCCTGGAGCCGCCGCTGTTCGACAAGCGCGACATCCACGTGCACGTGCCGGAGGGGGCGACGCCGAAGGACGGTCCGTCCGCGGGTATAGCCATGGTGACGGCGATCGTTTCGGTGCTCACGGGCATTCCGGTGCGGGCCGACGTCGCCATGACCGGCGAGGTGACGCTGCGTGGCAGGGTCTTGCCGATCGGCGGTCTCAAGGAGAAGCTGCTCGCCGCGCTGCGCGGCGGCATCAAGAAGGTGCTGATCCCGGAGGAGAACGCCAAGGACCTGGCGGACATCCCCGACAACGTGAAGAGCGGGATGGAGATCATCCCGGTCAGCCGCGTCGGCGAGGTGCTGCGTCATGCCTTGCAGCGCATGCCCGAGCCGATCGAATGGACCGAGCCGGCGAACGTGCCGGCGTCGCCCATCGCCGACGATGCTGCGAATGTCGGGGTTGCCCACTAAGCTGGCAGTTGACGACGCTTCAGGGGAGCCGGAACCAAGTTCCGGCTCCCTTCGTTTTGGGGGCGGTGTCGAAAAGGTTGAGAATCCGGCATTCGCAACTGGAAATCGGTACTTTTTTCTGTTGGTGTTCGGCATCCAAATCCATATTGTGCCGGCTCCGCCGGGCGAGTCGAAGGCCCGGTCTTCAAAGGGAAGGGATTTCGAATGAACAAGAACGAGCTCGTTTCCGCTGTCGCGGATCATGCCAAGATGTCCAAGGCGGATGCGACGACTGCGGTCGACGCCGTCTTCGACGTGATCACCCGTGAGCTGAAGGGCGGCGGCGACGTTCGCCTCGTCGGTTTCGGCAACTTCTCGGTCACCCGCCGCGAGGCATCCACGGGTCGCAACATCCGCACAGGCGAGCCCGTCAAGATCGCGGCGCGCAACGTTCCCAAGTTCGCTGCCGGCAAGGGCCTCAAGGACGCCGTGAACTGACGTTCTGCTTCCGGCAGAGCACACAGAGCCGGGCGCGAGCCCGGCTTTTTTGTTTGGGGCAGTTCGCTGTCCGGCCGGTGCGCTTTTCGGGGATTGACGTCGCCCTCGCACGCCAATAGGGTCCGCGGCATGACGGCGATCGTACTTATCGTAGGAAGGCGCATGGGCAGGGCGGCGTAGCCGCCGGGCGACAGCACCCCATGCGCATCACGCAGGCTCCCCACCCGGGAGCCTTTTTTGTTGCCTCAATCCAGACAATCGATCAACACACCGCAACCAGCGGCGCATAATGGAAACGACCCGATGACCAAGGCGAGCAGCGATACCGGCAGGCGCGAGATGACGGGCGCCGAGATGGTCGTACAGGCCCTCATCGACAACGGCGTCGCGCATATCTTCGGCTATCCGGGCGGCGCGGTCCTTCCCATCTATGACGAACTGTTCCAGCAGGATCAGGTCCAGCACATCCTGGTGCGCCACGAGCAGGGCGCGGGCCATGCCGCGGAGGGCTATGCGCGCTCGACGGGCAAGCCCGGCGTCATGCTGGTCACGTCCGGGCCGGGCGCGACCAATGCGGTGACGCCGCTGCAGGACGCCTTGATGGACTCCGTGCCGCTTGTCTGCATCACCGGCCAGGTCCCCACCACGCTGATCGGCTCCGACGCCTTCCAGGAGTGCGACACGGTCGGCATCACGCGCCCCTGCACCAAGCACAACTGGCTGGTGAAGGACGTCAACCAGCTCGCCGGCATCCTGCACGAGGCCTTCCACGTCGCGACCACGGGCCGGCCCGGGCCGGTCGTGGTCGACATCCCCAAGGACGTCCAGTTCGCGAGGGGCACCTACACCCCGCCGCAGACGGCGCCGCGCACGAGCTACCGGCCCAAGGTGTCGGGCGATCTCGATCGCATCAAGGACGCCGTCGCGCTGATGGCGACGGCGAAGCGGCCGATCATCTATTCGGGCGGCGGCGTCATCAATTCCGGCCCCGAGGCGAGCCATCTGCTGCGCGAACTTGTGGACCTGACCGGCTTCCCCATCACCTCGACGCTGATGGGCCTCGGCGCCTATCCGGCGTCGGGCAAAAACTGGCTCGGGATGCTCGGCATGCACGGCACATACGAGTCCAACATGGCCATGCATGACTGCGACGTCATGCTGTGCATCGGCGCGCGCTTCGACGATCGCATCACCGGGCGCCTCAACGCGTTCTCGCCCAATTCGCGCAAGATCCACATCGACATCGATCCGTCCTCGATCAACAAGAACGTCCACGCAGACATCGGCATCCTGGGCGATGTCGGCCGCGTGCTGGAGGACATGGTGCGCCTGTGGCGGGCCAGCGCCAAGCACGACAAGACGGCGCTGCACCCCTGGTGGGAGCAGATCGCCCGCTGGCGCGCCCGCGACTCGCTCGCCTTCAAGCCGAACGACGACGTGATCATGCCGCAGTATGCGATCCAGCGGCTCTACGAATTGACCAAGGACCGCGACACCTACATCACGACCGAGGTCGGCCAGCACCAGATGTGGGCGGCCCAGCACTATCACTTCGACAAGCCGAACCGCTGGATGACCTCGGGCGGCCTCGGCACGATGGGCTACGGCCTGCCGGCGGCACTGGGCGTGCAGATCGCGCATCCGGACGCGCTGGTCATCGACATCGCCGGCGACGCCTCGGTGCAGATGACCATGCAGGAGATGAGCGCGGCGGTGCAGTATGAGGCGCCGATCAAGATCTTCATCCTGAACAACCAGTACATGGGCATGGTGCGCCAGTGGCAGCAGCTGCTGCACGGCAACCGGCTGTCGCATTCCTACACCGAGGCGAAGCCCGACTTCGTCAAGCTCGCCGAGGCCTATGGCGGCCACGGCATCCGCTGCGACAAGCCGGCCGACCTGGACGACGCGATCAAGGAGATGATCTCGGTGAACAAGCCGGTGATCTTCGACTGCCGCGTGGCGAACCTGGCCAACTGCTTTCCGATGATCCCCTCCGGCAAGGCGCACAACGAGATGCTGCTGCCTGACGAAGCCACCGACGAGGTGGTGGCCAACGCCATCGACGCCAAGGGTCGCGAGCTGGTCTAGGCGGAAGTTTCCAACAATCGCGCGGCTGAAAAGGCCGCGCGAAAACGACGAATTGAGCAAGACGCTTGAAGACGGGATCCAAATGAACGCACAGCTACAGGCGACCGGCTCCGCCTACTTCATCTCCAAGGAGACGCAGCGGCCGGAAATCCACACGCTATCGGTTCTGGTCGACAACGAGCCGGGCGTGCTGGCCCGCGTGATCGGCCTGTTCTCCGGCCGCGGCTACAACATCGAAAGCCTCACGGTTTCGGAAACCGAGCATGAGAAGCATCTTTCGCGCATCACCATCGTGACCAGCGGCACGCCGCATGTGCTGGAACAGATCAAGCATCAGCTTGAGCGCATCGTGCCGGTGCACCGCGTGATCGACCTGACGGTTCGGGCAGCCGAGCTCGGCCAGGATCGGCCGCTGGAGCGCGAGCTGGCGCTGGTCAAGGTGGCCGGCACCGGCGATGCTCGCGTCGAGGCGCTGCGGCTTGCCGATGCCTTCCGCGCCAAGGTCATCGACGCCAACACCGAGCACTTCATCTTCGAGATTACCGGCAAGGTGTCGAAAATCGAGCAGTTCATCGCCATCATGAAGCCGCTTGGCCTGGTCGAGATCTGCCGCACCGGCGTGGCGGCGATGAACCGCGGACCGCAGGGCATGTAATCCAAAAAAGCAGGCCGCCCACGGTCGAGCGACCGGGGCGGCGCGCAAGGCAGACCGGACGGGCAGTGCCCGCCCGGCGGTCAGAAGCCGACGTTTTCGTTGATATAGAAGGTGTTGAGCAGGGTGACCCGCGGTTGCTCGATCGGCGTGTGGATCTTCGGCCGGCCGTGCCAGCTCATCTTCAGCAGCGAATGATACGCCTTCAGCACCACGAAGGCATAGCCGACATTGGGCAGGAACGGCAGCGTCTTGACCGGTTCCAGCCCGTAGGAGCCGACATGCAGCAGGCCTTTCAGAGAAGCCTGATAGAGGGTCGTGCCAAGCTCCCGCTGGCTTTCGTCGGTGGGGCAGTAGAGCTGCATGGTCACCACTTTCTTGCGCGCATCGGGATGCGGCTTGATCTGGTATCCGTCCTTGTCGCTGTAGAGGACGGGCTTGGCCACCAGTCGCAAATCGTCCGGGCTGGCGACTTTGTCACCGCGCGCCCGGATTTCAAGACCCTCGTGAAGCTGCCGGCGGATGGCGTTCTCGATCTCGGGCGAGGTCAGCATTGCGGACACCGCCGCCCACATTTCGCGCAGGCTTTCGTCCACCTTGGCGACATTGTCGCCATAGAGCCTGAGCGCCATGCGCGTGCCGTCGCCCGTGATCGGGTCGTAGCCCTCGGTCGGGATCGACTTGATCAGGTCGGCATAAAAATCCTTCGGAAAGAAGTTGCGGAAGAAGATGTGGGGAAAAGGCAGCGAGAACCGGTCGGACCCCTCGATGCTCGCCACGGCGTGGTCGATGAGTTCGCTGGTGAGGCTGGTAGGCTCGGCTTTGGCAACTGCAGACATTTGTCACCTGAATTACATAGAATTTCAGATATCAGATCTTTATCGAAGCCATGTCGGCAGAAGATCTGGTCGATGTCGATAGAAATAGAACAACCGCCTCGAATATATCTGTTTCCATTCGCCGTTCAATCCTGCGCGCGACTCGCGCGTTCGACATCGGGAAGGCGCGCAGACATGCGGCGTTCCGATGCATTCCGGCCGGCCCACCCCTCCAGACAGGTCCAATGATGACAGCCGACGCATTCTTCGCCCTCGTGGTTTATGCCCTGGTGACCTCGATCACGCCGGGTCCGAACAACTTCATGCTGCTGGCCTCGGGCGTGAATTTCGGCTTCATGCGCACCATTCCGCACATGCTGGGCATCGGCATGGGCTTCCTTTCCCTGTTGCTGGGCGTGGGTTTCGGGCTGGGCGCGGTGCTGACTGCCTTTCCGGCGCTGCATACAGGGCTGAAGATCGCCGGCGGCGCCTATCTCGTCTATCTTGCCTGGCGCATCGCCATGTCGCGCTCGATGGGCAAGGACGGCGACGCCAAGGCGCGGCCGATGACCTTCCTGGAGGCCGCCGCCTTCCAGTGGGTCAATCCGAAGGCATGGGTGATGGCGCTGACGGCCATGGCCGTCTACACCAATCCGGAATCGCCGTTCATGTCCGTGGTGTCGATTTCCTTTGCTTTCGCGGTGGTCAATCTGCCCAGCGTCTCGTCCTGGGCGGGGTTCGGCATGGCGCTGCGCGGCTTCCTGGCCGACCCCGTGCGGCTGAAATGGTTCAATATCTGCATGGGCCTGCTCTTGGCGGCGACGCTGTGGCCGATGCTGCGGTGATGGCTGGCCCGCTTGCGCCCCGGCCGCACGCGGCATAGCCTGCGGTCATGTCGCACGATCACGACCACGACCATCATCACGACAACGAACTCGACCCGATGGCAGCCCGGGTGCGCGCGTTGGAGACGATCCTGACGCAGAAGGGGCTGATAGACCCCGCCGCGATCGACGTGATCGTCGACACCTATGAAACCAAGGTTGGCCCGCGCAACGGCGCCCGCGCGGTGGCGAAAGCATGGAGAGACCCGGAATTCGCCGACTGGCTGAAGCGCGACGCCACCGCGGCAATCGCGTCGCTGGGCTATACCGGCCGCCAGGGCGAGCACATGCAGGCGGTGTTCAACACGCCTGACCAGCACAACAT
>JAEWHN010000137.1 GCA_023387775.1 Pseudomonadota bacterium | reverse complement strand
TCCATGATGTAGAGGTTGAGCGTGATGGCGAGCGCGCTGGAGCCCATCACGCGCGCCAGCATGCCGATCATCTGGCCGGGGAGCGAATGGGTCATGAACAGGAGTGAACCGACGACCAGAAGCGCCGTGCCCGCGGTGTAGATCCAGCGGCGCGAGAAGCGGCTGATCAGCATCGGCATGAACAGCGTTGCCGAAAGGCCGATCAGCGCCACCAGCGTATAGAGCAGCGAGACGCCCTGCTTGTTCTGCAGGAGCTCGTAGGCCTGGATCGGCACGACGCTGGAAATGGCGGCCCGCGCAAAGGACTCAAGCGCATAGAGTGTGGCAAAGGTGCGCGCGCCCGCCTGCTTTACGGCGGGAAGCCAGATGGGATGCCTTACCTGCGTGACCATTCCTGCCCCGGATATTTCGGGGGCAGGTTGGCAGGCTTGGGCGGTGCCGGGATAGCAGGAAACCGACCTTTGCCCGTCGCAAACCCTGTGGGGCTATAGGCCGCCGCGTCGTGGCCTAAGCGGCATCCCATTCGGGCGAGAAGTCGTAGTCGCAGATGCGCCTGTTCTGGCTGGTCAGTGCGGAAATAGCCGCCATCTCCGCATCCGACAGCGCGAAATCGAAGACGGCGATGTTTTCCGCCAGCCGTTCCGCCCTGGAGGTGCGCGGAATTGCCGACACGCCCTCCTGCTGAACATGCCAGCGCAGCACGATCTGGCCCGGCGTCTTGTCATGACGGGCAGCGGCGTCCTGCACCGCCTTCTCCTCGAACAGACCGCCGCCCCGGAACAGCGGACAGTAGGAAACGAGAGCCAGGCCATTCTCGCGGCACATGCGCAACAGCTTGGACTGGTCGAGATAGGGATGGTACTCGACCTGATTGCAAACCAGCGGCGCCTCCGAAAGCGAAATCGCTTCGGCCAGCAGGGCGGTGGGGAAATTGGCCACGCCGATGTGGCGGGTGAGGCCCATGCGCCTGACCGCATTCAGCGCCTTGATCGAGCCCTCCAGCGCAATGCCCGGGTTCGGCCAGTGGATCAGCAGCAGGTCGACATGGTCCAGGCCGAGGTCCTTCAGGCTGGCCTCGGCCGAGCGCTCGAGGTCGCCGGGCGCGATTTCCGTCCACCACACCTTGGTGGTCACGAACAGTTCGTCGCGCGCAATGCCGGAAGCGCGCAGCCCCTCGCCCACGGCATCTTCGTTGCCGTAGGCGCGTGCGGTATCGACATGGCGGTAGCCGATGGACAATGCCCGAGACACCAGTTCAGTGCATTCCTGCCCCTTCAGCGTCCATGTTCCGAGGCCCAGCGCCGGTATGGAGGCGCCATTTGCATTCACGCTGTGCATCGCATTTCCCCAATTCTTCTTCGGCCTTGTCTTCCACGATAACGATGTCACCATGTCGGCAATGCCCGCAAACACAGCCATGTACCCCGATATCAAGACGAATCAAGCCTCGACCGCAAAGGGCACGAGGATCGAACTGCTCGACCTTGCGCGCGGTCTGGCGCTGGCCGCCATGGCCATCTACCACTTTACCTGGGACCTGGAATTCTTCGGATACGTCGAACCGGGCATGACGGCAGTGGGCGGCTGGAAGCTTTTTGCCCGCTGCATCGCGTCGAGCTTCCTGTTCCTGGTCGGGGTAAGCTTGGTGCTGGCACATGGCCGCGGCATTCGCTGGAAGCCGTTCTGGCGACGCTTCGCCATGGTGGCGGGTGCAGCGCTGGCCATATCGGTTGCCACGTGGATTGCCGTGCCAAGCGGCTTCATCTTCTTCGGCATACTGCACCAGATCGCGCTGGCGAGCCTTCTCGGGCTGGCCTTCCTGCGGCTGCCGGCGCTACTCACGCTCGTTGTCGCGGCGCTGGTGATCGCCGCGCCAAACTTCCTGCGCAGCGAGTTCTTCGACCATCCGGCCCTGTGGTGGGTTGGCCTGTCATCCAGCAATCCCCATTCGAACGATTATGTGCCGGTCTTTCCCTGGTTCGGCGCGGTGCTGGCCGGCATTGCCGCCGGCAGGCTCGCCGCCTCCAGCGGCCTTTTCAGCAGGCTCGCCGGTATCCGCCTCGGGAAATGGGCGACGCCGCTGAATTTCGCGGGCCGGCACAGCCTCGCCGTCTACCTCATCCACCAGCCGGTGCTGATCGCCTGCGTCTGGCTGTTTTCCCAGGTGGTGCCGGCGCAGGTGCAGCCGCAAGAGGTGCGCGTCCGCAATTCCTGCGAAAGGACCTGCGAGCAGAGCCGCGACGCCGATTTCTGCGTCCGCTACTGCGCATGCTTGCTGGGCGCGCTGGAGCGGGACGGTCTCGACGAGCTATTTTCCGAAAACCAGTCGCCGGATTTGCGCGCTAAAATACAAAACAAGGCCGAGACCTGCACCGAGGAGACAGAGGACTCGACCTTCCAGGGAGGAACGCCGTGACTGACATGCATGCCAGCCCAAACACCATCCCATGGCCGCCGCTGATCTATATTGCGGCGATTGCGCTCAGCATCCTGCTTGCCTTCGCTCTGCCCTTGCCATGGATATCGGGGCTTCTGGGCGACATCCTGTTCGCCACCGGCTGGCTTGCGGTGCTTGGCGCAGTCGCACTTTACGTCTCGGCGCTTCAGGCCATGCGGCGGGCCGAGACGACGATCATGGCCAACCGCCCGGCCGAGCGTCTGGTCACCGACGGCGCCTTTGCGGTCACGCGCAATCCCATCTACATGGGCATTACGCTGCTCATGGTCGGCGTGGGCCTCATCACCGGCATCGTCTGGTTCCTGCCGCTGGCTCTGGTGGCCGCCTTCGTGACGCAGAAGCTTGCCGTCGAGCGCGAGGAAAAGCACCTGGAGGCGCGCTTCGGCAAGAAATATCGCGATTATGCAAAGCGGGTGCGCCGCTGGATCTGACGGCCCTTCCCTGCCGGATCGCCCGGCGGCCGCCGGCCTCAGCGCGCGGACCTCTCAGGTGGTCACGCCAAGTTCGGCCAGCCGCTCGACACAAGATTCCTCGGCCTGATCCAGCTCTGCGAGCGTCTCTTCCAGGTCGCGCCGCTTCTGGCGCAGATCCTCGCGTTTTTCCTCGATGCGCTTGATCATCAGGTTCAACTGGCCAACCTCGCCGGGCGGCGCCTTGTACATCTGGATGATCTCGCGAATCTCGTTGATCGAGAAACCAAGGCGCTTGCCGCGCATGATCTGCCTGATCAGGTGGCGATCGGAGGGGCGGAAAAGCCGGGTGCGGCCGCGCCGGACGGGCTGTATCAGCCCCTCGTCCTCGTAGAACCGCAAGGTTCGGGTGGATATGTCGAACTCACGGGTCAGTTCAGTGATCGTATAATATTCCCGGATCATGGCTCCGCCCCGACATAGTTCACGAAAATGGCTGGGAATCTTGTCACGGCATTTACGTAAAAGTCAAATAAGATCGCTCGGGCCCGACTGGATTCAGGCCATGCCGAACCACCAGGTAGCGAGGCCGAGAAAGGCGAAGAAGCCGACCACATCGGTGACCGTGGTGACGAATACCGCAGACGCGACCGCCGGATCGGCGCCAACCCTGTCGAGCAGCAGCGGAATCAGTATGCCCGCCAGCGCCGCCACAAACATGTTGATGATCATGGCGGCGGCGATAATCCCGCCCAGATTCGGATCCTGGAACCAGCTTGCCGCGACGATGCCGATGAGCACGGCAAAAATCATTCCGTTGAGGAATCCGACGCCCATTTCGCGGCGGATGATGCGCCCGGCGTTGTAGATGTCCAGGTCTCGCGTGGCCAGCGCGCGCACGGTTACCGTCATCGTCTGCGAGCCTGCATTGCCGCCCATCCCCGCCACGATGGGCATCAGCACCGCCAGCGCCACGATGTGCTCGATGGTGCGGTCGAACAGGCCGATGACCGACGCCGCCAGGAAGGCGGTGAACAGATTGACCAGGAGCCAGGGCACGCGCGACCGCGAAGCCGCCAGCACCGAGTCGGACAGCTCCTCGTCGCCGACGCCGCCCATGCGCAGCAGGTCCTCCTCGGCCTCCTGCTGGATCACGTCGACCACGTCGTCGATGGTCAGCACGCCGACCAGCCGGTCGTTCTCGTCCACGACGGCGGCCGACAGCAGGTCATACTGCTCGAATTCGTGCGCCGCCTCTTCCTGGTCCATGCTGGCCGGGATAGCGTGGCGCGTCTCGTGCATGATGTCCGCGATCTTCACCGATCGCATCGAGCGCAGGATCTGGTCGAGCGCGATGGAGCCCAGAAGCTTGAAGGTGGGATCGATGACGAAGATCTGGCTGAACCTGTCCGGCAGGTTCTTGTCCTCGCGCAGGTAGTCGATGGTCTGGCCGACGGACCAGAATGGCGGCACCGCGACGAATTCGGTCTGCATGCGCCGGCCGGCGGTTTCTTCCGGATAGTCGAGCGAGCGGCGCAGCCTGATCCGCTCCGTGAACGGCAACTGCGCCAGGATCTCGTCCTGGTCTTCCTGGTCCAGGTCTTCCAGGATGTAGACGGCATCGTCGGAATCGAGTTCCTGCACTGCCTGGGCGATCTGCTCGTTGGGCAGGTTGTCGACGATCTCGAGGCGAATTGCCTCGTCGACCTCGGTCAGAGCCGAGAAGTCGAAGTCGCTGCCCATGAGCTCGACCAGCGCGCGCCGCTGTTCCGGCAGCAACGCTTCCAGAAGATGCCCCAGTTCGGACTGGTGCAGGCTGCCTATGTCGTCCTTGAGGGCCTCAGTGTTGCGTTCGGCAATCGCGGCCTCGACCTGCGCGAGAAACGAGGCACGGATGACGCCGTCATCGTCATAAATGTCGGCGTGAAGATGCGGATGGCCAACGGCACCCGGCAATTTTTCATCCTGGCCTTCCAAACGCGCCTGCTCCACGATTCATGGGGAAGTTTTGCCCGTCAGGTCTATGGCAGAACGAGCCGTGAATTCAAACGAAATGCGCTTTGCCTGACAGGGTTCACGGAAGTTGGTCCCCGCCACCGGCGCCTCCAGAAGGCCCTCGCCGGCCGGCACTCCCAGCCATCGCTTGGGAAGCTCGCTGCCCGGCACGCGCTCAGCGAATATGCCGAAAAGCAGAAAGCCCGCCGCCTCGGTCAGGCAACGGGCTTTCTGATGTGTACCATCTACCCCTAGTTGGTGATCTTCAACGCGCTTGCGCCGGTTCGGTTCCGCGCGCCGGCAAAAATTTTCACCGGCTAGGCGCGGTCCGGCACGCGAAGGAAGAGGCTGTATTGAAAGGACTGTGCCGAACCCCACGGCGTATGGTGGAGATGGCGGCGGCTTTCGCGGAGCTCGAAAGACGGACCGAGCTCGGCAGCCAGCATGGAGCCGTCGTAGCGGACCACAGGGAGGCCGCTGCAGCGCTCCGGCCCGTCCAGTGCAAAGGTTGCAATGATGGCATGGCCCCCGGGCTTCACCGCCGAGGCAAGGCGCTCCACATAGGCCGCGCGCTCTGAACGGTCGACCAGAAAGTGAAATGCCGCGCGGTCGTGCCAGATGTCATAGGCGCGGGCAGGCTGCCATTGCGTTACATCCGCTGCGATCCATTGCACCTGCTCGGCAGCTTTGCCCAATCTGGCGCGCGCGGCATGAAGCGCGGTTTCGGATACGTCGAGGACCGTCACCGAACGCCACCCTTCGGCCACCAGCGCATCGACCAGGCGAGAGGCGCCGCCGCCGATATCGATCAGGGAGGTCGCAGGCGTGCCGCCGGCCTGCCGGATCAGCTCGAGCGAAAGTTCGGGCCGGTCTTCAAACCAGCTTACGCCCACATCACCCTTGTCGGTGTAAGCCTTATCCCAATGACCCTTGCGGCTTTCATCGCTCATCGCAGACCTTTCTCCCGATGGCGCTACCAGCATGCCAACAAGGATCGCCGACTTTCAAGCACCCGATTCGCGTCCCCGCGACGCTTGCCTGCAGTTCTTCGAATCTCGAAATGTTGGCGTACGTCAGGAAAGCTTGTCGGCACGTCCTGCGAAGAGCCGTCGCGGGTCGGACCGCGAGCCCAGAAAAGCTGACACGGGGCCTTTACGGCGACATCTTCCATTTGAAAAAGGAAGGATAATCATCAGCTTCGAAAGCTGAAGCTTCGTGATGGTGCGGTCGAGAAGACTCGAACTTCCACGGGTTGCCCCACAGCGACCTCAACGCTGCGCGTCTACCAATTCCGCCACGACCGCACGTCACGAAAGGGCCGATCTCCATCGGCCAGCGGCATGTAGCAAATCGCTTTCGGCGAAACAAGTGCGCTGTCGCGAATAATTGGCGTCTTTGTGAACTCTCTTGCCAAACCCCTTGCGGACGCCGCGGAAACGCCGCGCGGAAACGAGAAACTGGACCTTTGGCGCGGCCCCGGCCATATGAAGGAAGACGTTTTTGCGGAGCCTAACATGATGCAGCGCAGCCAGATCGAGACCTCGTTCCTGCCGGCAGTGGAATCGCCGCCGGTCGAATGGCGAATCGAGCCCGGCCTGACCGACTACGAACATGCGCTGGCCTTCATGGAATCACGCGCCGCGGCGATTCGCGACGGCGCGGCCGGCGAGCTGGTCTGGCTGGTGGAGCATCCGCCGCTCTACACCGCCGG
>JAEWHN010000118.1 GCA_023387775.1 Pseudomonadota bacterium | reverse complement strand
AGCCAGGATCTTGCCAGTTGATGATCGCGCGGCACGCCGCGGCCGACCACATGCAGCTCCGCAAGCGCAACCTGGGCGTCCGCCACGCCGGCGTCTGCGGAACGGGCAAGCCAGATCGCGGCCTCGGCATCGTTCCTTGCCACGCCGCGGCCTTCGGCAAGTATTCGGCCATACCAGTATTGCGCGTTCGGAACTCCCGCCGCCGCGCGTTTCAGCCAGAAGGCGGCAAGCTCGTCGTTGCGGGGTTCGCACACGCCTTCAGCCAGGCAGACGGCGTAGTTGAACGCGCCGATCAGGTCGCCTTGCTCGGCCGCGCGCTTGAACCATTCATGGACGGGCGGTGGCTCGCCCGCGAGCGAAGCTGCCTCTCCCGTCTGCAGCAGTACCGCGAGGTCGGTTTGGGCTTCCTGATCGCCGGCCTCGGCCGCCCGTTTGAACCAGATGGCTGCCTCGTTCGCGTCCCGCACCACGCCGGCACCGGTAAGATAAAACATCCCGAGCGCACGCGCGGCCGCCCTGTGCCCCCGCTCGGCCGCGGTGCGGAGCCAGTGCGCGGCCTCGGCGTAGTTCGGCGGCATGGAACCGCCACGAGCATAGATATCGCCGAGCATGGCTGCCGCATCGCGGTCGCCGCCAACCGCGGCGCGGCGCAGCCAGCTTTCGCCGTTGAGCGGGTCGGTCGGTCCCCCGCGGCCCTCGAGCAGCATCATGCCAAGTCTGGCCTGGGCGTTGCCGTGGCCGGCCTCCGCGGCGACTTTGAAGTGATGCCGCGCCTTTGCATCGTTCGGCACGCCAGCATCGCGTTCCGCGCTCACGCCAAGCAGGTAATGCGCCATGGGCAAGCCTGCTTCTGCGGCGCGGGCGAGCTCGGCATGGGCGGCCATCGTCATGGTCGCTCTGTTCGCGCGTACTATCAATGCAATGGCGTAGCCGAGCCTGCCCTGCGGGCAACCCTGCCGGGCGGATTTGCGGTACCAGCTGAACGCTGCGTCCGGATCGCGCAAATCATCGGGTCCGGATGAAAGGATGAAGGCGAGCATTGCCTGGGCATCCGGTGCGCCCGCCTCGGCCGCACGACGCGCCCACAAAGCGGCTGCATGGTAATCGGGCTCGGCATTCTGCGCCGCGACCGGTTCGAACAATCCGCCGCCCTGCTCCACCGCAGCCTGCGGCAATCCGAACAAGTGAAGCTGGGCCAGACGGCACTGCGCGCGCACATGGCCGGCCTCGGCGGCGCGACGGTACCAGCGCGCCGCGGAGGCCTGATGTCGCACCGGGCTGTTGCCGCCGAGATAGCGCTCGCCGACAATGTACGCCGCTTCCGCATCGCCGCGTTCGGCCGCGGCAACGAACAGGGCCAGGGATCGCTCCGGGTCCTTCTCCGCGAGGCGTTGCGCACGCGAGCGTGCCCACCTCGCCGAGCGGGATGCGAGGCGGTCGAATGGCGTGGCCAGTAGGTTCAATCCGGTCATACGAGTCACGGCTCGCGCATGCTGTCATAGGCAACGGGAAGGATCTTGTTGACGAAGTAGGCCAGGATGGAACGCGTCCCGACCTTCACATCGGCGGTCAACGGCATGCCGGGCATAAGGCGGAAGCCAGGCGGGGTATCGTGCAGCAACAACTTGCCGATTGCGATGTCGGCTTTGTAATAGAGCGTACTTGGCCGGTTTGGCAGCGCCGTGCCGCCTTCCTGCGCCGTGGTTTCGGGGCTGAAGCTATCCGCGCTGATCGAGCGCACCACGCCATGTGCACTGCCATATTGAAGAAATGGCAACGTATCGAATTTGATCGTGACCGTGTCGCCCGATCGGACATAGCCGCTTTCGATGCCCGAAACGTCGGCCTCAACCGAAAGCGGCGCGTCGAGCGGCACCAGCTGGATCAGCGGCTCGGCGGTGGTAACGACCGAGCCTGCCGAAACCTTGGCCACCGAAAGCACGACCGCATCGCGCGGTGCGGTGAGCACCACAAGCTCGCTGTGCAGAGTGGCTTTGGAATAGTCCTGCTGGGCCTGCACCAGCTTGCGGCGCGTGTCCGCGAGATCTTGCGAGTTCTGGCTGCTCCAATGCTGGACGAAGGTTTCACGCTCAGCCTGCAAGGCGGCCACCTTGCGGCGCGCCTGGGCAGCATCCGATTCCGCCTGGGAAAGCGAAGCCTGCATGGTGAGCCGAACGTCTTTTGCCAGCATCGTGTTGAGCAGGCTGCCGACCTGCAGATCCTGAAGCTTCAGGCGCATGTCTTCTATGCCGGTGGCGAGGCCGATGCGCTGGCGATAGTAGGTGGCCTGCGCTTCATCGCCGGCGATCTGCGTCTTTAGCTGGCCGATCTTCTGGTCGAAGTTCTCCAGGGCAAATTTGCGTTCGTTGTTCTGCTGAACGAAGATCGCCATCTGCAGGCTGGCGTGCGGGTTGGTCCGGTCGGGCGCATATTCATTGCCGTCGCCTATTGCCTGCAACCGCGCCGCCGCGGCACTGAACAAATCGACCTGGTCCTTCAGGGCGGTAAGATCGGCGGTGCTGAAAGTCGGGTTGAGACGGGCGAGCACCTGGCCCTTCCGTACGATGTCACCCTTCCTCACATCGATGCTCTCGATGATGGTTTGATCGAAGGGCTGAATGACGATGTTGGGCGCCTCGGCAACGAGTTTTCCGCTGGCCGAAACAATCTTGTCGATGCGGATCAGCCCGCTCGCCGTCAGCATCGAAACGACCAGAAGAAAGACAAGGAAGGTCATCGCGCGCGCCAGCTTCGGCACCGGAGTAGCGATGATCGCAGCCGAAGGACTGCCGAATTCCAGGGCGGCGAGTGGCAGCGGGCCACCGCCTGCCGACGCGCTGTCATTGGCGGGCGAGAACCGGAGCCGGGTTCGCATGGGCCTTTCCTCGAGGATCGATATGGCGGTTCTGTTGCAGCCAGAGATGGCGATAGACGGCGCAGCGCTCCACCAGTTCGTCATGCGGCCCGAGATCGATGACCTGGCCGCGGTCGAGCACGAGGATCTGGTCGCAATAGACCAGCGAAGAGAGCCGGTGCGAGACGATCACCATCGTGCGTCCGCTCGCTATGCGCTGGAGGTTGGCGTTGATCAGCGACTCGCTTTCCGGGTCGAGCGCGGAGGTGGCCTCGTCGAGGATCATGAGCTTCGGATCGACGATCAGTGCGCGGGCGATGGCAAGGCGCTGGCGCTGGCCGCCGGAAAGGTTGGGCGAGCCTTCCTGAATCCAGGTCTCATAGCCCTGCGGCAGTCGCTCGATGAACTCCTCCGCGCCGGCAAGCCTGGCCGCGCGGACCGCGTCCTCGAAGCAAAGGCCTGGGCGCCCGGCGAGAATATTGTCCTTGACCGTGCCGCGGAACAGGAAATTCTCCTGCAGCACGACGCCGAAGCTCTGGCGCAGATGGCGCAGATTGATCTCACGCAGATCTGTCCCGTCGATCTTGACCGCCCCCGAATACTCGCGGTTGATACCCATCAGCAGCCGCGTGACGGTGGATTTGCCAGATCCCGAGCGGCCTACCAGCCCGAGCATGGTTCCGGGCGCGATGGAAAAACTGACCTTGTCGAGCGCGGGGATCTTGGTGCCTTCGTACTTGAAGGTGACGTCCTCGAAATTGATCGCGCCTTCGAATTTCGGCCGCAGCCCATGGGTCAGCGCCCTCTTCTCGGTTGGCCGGTTGAGAACCGAGCCGACCTGCGACAGCGCCTCGCGCGCCTCCTGCACGTCCTGCAGCAGGCGCGCGAGATTCACCAACGGGCCGGCGACGCGGCCGCCGAGCATCATGAAGCCGATCAGCCCGCCGAGCGACAACGGGTTGTTGGAGGTCAGCGCAATATAGGCGCCGAGCGCCAGCACGCCGGCCTGGGTGTATTTCTCGAACGGCATGACCAGCACCATCGGCCAGTTGCTCAGCCTGCCCATCTGCAGGTTGAGATCGCCGACCCTGGCTGTGCGCTGATCCCATTCCGCCGCGCGGCTGTCTTCCAGGCAGAGCGACTTGACGGTGCGGATGCCGTAGATGCTTTCGACAAGCGTCGAGCCCCTGTCCGATTCCGCCTGGACCTGCTTGGCTGTCATGCGGGCCAGGGGTTTCAGGAAGACCGCTATGACGAGCGTGACGCAGCAGGCGGCGGCCAGCACGGTCCATGCAAGCGTTGCCTCCATGTAGAACAGCACAGGCAACAGCAGCAGAACCATCGAGAGATCGAGGAACGTCGTTATCATCCGCCCGGTCAGGAACTCGCGCACCCGGTAGAGCTGGTTGACCTTGTAAGACAATTCGCCGGCCTGGTTCCGCTCGAAGAAATCCATCGGGAGCGCCACCAACCGGTCGAAGATGGCCAGGTTCATCCTGGTATCCAGGCGGCTGGCGAGGATGACGAGCAGCATCCGCCGCGACCAGGCGATGAGCATCTCGAAAGCAAGTGCGATCACCAGGATGGCGACAAGCAGGGCGAGCGTGTTTGAGCTTTGATGCATCACCACCGTGTTCAGGGTCGTCATGATCATCAGGATGGGCATCACGCTGAGGATGGTGATGGTGATCGAGCCGATCGCCACGTCGCGCAGGATCGTCTTTTCTCCCCACACAAGGCGGGTAAGCAGCCCAAGGTTAAACGGTGCCTCGTCTTCATTGTCCTGGCGTGAGGTGCGAACCAGCAGGGTTGCGCCGTCCCAGACCTGCCTGAGACGAAGTTCGTCGACTTCTACCGGCGCTTCCGAGTTCGGCGCGCAAGGATCGCGCACCAGGAGCATCTGATGCTCGTGGTCACGGCCGACGACCAGGGCAGCGTCGCCGTCGGCAAGCAGCAACAGGATCGGTGCCGGGCTGTCGATCTGCAGCAGTTGTCGGAAGGTAAGGCGCACGCAGCGTGCCCACAGGCCGGACTGGCGAAACCAGTCCGTCATGGCTGCCGGGGAAGGCACGGCCCCGGCAGCGCCGAGCTTCAGCGGATCAGGATCGGCCCCGTAGTAGCGGGCAACTTTCGTGGCGGCAGCGAGCCGCGCACCCGTGCGGCGCGCTCCGCGGCTTGCAGCTGCAGTTTCGTCAGCGGCGGCCTCTTGCGGCATCATAGCGGCTATCGAGGCTATATTCTTGCTCATCTCGGACCACCCGATAGAAGCTGGCAGGCACGAGCAGGAAGCCAGCTTGTTTCTCTCGAAGTGAAGAGACCGGCCACGATGGCCGGTCTCCTTTCATTCTTCTGGTCCTAGTCCTTCGGCATGGTCAGTTTACGTGCGTAGTCCTCCAGGTTGAGCGAGGTCATCGTGCCGGAGTGACCTGTCTGCTGGACCGTGGTTCCGAACGACGCAAGCGCGGTGTTTCCGCTGCTTGCCGGCAACGACGATCCCCAATGCGGCACGATATCGCTTGGCGTCAGGTTTCCGTTCAGCCCCTGCGCAATGCTCCGGAGAGACACTTCACTGCCGAACGCGACACCATCTGCCGTCGACTCTGCGCCTCGGTAGGCATTCTGAGCGGGCATGAAGGACATGTGGTCTTTCAACTGGCCCAGATTGCCCAAGCCGGGGAGCCATTTCGGCCAGCCAGGCCATCCATGCCCACCGGTAGGTCCGCCGGGCGGATCTGCCGGGCCTCTCGGTCCCGTCGGGCCCGTTGGACCGGCTGGACCCGTCGGACCAGTCTTGCCGGTGGCGCCGGTCGCACCTGTCGGGCCGGTCTTGCCCGTGGCACCGGTCGCGCCTGTCGCGCCGGTCTTGCCGGTGGCGCCTGTCGGGCCGGTCTTGCCGGTGGCGCCGGTCGCGCCTGTTGGGCCGGTCTTGCCGGTGGCACCGGTCGCGCCCGTCGGGCCGGTCTTGCCGGTGGCGCCTGTCGTACCTGTCAGGCCGGTCTTGCCCGTGGCGCCGGTCGGACCTGTCGGGCCGGTCGCACCCGTGGGACCCGTAGCGCCGGTGCCGCCGGTTGCACCCGTGGCACCAGTATCGCCGGTCGCGCCGGTGTCGCCGGTGGCACCAGGATCGCCCGTGGCGCCGGTATTGCCCGTCGCACCCGTCGCACCAATATCGCCGGTGGCACCTGTATCACC
>JAEWHN010000114.1 GCA_023387775.1 Pseudomonadota bacterium | reverse complement strand
GCTACAGCCTGCTGGCCATCCTGGCTGCCGGCGAAGCCATCGCCCAGGCCGGGGTGAAGGTCGACGAAGCCAATTCAGCGCGCATCGGCGCGGCCATCGGCACCGGCATCTTCGGCGCCGAAACCATCGAGGACAATTATCGCGGCCTGTTCCTGGAAGGGCGCTCGCGCGCCAATGTCTTTGCCGTGCCGCGCATCATGCCCGGCGCGCCGGCCGGCCAGGTTAGCATGGCGCATGGCCTGCGCGGCCCCGTCTTCGGCGTCACCTCGGCCTGCGCCTCGTCCAACCACGCGATCGCGCTTGCCGCCGACCAGCTTCGCCTCGGTCGCGCCGACATCATGGTCGCCGGCGGCACCGATGCGCCGCTGGCCTATGGCGTGCTCAAGGGCTGGGAGGCGCTGCGGGCGCTCGCTCGCGAGACTTGCCGGCCGTTCTCGGCCGACCGCGACGGGCTGGTGATCGGCGAGGGCGCGGGCGTGGCGGTGCTTGAAACCTACGAGCATGCCGTCGCCCGCGGCGCCACCATCCTGGCCGAGCTTGCCGGCTCGGGCATGTCGGCCGACGCTTCCGACATCGTCTCGCCCACCGTGGAAGGCCCGGCGGCGGCCATGCGGGTCTGTCTTGCCGAGGCCGGCTTGCACCCCGAGGAGGTCGACTACGTCAACGCCCACGGCACCGGCACCAAGGCCAATGACGAGATCGAGACGGCGGCCATCCGCCGGGTCTTCGGCGCCCATGCCGACCGGCTTTCGGTGTCCTCGACCAAGTCGATGCACGCCCATTGCATGGGCGCCTCGGGCGGGCTGGAAATGATCGCCTGCGTCATGGCCATCCGCGAGGGGCTGGTGCCGCCCACGGCCAATTTCCGCGAGAAGGATGCCGCCTGTGATCTGGACGTCACGCCCAATGTCGCCCGCCCGCGCGAAATTCGCGCCGCCATCAGCAACGGCTTTGCCTTCGGCGGCACCAATGCGGTGCTGGCCTTTCGCGCGGTCTGAAGCGAGCCGACGCGGAAAGGGCGACCGCCTGCCCCATTGATCGGTCGGGCCCCGAGCCCTACCTGCGTCGGAACGCGTTCATTCTCTTTTCCGCGAGCCGACAAGGACTTTTCATGTCAGACCTTTCCGCCTTTCCGATCACCACCCGTTGGCCAGCCGCGCATCCCGATCGGCTTCAGCTCTATTCCTATCCCACGCCCAATGGCGTGAAGGTGTCGATCGCGCTCGAGGAGATGGGGCTGCCCTATGAGGCACACGCGGTCGACATCGGCAGGGACCAGTCGTGGACGCCGGAATTCCTGTTGCTCAACCCGAACGGCAAGATCCCGGCCATCATCGATCCCGACGGTCCCGGCGGCAAGCCCATCGGCCTGTTCGAATCGGGTGCCATCCTGCTCTATCTCTCCGACAAGACCGGCAAGCTGGTGCCGGCCGACCCGGCGCGGCGCTACGAAACGATCCAGTGGGTCTTTTTCCAGATGGCGGGCGTCGGGCCGATGTTCGGCCAGCTCGGCTTCTTCCACAAATTCGCCGGCCGTTCCATCGAGGACAAGCGTCCCCTGCAGCGCTACCGCGACGAGTCGCGGCGTCTCCTCGGCGTGCTCGACAAGCGCCTGGAAGGCCGACAGTGGATCATGGATGACGACTTCACCATCGCCGACGTGTCGCTGCTCGGCTGGGTGCGAAACCTGATCGGCTTCTACGAGGCCCGGGAACTGGTCGAGTTCGACCGCTTCGCCAACGTCGCGGCCTGGCTCGAGCGCGGGCTGGCGCGTCCGGCCGTGAAGCGCGGGCTGGAGATCCCGGCCCGGAACTGATCCTGGCCGGAAAGGTCGGCCGAGCGGCGACCGGTGAGGGGTAGCCGCCTAAGCCTCCGTCAGCGTGACGCTCTGCACCACCAGGTCGGCGGGGCGCCGCTTCTGCATCACCCGCTCGATGTTGGGCATGTCGTTGGAGGCGATCCAGTCGCGCGCCTCCTGGTCCGACTTGCCGTGCTCGCGCCAGCGCTGCATCAGCCGCCGCTCCAGTTCGTTGCGCGGCAGGTCGAGGTAGATGGCATAGTCGAAATATGGTCCGAGCTGGTTCCATGGCGGCTCGTCGAGCAACAGATAGTTGCCCTCCACCAGCACGAACTTCACGTCGCTGTCGATGATCGAGGCGCCGGCCCGCGAAAGCTCCATGTTGCGGTCGAACACGGGCAGCGCGATCTCCGCCTCCTGCGAGCGGATTCGGTGCAGCAGGGAAACGAAGCCGGCATAGTCGAATGTCTCCGGCGCCCCCTTGCGCGAGCGCAAGCCGCGCTTGTGCAGGATCACGTCGTCGAAATGGAACCCGTCCATCTGCACGATGGCGGCGGAACCTACGGGAAACAGGTCGAGGAGATGGTGGGACAGGGTGGACTTGCCCGAGCCGGGTGCCCCGGCAATGGCAATCACAAAGCGCTTGCTCTTGCCGGCGCGCTTGAAGATCGTGGCGGCAATGGTCGCGATCTCGGACATGGGGCCTCCCCTTGCTTTTGCGACAGGCCCGGGAAAATACCACCTCCCGGTTCGCAACAACAATGCGATCCCCCGGTGCAAGTTCCCGCCCGCGGTCACGCCCTACCGGTCGCGTCGCTCTTTAAGGGAGCGGAAACCGGATTTGCGATAATTTTACCGAAGCTGTAACGCAGGTCGCGAATGCGGTTCTCGGTCCCGGATCAGGTAGTTTCCTTGCGCGTCGTTTCTTTCCCCCGTCCCGCCTCGCTTGCAAAGGCGGCATGTCTGGTCATCGGCCTTGCCCTCATGGCCGGCTGCACCACCACCAGCACGCTGGGCACGGTCGAGGCGCCTCGGCCGGCGGGCGATCCGGCCCGGCACGCGGCCATGGTGGTCGATGGCAACAACGGCAAAGTGCTCTACCAGGCCAATGCCGAGGCGGAGCGTTATCCCGCCTCGCTGACCAAGATGATGACGCTCTACATGACCTTCGAGGCCATCGAGGCCGGACGGTTGACCAGATCGACGCAGATCCCGGTCTCGGCACATGCCGCCTCGCGCCCGCCCACCAAGATCGGCTTCCGGCCGGGCCAGACCATCGACGTGGATTCGGCGATCTATGCGCTGGCGGTCAAATCCGCCAACGATGTCGCGGTGGCGCTCGGCGAGGCGCTGGGCGGCACGGAAGAGCGTTTCGCGGAGATGATGACGGCCAAGGCCCGCCAGCTCGGCATGCGCAACACCGTGTTCCGCATCGCGTCCGGCCTGCCCGACGAGCGGCAGACGACAACCGCGCGCGACATGGTGGTGCTCGGGCTGGCGCTGCGCAGCCGCTTCCCGCAGTATTACGGCTATTTCGGCGCCCGCTCCTTCGACTATCGCGGCAAGACGATCCGCGGCCACAACGACCTGATAGGCCGCGTCGAGGGCGTCGATGGCATCAAGACCGGCTATATCCGTGCTTCCGGCTTCAACATCGTCACCTCGGTCAATTCCGAGGGGCGCAAGCTGGTGGTCGTGGTCATGGGCGGCGATACCGCCCGCAGCCGCAATGCCGAGGTCGAGCAACTGATCGAACGCTACCTGCCGCAGGCCAGCCGCGGCCCGGTTCCGGTCGCCGCTCCGGCAGCGGCGACAGCGATGATGGACGATCCCGCCCGCCCGCAGGCGCTGGTGCAGTAGCCAGGCCCCAAGTCCCGCTATGCCGGCGTCCCGGCCTGTGAATTCGCGGCCTCGTCCGTCTCCGGCTCCCTGATGCGGAACCAGGCGACGTAGAGCGCCGGCAGGAACAGCAGCGTGATTGCCGTGCCGGCGATGATGCCGCCCATCATGGCATAGGCCATGGGGCCCCAGAACACTTCGCGGGCGATGGGGATCAGCGCCAGGCTGGCCGCCGCCGCCGTCAGAGCGATCGGCCGCATGCGATGCTCGGTCGCCTCGATCACCGCCGACCAGCGGTCGCGGCCCTCGCGCACCAGGTCCTCGATCTGCACGATGAGGATGACCGAGTTGCGGATGAGGATGCCGATCAGCGCCAGTACGCCGAGTATGGCCACGAAGCCCAGCGGCGCGCCGCTGGGCAGCAGCGCCGCCACCACGCCGATCAGCCCCAGCGGCGCCACTGCCACCACCAGGAACAGCCGCTGGAAGCTCTGCAGCTGGATCATCAGGATCGTGGCCATGATGAACAGCATCAGCGGCACCACGGCAATGATCGGGGCCTGGCTCTTGGCGCTTTCCTCTTCCGAGCCGCCGATCGCGACCCCGTAGCCATCGGGCAGCTTGTCGGCGAAGGCCTTCACCGCCGGCGCAAGCTGGCGCGCCAGGGTCGCCGGGAGCGAGTCGTCGGCAATGCCTGCCCGCACGGTGATGGTGGGAATGCGGTCGCGCCGCCAGATCGTCGGCTGCTCCATGTCGTAGCGGAAGTTCGCCACCGCCGCGAGCGGGATCGATTCGCCCGTTCCGGTCGGTATCTGCAGGCTCTGCAGCGTCTCGACCGAGCCGCGCTCCATCTCTCGCGAGCGCGCCACCACGTTGACGAGATAGGTCGCATCCCGAACCTGGGTGATGGTGCTGCCGCCCACCACGCTGTTCATGGCGCTGGCGATGTCCTGCGAGGTGATGCCGAGCTGGCGCGCCTTGTCCTGCAGCACATCCACCTTCAGCACCTGCGCCGGCTCGTTCCAGTCGAAGGTCGGGGGCTGGAGATGCGGATTGTTGCCGATCACGCCGGCCAATGCTAGCGCCAGCGAGCGCAGGGTCTGGATGTCGGGACCGCTGACGCGGTACTGCACCGGCCGCCCCACCGGCGGGCCGAGCTCCAGCAGCTTCACATAGGTGTCGATGCCGACGAACTCCTCGCGCAGCGTCTTCTCGATGGCAGCCCTGACCCTGTCGCGCGCCTCCACGCTCTTGGTCACGATCACGATCTGGCCGAAATAGGGGTTGGCCGGCTGCACGTCGAAGGCCAGCACGAAGCGCACCGCGCCCTGGCCCACATAGGAGCTCCAGTGCTCGATGTCCGGGTTGCCGGCCAGCGCGATCTTCTCGAAGCGCGCGATCTGCGCGTTGGTTTCGGCGATCGAGCTGTTCTGTTGCAGGTTCCAGTCGATGACCAGCTCCGGCCTGTCCGAGGCCGGGAAGAATTGTTGCTGGACAAAGCCCAGCCCCACCAGCGATGCGGCGAACACCACCACCGTGGCGGCGATGGTCAGCCAGCGCCGGCGCACCGAGGCGCGCAGAAGCCGCGAAAAGGCCGAAGCCACGCGCCCGGGCCTTTCTTCGTGCTTTTTCATCGTGGCGGGCAGCAGGGTCACGCCCAGGAGCGGCGCGAAAAGCACCGCCACGATCCACGACAGCACCAACGAAACCGCGATGACGACGAACAGCGTGTAGGTGTATTCGCCGGCTGCGCTGTTGTTGAGGCCGATGGGGATGAACCCCGCCACCGTCACCAGCGTGCCGGTCAGCATCGGGAATGCGGTGGAAGTGTAGACATAGGTCGCCGCCTTGCGCAGCGAATCGCCCACCTCCAGCCGCGCCACCATCATCTCCACCGCGATCATCGCGTCGTCGACGAGAAGCCCCAGCGCGATGATCAGCGCGCCAAGCGACACGCGTTGCAGCGAGATGCCCATATAGGCCATGGTCAGGAAGGTGATGGCCAGAACCAGCGGGATCGAGAACGCCACCACCAGCCCGGCGCGCAGCCCCAGGCTGACGAAGCTGACGATCAGCACGATGGCCACCGCCTCGAACAGCGCGCGGGTGAAGCCCGAAACCGCTTCCTCCACGATCACCGGCTGGTCGGCGACCAGATGGATGCCGACGCCGATCGGCAGCTCGGCCGTCACCTTGTCCATCTGCTCGCGCAGCGCCTGGCCGAAATCGAGCAGGTTGGCGTTGGGCCTCATGCCGATGGCAAGGCCGATCGCCTCCTGCCCGTTGACCCGGAACAGCGACGTGGGCGGGTCGGTGTAGCCGCGCACGATGGTGGCCACGT
>JAEWHN010000109.1 GCA_023387775.1 Pseudomonadota bacterium | reverse complement strand
AGTTTTTCCGCACGCCGGGCGATGTCGTTGGCGGACCGCAGCGCCGCGCCTGCGCCCTCGACCAGCGCCAGGCAGACGGCGCGGCCAAAGCCGGCGTCGCCGGGCCGGACGCGTCCCCGGCCCCCGAGCGTGCGGAAAGCCACGCCATGGCGTTCTGCCATCAACAGCGGCACGGGACGACCCCAGTTCAGCTGCGCCGCGACCAGACAGTCGGCCAGCGCCCAGGCCAGGACTTCCGCGTCGGGCCGCTCGTCGCAGATAGCCGCCACCAGCTTGGCGGCGGCAAAGGGCGCCGCGCGGCCGGCCTGCAGCGCGGCGTCGGCGTGGTCGACCGCGGTGGCCAGCCGCTCGTCCCAGGACAGGCCGAGGAGATCGGCCAGTTCGGCGACGCCCTTGGCGGAAAAGCCGGGCTTTCGCGTCGCGAGCTTTTTGAAGGCCCAAAACACCCTTCCGGCCGGGCCCGGGTCGTCGCCCGGCGCGGTCAGGGCCACGGCGTCGCGCAGGGCCGCCTCGTCCTCGCCCCGGCCCAGCAGCCGGACGGCGCTTGCCGCGCACTTCAGCGCCTGGCGGGCACGCCAGCACCCGGCCCAGACGGGTTCGGCGCGGACGAGATCATCGAGCGATTTCAAGGCGATGCCGGCGGCGAAGGCGGCGTCGGCATCGCCGGCCGCACGGCCGCGCGCCAGCGCCCAGCCGGGAAGAGGGGCGGCCATTGCGGCGGTCAGGGCGGGCGTGAGGCGAGCCGAATCCATGCCGGCCAGCCTAGCCGGCGCGTGCGGTTTTCGCCAGGCTTTCTGCTCCAAAACGCACAGATTGTCTTTGCGCCGTTATGACCGATAATCTTGCATTATCACTCGTCGTGTTAATTCATGCATTGTCGTCGAGCAGGCGCCCGAAAACCCCATCCCGCGACGCTCCGCTCGGTCACAGAGAACGCCCCGACTGGCGTGCAATTCGACGTCCGGCGTGCTATGTAGGTAGAATATAGACATTTAGGTAGAATGGAACTTCCCCGATGGCACTAAGCATCAAGGATCCCGAGACCGAACGCCTCGCCCGCCGCCTCGCGGAACGAACCGGTGAGACGATCACCGTCGCCACCCGCCGCGCGCTCGAGGAACGGCTGCGTCGGCTCGGCTCCGACGCGCGCAAGGCCGCGCTGCTCGAGGATCTGGCCGCCAGCCGCCGGCGCTGGGGCGCCATGTCCATCCTCGACACGCGCAGCGCCGACGACATTCTTGGCTATGACGACAACGGGTTGCCAGGCTGATGGTCATCGACACATCCGCGATCGTCGCGATTGCCCAGAACGAGCCCGAAGCGCCGACCTTCGAACGCCTGATCGCCGACGATCCGGTGCGCCTGATCTCGGCCGCCACCGTGCTGGAGGCAGCCATGGTGCTGGAGACGCGCTTTGGCGAACCCGGCGGGGTCGAACTCGACCTGTGGCTGGCAAGGGCGAACGTCGACATTGTCGCGGTCGAGGTCGAGCACGCCGATCAGGCGCGTCGCGCCTGGCGCCGCTATGGCAAGGGCCGTCATCCCGCCGGCCTGAACTATGGCGACTGCTTCTCCTACGCGCTTGCCAAGCTGACCGATGAACCCCTGCTGTTCAAGGGTAACGATTTCGCCCAGACCGACATCCCCGCGGCGGTGCCTGCCAATGCGCATTGAAGAGTCCGATAGCCTGCCTGGGAACAGCGCGGAAGACGACCTTTCCGACCTCATCGACGTCGTGATGGAAATGGGGCAGCCGTCAGCTGAACGCGAGAATATCCCCTCCCCCGCACTGCCGGTCTCGACGCGCGACACGGAACGGCTCCCCGGGCATCTCGAAGCTCTTGCCGAGCGGGCGCGGGACTATGTCGAAGCGGCAAGCTCGGCCAACACGCGCCGCGCCTACGCGTCCGACTGGAAGCATTTTTCGAGCTGGTGCCGCAGGCAGGGCCTCGCCGTGATGCCGCCGAGCGCCCAGACGGTCGGCCTTTATGTCACCGCCTGCGCTTCGGGAACCGCGACCGGCGACAAGAAAGCAAACTCCGTGGCCACCATCGAGCGGCGGCTGTCGTCGCTGACCTGGAACTACGCCCAGCGCGGCCAGACACTCGACCGCCGGGACCGGCACATCGCCACCGTGCTCGCCGGCATCCGCAACAGCCATGCCGCCCCGCCCCGCCAGAAGGAAGCGATCCTGCCCGAGGATCTGGTCGCCATGCTGGAGACGCTGCCCCGCGCGAACCTGCGCGGCCTGCGCGACCGCGCCATGCTGCTGCTCGGCTTTGCCGGGGCCTTGCGCCGCTCCGAAATCGTCGGGCTCGATGTCGGCCGCGACCAGACCGAGGACGGCCGCGGCTGGGTCGAGTTTTTTCCCGGCAAGGGCCTGCTGGTGACGCTGCGCGGCAAGACCGGCTGGCGCGAGGTCGAGATCGGCCGTGGCTCTTCCGATGCCACCTGCCCGGTCGCCGCGCTCGAGACCTGGCTGAACTTCGCCCGCATCGCGCATGGACCGCTGTTTCGCCGCGTCACTGGCCAGGGCAGGAAAGTCGGCGCGCACCGCCTCAACGACCAGGAGGTGGCGCGGCTGGTCAAGAAGACCGCGCTGGCCGCCGGCGTGCGCGGCGACCTGCCCGAGGGTGAGCGGGCGCAGAAATTTGCCGGCCATTCGCTGCGCGCCGGCCTGGCTTCATCGGCCGAGGTCGATGAGCGCTACGTGCAAAAGCAGCTCGGCCATGCCAGCGCCGAAATGACCCGCAAATACCAGCGCCGCCGCGACCGCTTCCGGGTCAATCTCACCAAGGCAAGCGGACTGTAGGCGGCCGCGTGCCGGACAAATCACGACTGCCAGGAAAGCTGGTCTTTCGGCAGCCGGCCGCTGGGGTCGAACACGGTCACCTTGTGCGGCAGTTCCGGCCCCCAGTCCCACAGCACGAGGTTTCGGTCCTCCGGCTCGGCACCCGGTGCAAAACTCGGGACCAGGATGCCGGCGATCCCTTCGGCCCGCAGACGGTCGTGGATCGCCCATGATGCCGGGCGGCTTGCCTCGCTGAGCGCCATCGCCCAGGCGCAGGCCATGTCCTCCAGCGCGACCGAAAATTCTCCCCTGCCCTGCTCGGTCGTCAGGTCCGCGATGTCTTCGCAGTCGATCTCATAGGAGCACAGCACGCAAGGATCGATGCGGTGCGCAAAGCCCTGATTGGCTTCCTTCACCGCTGTCATGACCGAAAGCGCCAGATAGAGCGCAGGCACCCCCTTCGGGTTGAAGCGGGCGCCGCGGATCGCCGCCCCGTCGCCGGAGGTCGGCCTGAATGCCCAGCGCGGATCATGTGCCCTGTAGCAGGTTCCGACGAACCTCACGCAAAGCCGCCGAGGGCCATGTGGTCCAGATAGTCGCGAACGGCGGCGGCCTTGCCTTCCTTCACCAGCGATTCCGCGGTGCGCCCGCCAAACGCCGGCAGAGGTTGCGCGCGGTACCAGGCCATTGCCTGTTCCTTGCCGCCGGCCCACTCGGTTACGCGGCTGATGATCTCGAGCAGTTCGCGCAGGCGGCCCTGCGTCCTGGCCGAGCGGCTGCGCTCGGCGCGATAGACCGTTTCGCGCGCCAATCCGGCGGTTTCGGCCAGCTGGCCCTTGGACATGCCAAAGCCGTCGGCAACCTGGCCGACCGCGATCTTGCCATTGCGGTCCATGTAGGACCAGACCAGGGGCTCAGCCCGGATGGGTGCCTTGATTGCATGGCCCATTTTCATCACCCTGTCATATCAGATGCCGCGTTCCATGTGCATAAGCTATGACGGCGGCTTGCAGCAATCAAGTCCGGGAACAGCCCCCGCGCCCGTCTGATGCTGTGCGACGCACAAAAGCACCGCGTCGGTTGGATGCGCAAGGACATGCGCATAACATGCCCGGACAAAGGAGACCGGAAATGCCGGCCGAGCAGCGCCACACCGCGGCCAGGCGCGCCGCAAACCTGTCCATCGACGCTTCGCTGCTTCACGAAGCCAGAACGCTCGACATCAACATTTCGCGCGCGGCCGAAGAGGGCATTGCCAGGCGGTTACGAACGCCAAGGCTGAGCGCTGGCGCGCCGAAAACCGGGAAGCCCTGCAAAGCTCCGACGCCTTCGTCGAGGCCAACGGCCTGCCGCTGGGGCGCTTCCGCCAGTCCTGATGACCGCGCCAACCCCCGCGGGGTTGCTCGACGTCCAGGCTGTCCTGCCCCACAACACTTCATCGGCCGGCCCCCTCCCCTGCCCTCGCCGCTTGCGCGCGGGTTGCAGAAGACAGCGCATTCAGCACCGGCCCGACCGAATAGCGGCCGCTTTCGGCACGCTCGGTCAGCGCGCGCAGATAGCCGCCCGGCGACCGGATCTCGGACGAGCGCTCCAAGATGGCCGCGATGGTCACCGCGGCGTTGAGATCGCCCATGGCGCGGCGGGCGCGCGTCCAGGCATCCGGCGATACGCCCAGCATCGAGCGCACCAGCCCCGCCGTCTGCACCAGGTCGCGCCAGTCGCCTATGCCCTTGCGGGCATAGAGCGCAATCTGCGGGCAGGCCGCCAGCACCGTTTCCAGCGGCGCCGGCACCGACTTCGTCTCAAGTTCGGGCGGCGGGGGCGTGTCGTCGTCCCGGGTGTCGCGCGCCGCCTTCAGCCGCCGCCTTATCCCGGCAA
This sequence comes from Pseudomonadota bacterium, assembly GCA_023387775.1. Lineage (GTDB taxonomy): Bacteria > Pseudomonadota > Alphaproteobacteria > Rhizobiales > Rhizobiaceae > Pseudaminobacter. The sequence goes on along the minus strand of JAEWHN010000109.1, from coordinate 2,306 downwards.
TCCTGTCGGCCTGGTGCGCTGGCCCGGCCTCGCCAACCATCACGGTCTTGCCGCGCCGATTTTCGTTCAGCTCTTTCTCGGAGCTAGATTCAAATTGGAGGTCTGTATTTGAATTCTGAATATGGCGCTCGGAAATGGAGTCATTGGCGCTCATTTCTTCGTTTGTAAGACTGTTGAGGTAGGCCAGTTCGACCTCTGCCCGCAGCCGCGACAGCGCATCCCGTCGCTTCGAGAGGTCCTCTGGCGCGGCATTGCGGGCCACGCGCCCGGACAGTTCCGCGAGACGATCGGCGAAGCGGTCCCAGTCGCCCGCCCTCTCCTCGCTGAGGCCAGCGTCGATCGTCTTGGAAACGTCGCGCAGATGGATCGTGATCTCGCTGCGCAGCGCCTGCAGCGCCCGAGCATCGGCCCGCGCGGCGGCGGCATGGGCCTCGATCTCGGCCGCGCGCAGGGCGAACGGCGCCAGGTCGAAGCCGAAGGCGCTTTCGATCTCACCGCCCTCGCCGCGGCGCGCATAGCGCTTGCCGTTGGGGCTGTCGCGGCGAATGATCATCTGTGCGTCGACCAGCGCCGCCAGATGCCGCCGCAAGGTTGCCGGCGCCATGCCGCGCGTGCGCATCGACAGCTCGGCATTGGAGGGAAACACTATCAGCGGCGCGCGCCCATCCATCTCGGCCGCCTGGTGGAAGCTCAACAGCGCCTCCAGCACGGCAATTGTCCGGTCGGACAGCCCGTAGACCGCCCTCGCTTCGGTCAGGGACCGCAGTAGCTGCCATTTGTCGGCCGTCGCCGTCGCCTCGCCCTCATCCGCTTCGGCCAGCAGTTTCTGGCGCGCGCGCGCCACCTTCTCCTGCGCTGCGAACATGGCGTGCGAAAGCGACCGACCGCCAAACGGCGTCGTTGCAAAACGCTCAGTCATCACTTCAACCTCGATACGAGGCAAGCAAAGCCGTGCCGGAACGTGCCCAACCCTTGACAAGACAGGTCGGAAGTGATTCTCTTGCAACTGCTACATTGATGAGGGCTTCCGGAATGGTGACGTTTCGGGGGCCTTTTTCTTGCCGGTTTCCTTTCTTTCCAGCTCTTTCCGTTACTCTGGCTACGCACTGACACTGCCCGTCAGGCGCACCACCGACCCATTATCGCGGTGATTCGCCGGACGGGGATAAACTCATTCGCGCCGCTGCTCCTCGAACCGCTGCAGCAGCGCCGGCAATTCCTCGCCCAGAAATTCGGCGAAGCCGTCCGGCGCGGCCGTCAGTTCCAGCCGCGGCGTTTTCGTCAAACTGGCGAGCCGGGCGAACACACGCCCCTGCCCGTCGCGGATCTCGGTCGCCGGCTCGGCCTTGGGCTTTCGCGCAAGCCGATTGAACAGCAGCGTGAAACGGGTGTCGCTGTCGGCGGCGCGAAAACGATCGCGCGTCACCTCGTCGGCCGCCTTCACTTGCGCCGCATCGCTTTTCAACAACTCGGCCAGTTCCATCCAGCGCGCCCGTCCGGCCTTCGGCGCGGGCCCGATCGCCTGTGCGATCTGGAAGGGCAGAGCCTCGGCCACCTGCAGGAAGCGGGTCATGTCGGCCTTGTGCAACGACAGCGCCTCCTGCACCACGCCGCGCTCGAAGCCGTGCTTGATCAGCGCATGCGCAAACAGCGCCCGCTCGATGAAGGAGAGGTTGCGCCGCTCGGAGTTTTCCTTGCCCTGCGCCAGAACCAGCTCGGCGTCGCTGAGATTGCGCACGATGCTGCGCACCGGCTTGCCCAGCCTATGCACCGCGCGCAGGCGGCGATGGCCGTAGGCAGCCTGGAAGCGGCCGGGCTTCTCCGGGTGTGGGCGCACCAGCACCGGCACTTGCTGGCCGCTGGTCTTGATGCTTTCCACCAGCGCCTCGAACTCCGGGTCGTGGGTCTCCTCGAAGCTCAGCCGGTCGCCGACGAAGGATGCCTCGACCAGGGCCGGGTCGATCTCGACGATGCGCTCGCCAGCCTCGAGGCTCTCCTTCAGCCGGCGCGCATCCTCAAGCTCGCGCGACAGGCCGCCGAGCGAGAGGCCCATCGCCTTCACCGCGCCGGAAGCGGTCCGCGGCTTCTCAGGCGTTCCCGGCTGCGAGGGCGCAACTGCGGCAGGCTTCTGCTCCAGGCGCGGAGCCGGCGCGGCCGGCTGTTCCATTCCGAAGAGCGCTTTCAGCTGGTCCTTACGGTTCAGTCCAGACATGCCCGCCTCCTCACCCTCTGTTCCAGGCTTTGAGGATAAGGCCCTCGATCTCGGAGTTGACAGCTGTCAACGATTCCATCGCGCGGTCATAGGT
>JAEWHN010000089.1 GCA_023387775.1 Pseudomonadota bacterium | reverse complement strand
AGCTGCACCGGGGCCTCTACATGGACGAGGCGACGCGCGCTCGCAGCGCCGGCTTCGAGCCGCTGCGCCGCGCGCTTGGGGAGGTGGTGGGGGAGGTTGCGGCCTATGTGAAGGGCCAGGCCGCCGGTGAAGGGCCAGGCCGCCGGGTCCGGCGCGCGGACGCAAGTACAAGATGGGCCCCACAAGTCCAGAAAGGGAGCAACCCATGGCCTCCGAGGCCCCATCCGCTGAAGCATTGCGTGAGCGCATTCTTGGCACGTGGAGAATGCTCGCCTGGAAGCGTAAGGTGATCGAATCGGTCGAAGAATCCGACGCCCTTGGCGCATAGGAAATTCAAAAGGTCCCGGAAGCCCCATTGGGACCTGGGTTGACAGCCGATACCGGCTTGACGGGCCTGGAACTGGCGCCTGAGCCGTTGCCTTGTGCGGATTCGAACGATTCGGCCCGCCCCGACGGTTCGGATCGGGCGTGGCAGGCTTTGATCCCCAGGTCGACGCCGAGTCATCCGGCGTCGAGCCAACCCGGCCTCAGGTGCTGTCGCAACAGGGCCAACGGCTGAAGGTGCTGCTGCCGGTGCGCTCGGCCCCGAATGATCGCGCCACGGCGGCGAGCTTCCTGGTTCGGGAAAGCGAGGTCCCGCAGGGCTACACCCCGCCACCGGCCCAGTCGTTTACCGTGCTGCGTCCCGGCCGCGCCGACTATGTGGTGCTGCAGTCGGCCGATCCGGTCAGCGCCCCGCAGGTGGCGCTGCTGGTCAATGTCGCCGGTGACCCACGCAGCCCTACCGGGTCGATCTGCAGGTGCCGCCGGCCTCGGCCAGCCGTGATGCGGTCGCCCTGGCCCATGCGGCCGCCGACCGGGCCCGGCGCAGCGACGGTGCATCGAATACCCCCACGCGCCGCCTCAGCGGCCCGACCGGCGACCCGACGCTGCCGCCGAAGTGAGTGGTGCGGTGGGCGGCGCGGACGCTTGGGCGTCTGCCCGCCGCTGCGATCCCGGCGATCAAGCCGCGGCGATCAACCCTCGGCGGCCAGCCCGCGCCAGAGTGCAACCGTCGTCTCGGCCAGCGCCTGCGTCGGGTCGATGCATCGGTCCGCCGGCACGGCGGGCGCCGCAGCCAGCGCCACCGGGGCTTCGGTACAGGCCAGCACCACATGGGACGCCGGCCCGAGCAAGCGGCTGACCGCGCTCGCCATTCGCTGACCGGCACTCGCCAGCCGACCCGCCTTGACGTCCGCGATCGCGGGCAGGATGTCCGCATCGAGCAGGGCATCGTCGGGGCGGACGGCCTGGTAGCCCCTCGCCGCCAGCGCGGCATCGAACAGACCGCAGGCGAGCGTCGCCCGGGTCGCGACCACCGCGATCCGCACGCCGGCCGGCGCAACGCGGGCCACCGCATCGCAGCCGGCATCGATGATCGACGGAAACGGCACCGGACAGCCTTCGCGTAGCGCCGGATACCACTGATGCGCGGTGTTGCACGGCATCACCAAACCCCGCACGCCGGCCGTGAGCAGGCGATCGCGGATGGTCAGCAGCGTCGGCAGCGGCGATTCGCCGCCCCGCAGGATTGCCGCCGGTCTGGACGGAATCCGCGGATCGTTGTGAACCAGCAGGGGTATGTGGCCGGCATCATCGTCGGCCGGCGTCGCCAGAATCACCTTCTGCAGAAAGTCGACCGTGGCGAGCGGCCCCATGCCGCCGATCACGCCGATCATGGTCAGATGCCCCGGCCTTCCTCGAAGGCGTGCAGGTAGCCGAACAGGCCGACCGAGCCGCCGGTGTGCAGGAAGACGATGTTCTGGCCCTTGCGGTAGTGCCCCTTGCGAACCAGGTCGATCAGGCCGGCCATGCCCTTGCCGGAATAGACCGGGTCGAGCAGGATGCCTTCGGTCTGCGCCAGCATCGTGATCGCCTCGATCATGCCCGGGGTCGGATGCCCATAGCCGGTGCCGACGTAATCGCAGTTGGCCACCACCTTGACGCGGGCCACCGCACCGGATACGCCGAGCAGGTCGGCCGTCTCCTCGGCCAATGCGAACACCTTCGCCTCCTGCGGGCCGCTTGGCACGCGCACGCCGATGCCGAGCACCGGGATCTGGGCCCGCGCACCTTCGAACCCGACCACCAGGCCGGCCTGGGTGCCGGCGCTGCCGGTGGCATGCACGAGTTCGTCGATCACCAGCCCCTGCTCGAAGGCCTGCTGGGCTAGTTCGAGCGCGCAGGTGACATAGCCGAGCGCACCGATCGCGTTCGAGCCACCGCCCGGGATGATGTAGGGCTTGCGCCCCTCGGCACGCAACCGCTCGGCGAGCCCCTCCATGGCCCGATTCATGTCGGTGTCGGCCGGCACCTCCGACAGCTTGGCGGCATAGAGGCGATCGAGGAAGACGTTGCCGGAAGCCCGGTAGTCGTTCGAGGTCAGGCCGGTGCGGTCTTCCAGGATCAGATGGCAATCCAGTCCCAGCTTCGCGCTGATGGCGGCCGTCTGCCGCGCATGATTCGACTGGGTCGCCCCTTGCGTGATGATCGTGTCGGCGCCCTTCTCGAGCGCGTCGGCCATCAGGAACTCGAGCTTGCGGGTTTTATTGCCGCCGCTGGCGAGGCCGGTGCAGTCGTCCCGCTTGATCCAGAGGTTGGGGCCGCCGAGCGCCTTGGACAGCCGCGGCATCGGCTCGAGGGGGGTCGGTCCATGGGTAATACGGACCCGGGGGAATCGCGTCAGTTTCATCAGGCACTCTCGAGGTGGCGTGGTTCGGATGGCGTGGTTCAGACAGTGTGCTTCAGGTGGCGCCCACTGTGGACTTGATCGGGATGCGGGCGTCGAGGTGACAGGCGGCCAGATGCCCGCGGCCGACCTCGCGCAGCAACGGCTCCTCGCGGCGGCAGCGATCGAACGCATGCGGACAGCGGGTGTGGAAGCGGCAACCGGACGGCGGATCGATCGGACTTGGCACATCCCCACGCAATACGATCCGCTCGCCACGGCCGCCCGGCACCGGCACCGGCACCGCGGACAGCAGCGACACCGTATAGGGATGGAAGGGTTGGGCAAAGGCAGCCCGGCGCGGGGCGATCTCGACGATCTTGCCCAGGTACATGACGGCGACCCGATGCGTCATCTGCTCGACGATGGCCAGGTCATGGCTGATGAACAGCACCGCCAGACCGAGGCTGCGCTGCAGTTCGCGCAGCAGGTTGACGATCTGCGCCTTGACCGAAACGTCGAGGGCCGAGACGGCCTCGTCGCAGATCAGCAGATCCGGCTTGCCGGCCAGTGCCCGGGCAATGCCGATACGCTGGCGTTGTCCGCCCGAAAACTCGTGCGGCCAGCGGCCGAGCGCCGTGCAGGGCAGGCGCACCGTGTCGAGCAACGCCTCCAGGCGGGCCTCCCGCTCGGCGACCGACAACCCGGGCTCGAAGTTGCGGATCGGCTCGCCGATCAGTTCGCGCACCCGCATCCGCGGATTGAGGCTGCTGAAAGGATCCTGGAAGACCAGCCCGACCCGGCGCCGCATGGCGCGCATCCGCGCTTCGGACAGGTTCTCGATGCCGACCCCATCGAAACGGATCTGGCCGGAAGTCGGTTGCAGCAGACGGACCAGGCAGCGCCCGACGGTTGATTTCCCACAGCCCGACTCGCCGACCAGCGCGACGGTCTCGCCGCGATCCACGGTGAACGACAGGCCGTCGACCGCGCGAACCCGCCGCCGGGTCTTGCCGAACCAGCCCCGGCCGATCGGAAAATGCATGGTCAGGTCGCGGACGTCGAGCAGCGGCACCGGCGTCGTCATGCCGTCACCTCGGCCAGCGTGCCGGGCGCCGGCGCCGTGCTGAGATGACAGGCGACGACATGGCCGTTCGCCTTCTCGACCAGGGCCGGCGCGACCCGTCGGCAGACCGCCTGGGCGCGACCGCAGCGCGGCGCGAAGACACAGCCGTCGACCGGCTTGCGCAGGTCGGGCACCTGCCCTGGAATCTCGTTGAGTGGCGGTGGATCATCGGTCTTCAATGACTCGCCGAGCTTGGGTACCGCGCCCAGCAGGCCGATGGTGTACGGATGCATCGGGCAGGCGAACAGCTTGTCCACCGTCGCTTCCTCGACCTTGCGCCCGGCGTACATGACGATGACCCGCTCGGCGAACTCGGCCACCACGCCGAGATCGTGGGTGATCAGCAGGATCGCGGCACCGGTCTGTCGCTTCAGCTCGCCCAGCAGTTCGAGAATCTGCGCCTGGATGGTCACATCCAGCGCGGTGGTCGGCTCATCGGCGATGAGCAGCGCCGGCGAGCAGGCCAGCGCCATCGCGATCATCACCCGCTGGCGCATACCGCCGGACAATTGATGCGGGTACTCGTTGCAGCGTCGCTCCGGCGACGGAATACCGACCAGCGTCAGCAGCTCGACGGCCTTGACGAGCCCTTCGCGCCGCGAGGCCCCCTGATGCAGGCGCAGCGCCTCGGCGATCTGGACACCGACGGTGAAAACCGGGTTCAGCGACGTCATTGGCTCCTGGAAGATGATGCCAATCTCGGCGCCACGGATGGCGCGCATACTCGCTTCGGAGGCGGTCAGCAACTCGCGCCCCTTGAAGCGGATCGAACCGGAGAACTGCGCCGGCGGCGACGGGACCAGCCGCAGGATCGACATCGAGGTGACCGACTTCCCGCAGCCGGATTCGCCGACGATGGCCACGGCTTCGCCGGCGCCGACCTGCAGCGACAGGCCCTCGACCGCGCGATTGACGCCGTTGCCGGTTTCGAAGTGGACGCGCAGATCGTTGATCTCGAGCAGCGGCCCGGCTGAATGACGATGTTGGCTGGCTTCGGTCATGGTCATTCAGTCCCGCCTGGCCAGCCGTGGATCGAGTACATCCTGGAGGCCGTCACCGACCAGGTTGACCGACAGCACGGTCAGCGACAGGAAAAGGGCCGGAAAGAAGATCACATGCGGACGCGCCTGCCAGAGGGCACGGCCCTCCGCCATGATGTTGCCCCAGGACGGGATCATCGACGGCGTCCCGGCACCGATGAAAGACAGGATCGCCTCGGTGATCATCGCGCTGGCGCAGATGTACGTGGCCTGCACCAGCAGCGGCGAGAAGGTATTGGGCAGCACATGGCGGCCGATGATCTTCCAGGTCGGCGTGCCGGACACGATCGCCGCGTCGATATAGGGCTGCTCGCGCAGCGACAACACGATGCCGCGGGCCAGCCGCGCGACCCGCGGAATCTCGGCCACCGTGATCGCGAAGATCACGTTGCCGACCGACCCGCGCGATAGCGTCATCAACGCGATGGCGAGCAGGATCGGCGGGATCGCCATCATGCCGTCCATCACCCGCATGACGACGTTGTCGATCCGGCGCATAAAGCCGGCGATGACCCCGATCAACAGACCGACGCTGGTGGCCAGGATCGCGACCCCGAAGCCGACGATCAGCGAGACCCGGGCCCCGTACAGAACCCGCGAGTAGAGATCGCGACCGATGGTGTCGGTGCCGAACCAGGCCGTGGCCGACGGCGGCCGGGTGCGCAGATGGGGCGCCAGCGCGAGCGGGTCCTTGGTCCAGAGGATGGGTGCGAGGACCGCGACCAGCGCCATCAGGCCCAGCAACGCCAGGCCGATCACCAGCGTCGGATGACGCAGCGCGAAAGCCAGTGCCGGGTGACGCTGTGGGCGCGGCGGGATCAGTGGCGGCAGGGCCGGCGCGGCGGCGTAGCCTTCAACGATGACCGGTTCTGGCTTCAATACCGGATCCTCGGGTCGAACAGGGTGTAGCTGAGATCGACCAGCAGGTTGATCAGCACGTAGGCCAGGCTGAACAGCAGGATCAGCCCCTGGATGACCGGATAGTCGCGCCGCAGGATCGAGTCGACAGTCAGTCGACCCAGGCCGGGGATCGCGAATACGCTCTCGGTCACCACCGCACCACTGATCAGCAGCGCGATGCCGATGCCGATCACGGTGACGACCGGCACGGCCGCATTGCGCAGGCCATGCGTGAACAGGATGCTTGGCGCCGAAGCCCCCTTCGCCCGAGCGGTGCGGATGTAATCCTGTTGCAGCACCTCGAGCATCACCGAGCGGGTGATTCGCGCGATCAGCGCGATGTAGAACGTCGATAACGCGATCGCCGGCAGGATCAGGTTCCGCAACCAGGCGCCGAGGCCGTCGGCGAGCGGCACATAGCCCTGTACCGGCAGCCAGTCGAGCGTCAGCGCGAACATCCAGGCCAGCAGGTAGCCGATGACGAAGACCGGTACCGAGAAGCCGACCACCGCCAGCAGCATCACCAGCCGATCGATGATCGAGCCGCGCCACCATGCCGCGATGATGCCGAGCGGCACTGCCACGACGGTCGACAACAACAACGTGACGATCATCAGCGACAGGGTCGGCTCGACGCGTTGCGCGATCATCGAGGCCACCGGCAGGCCGGTGAAGATCGACGTCCCGAGGTCGCCCTGTAGCAGGCCGCCGACCCAGTCCGCGAAGCGGACCGGGAAACTGCGATGCAGGCCGAGCTGTTCGCGAATCCGCTCGATATCCTCGTTCGTGGCCTGATCGCCGGCGATGATCGCCGCCGGATCGCCCGCCGCGAAGTACAGCAGGCTGAACACGAACAGCGTGACCATGATCATCACGGGGATCGTGGACAGCACGCGACGGACGACATAGAACAGCATGGCTCAGGTCACCCGGATCGGCCGCGGGCTCAGGCGCGCCGCACGTTCCAGAAGAATGCGGCCGAACCTTCCAGGATGCCTTGCAGGTTCGCGCGATGGGCCGCCTGGCTGAAGAACTGGCCGACCGGGATGATCGGCACCTGCTCGAGCGCGCGCCGGTTGATCGCGTCGAACAAGGCCTGGGCACGGGCCTCGGATTCCGCGGCCAGCCACTGCTCGGTCATCGACTCGATCTCGGAATCCGCGAACCAGCCCCACCAGCCGCGCTCGCCCTGGCCGCGAATGGTGGCGTTGGTGGCCGGGTTCGCGATCGAGATGCTGGGCCAGTTGGTGGCAGCTAGATTCCAGCCGCCCTCTTCCACCGGCTTGCGCGACACCCGCCGCTGCACCACGGTGCCCCAGTCGGTGTCCTGAAGTTCGACGTTCATGCCCAGCCGCTTGAGCAGATCGGCCATCAGCAAGCCGTGCGGATGGAGGTTTGGCTGGTCAGTCGGATTGATGATGACGATCTTCTCGCCCTTGTAGCCCGCCGCCTGGATCATCGCCCGCGCCTTGGTCAGGTCGCGCGGCGGACTCAAGCTGTCCTTGCCCACCTCGGTGACCCCCGGCATGCCGCAGGGGAACATCGACAGGCACTGCCGCCACGACCCCTTCGATCCGTCGGTGATCGACTGCATGAACGGTTCCTGTTCGACCGCGGCGAGCACCGCCTGGCGCAGCTTGACGTTATTGAACGGGGCGATCTGGTGATTGAAGCGCAGCATCGACGTCAGGCCCAGCGGATCACGCCGGAACACCTTGACCTGCTTGTTGCGCCGAAGAATCGGCAGCAGGTCGGGGATGACGGACTCGACCCAATCGACCTCGCCGGCCTGCAGCGCCGCGGACGCGGTGGCCTGATCGGGGATGACATGCCATTCGAGGCGATCGAAGTGGGTCACCTTGCCGCCGGAGGTCCAGCTCGGCGCCCCTTCGCGCGGCCGGTAGTCGGCGAAGCGCTCGTAGGCCACCCGGTCGCCGGACACATACTCCTTCGGCAGGAAGCGATACGGACCCGAGCCGATCATCTCGGTGACCGGCTTGGACGGGTCGGTGGCCGCGATCCGTTCCGGCATGATCATCGCCGGCGACGAGTGCGGCTTGCCGATCGCATGCAGCAGCTGGCCGAAGGGCCGTTTCAGCTGGATCCTGATCGTCTTGTCATCGGCGGCGCTCCACTCGGCGACCGCGCTGCCCAATGTCTGGCCGAAGGTGTCGCGCGCGGCCCAGCGTATCAGGCTGGCGACGCAATCGCGGGCCAGCACCGGCTCGCCATCGTGAAAGCGCAGGCCGTCGCGCAGCGTGATTGTCCACTGCAGCTGGTCCTGGGACACATTGGCGCCGGCCGCCATCTGCGGCTTGGGCTGCAGCTTCTCGTCGACGCCATAGAGCGTGTCGAACACGCAGTAGCCATGCGTGATCGACACGGCGGCCGGGGTGAAGACCGGATCCAGCACGGTCAGGTTGCTGCTGGGCACGTAGCGCAGCACCCGCGCCGACTGCGCATTGATGATCGGGGCAAGGGGCACGACAGACGCGGCTGCGGCACCTTTCAGGAAGCTTCTGCGATCCACCATTGTGTCTCTCCGTGGCAAGGGCGTTTCAAAGTCCCGACCCCCCGGTCGGCGGGGGCCGTGTCAGGCGTCGTCCGGATCAGTCCATGAAGGGCGGATCCGGGCTGTCATCGCATGGCCAGAATGGCCGCGGCTTGTTCTGCCAGGGTGCCTGGTCGAGGCGCGGCGGCGTCGCCCCCGGGCCCTCGATGATCAGGTGATCGACCTCGGGCGAGAGCTGGGTGCGGTAATTCATCAGGTTCTTGAACGAGACCAGCTTCATCGTCCGGATGTCGATGCCCAGGCTCGCGTAGTGCTCGTCGGCGAATTCGTAGAACGGGAAACTGACCACGACGATCCGCAGCCGGCCGACGCGCAGCACCGCACTCGGCCCCATCTCGGCCGGCAGCCCCTTGCCGGGGCCGCCGCTGTAGACGAAGCGGCCATCGCCGAGACGCTCGACGACCGCGGTGACCGTGACCGGCCGGTGATGGCGCGCATCGAGCGTCGCACCCAGCGCGACGGTCAGGGTTGCACCGACACCGGCGCGATGGGCCTGGTCGGCGGCCGGCGCGTCGACCAGGCTGATCGCCGCATCGACGGCCGCTGCATCGGCCAGCAATGCCTTCAGCACGATCGGCGAATCGCCGCTGGCGCCACCGCCGACACTGTCGGTCGCGTCGACCAGCAGCACGGTCGGGGCCGGCATCGACAAGGCCAGGCGGACCGCTTGACCCGCTTCGTGCAACGGCAGATCGAACTGGCGGCGACGTTGCCACATGCCTTCGACGATCCGCGTTGCCACCCGAGCGGCGGCGTCCGCATCACCGTCCGCGATGGCCAGACCGGCAATGCCGACATCCGGGAAATCGAGCCATGGCTGGACTGGAAAGTAGCTGACGCTCAGGGCTTCGCCGGTGACCTCGGCCTCGCGGGCCTCGCGGGCGACCGCCGCCATCGGACCGTCGCCATCGGTCGCGCCGCCCAGCACCGGCAGGATCGCCTGTATCCGCCGCAGCCGCATCACCGGCCTGATCCTGCCGTCAATCGTGTCGACCAGCAGGCGTGCGGCCCGCTCGCCGGTGGTGCAGGCGTCCAGATGCGGGTAGGTCTCGTAGCCGACCAGGATGTCCGCCTGCGCCACCATCGCGGGCGTGACATGGGCATGCAGATCGAGACTGGCCGAGACCGGCACGTTCGGCCCGACGATCGACCGGACCGCGGCGAGCAGTTCACCTTCCGGATCGGCGCGGCCATCGCAGATCATCGCGCCATGCAGGGCCAGATAGACACCATCCAGCGGCAGCGCCGCGCGGAGCGCCGCCAGCAGCCGACGACAGGTGTCCTGATAGAAGGACTCGACGACGCCGCCCCCGGACACCCCCTTGGCCGCCAGCAACGGTACCGGCGTCAGGCCGGCCCGTGCCAGTACCGCCAGCGCGCCACCGAGCGCCGTCTGTCGTCCTGCCGAGCGCTCGATCACGGCCTGGCCGTCGACCAGCAGCGAACGCGCGAAATCGTCGTGACCGTCGCGGCGCAGTGCGAAGCTGTTGCCCTCGTAGGCGAAGCTGGCAAGGGCGACCCGCCCACCAGCGACCCGCCCCCCATGAGCCCTTGCGGGCGCCCGCCGGTCGCTGCTCATGAGTGCTCCGACAGCGGCGTGCCGAGATCGAAGGCCTCGGCCGGGTAGTACTTGCGCAGCCGCAGGTCCGCCGTCCTTGCATGGCCTTCCATCCCCTCGAGGCGCGAGATGCGGGCCGCCACCGGCGCGACGGTCCGGTCGCCGGCCCGGGTCATCCGCTGCCAGGTCAGGGTCTTGATGAACTTCCCGACGCTGAGGCCGCCGGTATAGCGCGCGGCCCCCTGGGTCGGCAGGATGTGATTCGGACCCGCGCACTTGTCGCCGAAGGCTACCGTCGTCTCCTCACCGAGAAACAGCGAGCCATAGTTGGTCAGCTTCGCCAGCCACCAGTCCAGATCGCGCGCCATGACCTGCAGATGCTCGGGCGCATAGCGGTCGCTGACCTCGCAAGCGGCTTCGCGCGAATCGCAGAGCACGATCTCCGCACATTCGTGCCAGGCCTGGGTCGCGGCCAGCCGGGCCGACGCCGGCAGCGACGCGATCAGCATCGGTACCCGGCGCAGCACCGCCTCGGCCAGAGACCGCGACGTGGTGAACAACCACACCGGCGAGTCGACGCCGTGCTCGGCCTGCCCGATCAGGTCGGCGGCGACGAAATCGGGATCGGCGGAGTCATCGGCGATGATGGCCGACTCGGTCGGACCGGCGATGACGTCGATGCCCACCCGGCCGAAAACCTGACGCTTCGCTTCGGCCACGAAGCGGTTGCCGGGACCGACCACCACATCGGCCGGGCGGCCGGAGAAAAGGCCGAGGGCCAGCGCGCCGATGCCCTGGGCGCCACCCAGGGCCAGCACCGTGTCGGCACCGGAGATTCGCAGCGCGTGAAGGATGGCAGGATGCACGCCCTGGTCCCGCGCGGCCGGCGTGGTGGCCACGATGTGGCCGACACCGGCGGTGCGGGCGGTGCAGACACTCATGATGGCCGAAGCGGCATGGGCGTAGCGCCCGCCCGGCACATAGCAACCGGCGGTATTGACTGGCACCAGCTTCTGGCCGGTGACCAGGCCGTCCACGTCCTCGGCCGAGAATTCGAGCAGTGCGTCGCGCTGACGCTGGGCGAAGTCGCGCACACGGGCGTGGGCGAAGGCAATGTCGTCGCGCACGCCCTGGCTGAGCTGCCCCGAGGCCGCCTGCAGGGCCGGGGCACCGATGACGATCTCGCCGGTATGGCCGTCCAGCTCCCTGGCATAGCGCTGGGCGGCGGCCTCCCGACCACTGGCCACGGCGGCCAGGATGTCGGCGACCGTGCGGACGGTGGCGTCATCCTGCGCCGGGGTGCGCGGAACGGCGGACTTCAGGTATTCGGTCGACATCGGGCAGCGTCGTGGAAAGTTTCGAACGGGCGCAGGGCCGGCAGTGGCCGCAAGCCGGCGCCGGGCCCACATCGCGAGCAGATCATAGACGACCATTCCAGCGGCGGTATAGTTCCAGAAAGAACTACCTTTCAGTCCAGAATAGAGAAACGATGCGTACTGCCCAGGACGTCGCCCAGATCTGGCGGCAACTGTTTCCCCGCTTTCGCAATGCCAGCAGCACCTTGCAGGGGCAGGTTCGCGAGATGATCGTGCACGCCATCCTCAGCGGCCTGGTGCCGACCGGCGCGCCGATGCCACCGAGCCGGATCCTGGCTCGCGAACTGGGCATCTCGCGCACCAGCGTGACGCTGGCGATGCAGGCGCTGGTCGGGCGCGGTTTTCTGGTCGCCCGGCCGCGCAGCGGGCTCTATGTCAGCTACGATGCGCTGCTCGCCCATGCCGGCAGCGCGCCGCGTGGCGAGGCGGCCAGGAATCCGTTGAACTGGCGGCGCCGGATCGTCGCCCGCGCGCTGGCGCAGCAGCGCAATATCGTCAAGCCGACCAACTGGCAGAGCTATCCGTATCCGTTCATCTACGGCCAGTTCGATGCCAGCCTGATGCCGGCACGAGACTGGCGGGCCTGCGTCCGGCAATCGTTGCTGCCGCCGGCCGTGAAGGTCTGGTCCCAGGATCTGATCGATGGCGAATCGACGCTGCTGCTCGCGCAGATCCAGCAGCGGCTGTTGCCATCGCGCGGCATCGTCGCATCTGCCGACGAGATCCTGGTCACGGCCGGTGCCCAGATGGCGACCTACCTGCTGGCCAACGTGCTCTTCGATCGCAAGACCGTGGTCGGCGTCGAAGACCCTGGCTACCCGGATACCCGCAACAATGTCTCGCTGCGCGTTGGCCAGGTGGTCGCGCTGCCGGTGGACCAGCACGGCCTGAAGCCGACCCGCCGGCTGGCGGGTTGCGACTATGTCTTCGTCACGCCCAGCCACCAGTGCCCGACCACGGTGACGATGCCGCTCGAGCGCCGGCAACGGCTGCTCGAGCAGGCCCACCGCAAAGACATCGTGCTGTTCGAGGACGACCACGAGAGCGAACTGAATTTTTCCGGCCGGCCGTTGCCGGCGCTCAAGAGTCTGGATACCGACGGCCGCGTGATCTATATCGGCAGCCTGTCGAAAACGCTGGCCCACAGCCTGCGGCTCGGCTTCGTGGTCGGCCCGGCGGAACTGATCCGCGAACTGCGCCGGCTGCGCCGGCTGATCATGCGCCATGCCCCGGGAAACACAACCCATGTCACCGGTCTGTTCATCGCCCAGGGCTTTCACGACGCCTTCCTGCGCCGCCTGAACACCATCTACGGCGCGCGCCGCGCCGTGCTCGCCGAGGCACTCGGCCGCCACCTGCCCGAGTGCCGGGTCACGCCGTCGCTCGGGGGGTCTGCCGCCTGGATCGAAGGCCCGCCGTCACTCGATGCGGATCGACTCGCGCCGGCCGCGCTGGCCCAGGGGGTCATCATCGAACCGGGTTCGATCTTCTTCGACCGTCCGGGGCCGGCCTGTCGCCGGCATTTCCGGCTCGGCTACTCCGCGATCACCGAAGCGCAGATCGAACCGGGGATCCGGCAACTGGCCGAGGTGATCCGCCAGACAGGCTGAGTCCGACTGCCTCCTAGAACCGGACTGGCAGCCCTGACGGCGCCGCGGTTGTCCACGACATAGGCCCGAACGATCTGGCCGAAGTCCTGTTCGGCGACGAAACCCAGCGACCGGGCCCCGCGCGGTATCGAAACGGGCCGCCCAGGTCGACACCAGGCGTTGAACCGCGGCGTCGGGCTGACGCTTGACGTGGGCCAGCGCGGCATCGCCGCCGATCGCCTTCAGCGTGTCCAACGCTTCGGTCATCGTGACCACGAAGCCCGGCAGGTTCAGGCTGCGGTGCCAGCCGGAGTTCGGTGGGCGACAGTGCCAGCGCATGCAGGAACATCGCGACGATCGCGCGGGGCGACGCGACCCACATTGCGGTCTCGTCGGGCACCGGCAGGATCGCGTCGATGCCGGCCAGCGGCTCGCGGATGATGCCCGACGCGAAGCCGGACGCGGCGCCATTGGGCTTGCCCGGCCGGACCGTCGCGTCGGCACGCGGACGCTGCGGCCATCGATGTAGCCCTTGCGGGTGTAATCCTGCACCAGCAGTTCGCCGATCAGTTTCTGCGTGCCGTACGAGCCCTGCGGCGTCGGCGTGGTGGCATCGGTGCACCGGCGGCAGATCGCCCCCGAGGACCGCGATCGAGCTGCTGAACAGCAGCCGCGGCTGGTGGCCGACGCGCCGGCAGGCATCCAGCAGCAGCCGGGCGCCATCCAGGTTCACCTTCATGCCCAGGTCGAAATCGGCCTCAGCGGAGTTGGGCGCGCCATCGGCGCTGCAGCGGTACACGCCGTCCAGCACCAGGCAGTGCAGGTGGATGTTGAGGTTGGCCGCGGATCCGAAACGCTGGATCAGCGTGACGGCGCCGCCCTGACCCTCGTTGGCGCGCAGGCCGGCATCGGCCTGCAAGTGGCGCGTGATCCCGCGCTGCACCACCTGCAGCACCAACGTGACCAACTCGGGCCGGGCGGCCAGCAGCACGCGCAACGGGATCGGCAGCGATAGCACCCACTGCCGCACCGGCACGTGCGGGATGACGTGGTCGACCAGGTGCGCGGCGGTCTGCGACATGCGCCGCGCAGCGCACGACGGGCAGAATCCACGGCGCTTGCAGCTGAAGGCCAGCAGTCTGTCGTGGCCGCACTGCCCGCAGCGCAGCCTCAGGAGCCCATGCCCCGGGATGCCGCACTCGAGGAAGGCGTCGAACTCGTCCTTGACAAACCTCGGCAGCGCCGATCCGATACTGGCTTCGGTATGCGCGAAGAATGTGGCCGCGTGCTGCCGGACCAGGTAATACAGCGCCGTCTGCTCCGGGCGGTGGCGCTCGTAGCGGACGGGGACACCATCGGGCAAGCAACGGCGCTCGCCTGTCGACGGCCGAGTTGCTGCGACGTGCATGCGAAACCTGCGCGGGGGCTTGCCCGCACGGTCTCAGCGTCGGCGCTGCTTCGCCATCGTCCACATGACTGCGAACCGGTCCCATGGCGTAGGTCTGATGCCTGTACCGGAAAGCACGCCGCTGCCCGGCTGCCCGCCCGCCCATCGAGATCCCGCGCGGCATCCTCACCGCCGTCCCGCGATGAACCCCTTCACCCTTCACCACCCTCGGGATCCGTTCCCGGCACGAGAATGCCGCGATCGAGCTTCTTGATGTCGCGCAACCCCCAGAAGCCCATCGTGAAGTCCAGCTCCTGGCACAGGATGTCGAGGGCGAGGGTGGCGCCGGCCTCCCACATCGCGCCGAGGAGGAACGCGCGGCCGACGTAGACGGCCGGCCGCACTGGGGAGCGCGGCTCGCCGGCCGATTTCCGGATCTTCCGGATCGGCCTGTTCGGACTCGACAAGCTGCAGAACAGCGAGCGGATGGTGAGGACGCTGGAGAACGCGCTGGCCCGGGCTGGTGATGGTGCTGTCGCGCTTGCTCTGATCACGCCGGCAGAGCGTGCGCCGGTGGCATTGGGGGCGTCGATCGCCGGCGTCTGTGCACGTACAAAGTAACCTTCGAACGAGCATAGCTGGTGCGACTGTCTAGCCATTCGCCGCAAGTTGAGCGCCAGGCACACCATTCGGAACTCGCCGGCGCACTCCTGCCAGCCCTGCCGCAGGGGGCCGCCGCGTCGGATCGATCGGCCGCCCAGTCGCTTTACCCTCGCGCCCCACTGCCACGACCAACTCGCTGGGGCCGTCGCATCTACTGGGCTCAGAGGCTGGATTGAGGACGTAGGAGTTGACGCATCGGCCCGTGGTGGACCTCAGGCAAAGACTTCGCCAGTAAGATGCAGCTATCTGGTATAGCAGGTTGCTTCAGCGGACAGTTGACCCGGCCGCCAATGCGTCACGGCGCCGTGGGTTCTCATCAACTGCCGCAGAGTTCCGGAGATATGGAGAAGCTTATGCTGAGAGGCGCTGACCGTTGCGAGCCGGCGAAGTACAGTCGAACGAGCATCGCAGGCCCGAAGCCGGGTCGGCGGAAGTCGAGAACGTTGACTACTACCGGGAGTGGCCTAACCACATCATGACCGTGATCGCCGACATCGAACAGGAACAGGCCGAGCTCTCCGCCCTGCGCCGGGACATCCACGCCCACCCCGAGCTTGCCTACACCGAGACGCGAACCGCGGCCCTGGTCGCCGAGCAGCTCGAGCAGTTCGGCATCGAGGTCCATCGCGGCCTCGGCAAGACCGGTGTGGTCGGCGTGCTGCGCGGCAACGGCGCCGGCAACACTAGGAGCCCGTCGGAGTAAGGCCTCTGACGGCTGACTGAATGAGTTTGGTAACGCTCGTGCGCATGAGATTGGTGTCCGTAAGAGCTATTGCGGGGTGGAAGGTGTCGGATTCGGTGCGCCGGCGAGCCGCTGCACCCGATTCATACCTCGGATCCTCATCCGGAGAACCTCAAGACGTGCATCCGTCGCAGGTTCCAGGCAATGCTGACCAGGTTCCATTCGCCTTCGACGGCCGCGAGCCCGCGCAACAGGAACTGTCGGAACCCCATGGCGTGCTTGATCACCCCGAACACCGGCTCGCTGGTGGTCTTGCGCCGGGCGTACAACTGTTTGCCGTCTGGAGTAGCGAGTCGATGGCGCAGCCGCTGCATCGGGTCATTGGCCGGCGGCTCGCTCGGGGCAGGGGCAAAGCGTTCGAGCAATGGCTGATGGTGCTTGCCGCGCTTGAGCGCGATCAGCGGCGTGAGCCCGGCCGCTTCGCAACTCTGCACGTTAGCCGCGCTGCAGTAGCCCGTGTCGGCCAAGAGGTGCTTGGGCCGACCCAGCGCCCGGGGCAGCCGCTTCAGGCTGCCCAGTGCCGGCTCAAGCTGCTCGTAATCGTTGGTCTTCTGCGCAACGAAGGCGCCCACGATCAGCTTGGACTCGACTTCGGTGAGCGCCTGCGCGTTATACGCCTGCTCGAAGCCGCCGCCGCTGGCCTTCATGATCCGCGACTCGCCATCGGTCAGGCTCACCTGGTCGGAATCCCGGATCCCGCCGCTGGGCGGTTGCGGGGGCTTGCCTCCGAACTTCTTGCCCGCCTTCTTCTCGCGCTCGACGCGCGCGGCCAGCTTCGCCTCGTAGGCTTGCTGCTCTTCGGCCTGGCGCTGCTGCGCACGCGCCTCGATCTCGGCCTTGGCTTGGCGAATCGCCTCCAAGCGAGCCTCGCGCCGCGCGATCTCGGCCGGGACATCCAACCCGTCGGGCCGATCCTGTTGGTCGGCCCGCGCGGCCAACCGCAGCAACTGCTCGACCTCGGCAACGAGCTGCGCCTCGATCCGCTTGGCATGGCCGTAGCTGAGCGCGCGGTGCCGGCTCGCATTGGCCTTGATCTTGGTGCCGTCCAGGCTCACGTTACCTACCTTGAGCAGCTTCAGGGCTCGGGCCACCTGCAGAATCTGCACGAACAGCACCTTCAACTCGGGCACAAACCGCTTGCGAAACGCCGCGATCGTGTCGTGGTCCGGGTGCGTGTTCGCTGCGATGTAGCGAAACGCCACCGAATCGTAGGTGGCTCGCTCGATGCGACGGCTCGAGAACTCACCCGTGGCATAGCCGTAGAACAACAGCGACAGCAGCATCGTCGGCGGATAGGCCGCCATGCCGCGGCCGGCGTACTGCCGCTCCAGCGCCGAAAGGTCCAGTTGCTCGACCGTCTCCACGACGAACCGCGCCAGGTGATCCTCCGGCAGCCAATCCTGCACCGACGGTGGCAGCAGGTACGCCGTGTCCCGGTCAATCTGAACGAATCTGCTCATCGGAGGGCCCGTCCCATGCGCTACGCTGAAGACCTGATCTTAGCCGGTCGGACAACCCATACTCCGACGGGCTCCTAGACCCTCCGGTCGCGGCCGTTCGATCGGCCTGCGCGCCGACATGGACGCGCTGCCCATGCCGGAGCACAACCGCTCCGCCCATGCCTCGCGTCACGAGGGGCGCATGCACGGCTGCGGCCACGATGGGCACACCACCATGCTGCTCGGGGCGGCGCAGTACCTCGCGAAGCACCGCCACTTCGACGGCGTAGTGAACTTCATCTTCCAGCCGGCGGAAGAGGGCGGGAACGCCGGCGCGCGGGCGATGATCGAGGACGGCCTCTTCGATCGCTTCCCCTGCGACGAGATCCACGGCATGCACAACATGCCGGGCCTGCCGGCGGGCACCTTCGCCTTCCGCAAGGGGGCGATGATGGCCTCGAGCAACCGCTTCGACATCACGGTGCGCGGCACCGGCGGCCATGCGGCGATGCCACAGAAGTCGGTCGACAGCATCGTGATCGCCGCCGAGATGGTGGGCGTCCTGCAGACCGTGATCTCGCGCAGCAAGTCCCCGATCGACAGCGCGGTGCTCTCGATCACCCAGATCCATGCCGGCGATGCCTACAACGTCATCCCGCATGAAGCGGTGCTCCGTGGCACGGTGCGCACCTTCAGCACCGAGGTTCTAGACCTGATGGAGGCGCGCATCCGGCAAATCGCCGAGACGCTGCCGCAGGTGTACGGCGGCTCGGGCGAGCTGGACTTCTATCGCGCCTACCCGCCGCTGGTGAACCACGACGAGCAGACCGACTTCGCCGCCCGAGTGGCGCAGGTGGCCTTCGGCGCCGACCGCGTGATCCGGGACACGCCGCCGGTGGGCGGCGCCGAGGACTTCTCGTTCTACCTCGAGAAGGTGCCGGGTACCTACCTCTTCATCGGCAACGGCGACGGCGGGCACCGCGAGGCCACCTACCACGGCATGGGGCCGTGCGAGCTGCACAATCCCAACTACGACTTCAACGACGCCCTGTTGCCGATCGGCGCCAGCTATTGGGTGAAGCTGGTGGAGGCGTTTTTCAAGGAAGCGCCGGGCCGCCCCAAGTTTCCTTGACCCCCTCGGGGGGCGGGCCGAGCGTAGCTCGGCCCTAGGGGCACACATCAGGGTTCGCCGGGCACCGGCGCGGCGCTGCCGAGGTAGGCGCGGATCACCCGCGGGTCGCCCAGCACGTCGTCCGGGGCGCCCGCAGCCAGCGGGCGCCCGCCCTCCAGCACGACGATGCGATCCGCCAGGTCGGCGACCATCTGCATGTCGTGCTCCACCCAGACCATCGCGATGCCGAGCTCGTGCCGCATGCGCAGGATGTAGCGCGCCAGGTCCTCCCGCTCCTCGCGGTTGAGGCCGGCCGACGGTTCGTCCAGCAGCAGCACCGTCGGCTCCATCGCCAGTGCACGCGCGAAGCCGACGATCTTCTGCAGCCCATAGGGCAGGCCGTCCACCGGCCGGTGCCGATGCCGCTCAAGCTCCACGAACTCGATCACTTCCTCGACCCGACGGCGGTGCCGGGCCTCCTCGCGGCGCACGCCGGGCGAGAACACGATCTCCGCCAGCGTGTGGCTGCGAAAGCGCGCGTGGCGGGCCACCATGAGGTTGTCGATCACGCTCATGTGGGGGAACAGCTCGCCATGCTGGAAGGTGCGGGCGATGCCGAGGGT
>JAEWHN010000073.1 GCA_023387775.1 Pseudomonadota bacterium | reverse complement strand
GTTCCTTGCCGCCGCGCCCGCCCAGCTCGCGCGGCAGTGCCGCCTCCTGCTCGAGATAGGCCTTTCGCCGCGCCTCGGCTTCCTGCAATGCCCGCTCGGCGGCCGGCGTCAGTTTTTTGGGTTCGGGCGTGGCTTCGGCGGCCTCCATTTCGGCCCCATTTGCGAGTTGCTCAGCCATGGAAACTCCTGGCGATGTGATTGAAACCTGACGAGTTGCTACCCATCATATAGCCAAATATGGACCGGGGATCGACCCGTTCCAGCGGCCCAAACTGGAGACCACGAATGAACCTCATTCGCACCGCAATGCTGTTGGCCTTCATGACCGCGCTGTTCATGGCCGTGGGCTATCTGATCGGCGGCGCAAACGGCATGATGATCGCCTTCCTGATCGCGGCGGCAACCAACCTGTTCAGCTACTGGAACGCCGACAAGATGGTTCTGAGCATGAACCATGCCGTCGAGGTCGACGAGCGCAGCGCCCCGGAATACTATGCCATCGTGCGCGAACTGGCGAAAAGGGCGGGCTTGCCCATGCCCAAGGTCTATCTCATCGACAATCCGCAGCCCAATGCCTTCGCCACCGGGCGCAACCCGCAGAACGCGGCGGTCGCAGCCACCACTGGCCTTTTGGAGCGCCTCTCGCACGAGGAAGTGGCGGGCGTGATGGCGCATGAGCTTGCGCATGTGCAGAACCGCGACACGCTGACCATGACGATCACCGCCACGCTGGCCGGCGCCATCTCGATGCTCGCCAACTTCGCCTTCTTCCTCGGCGGCGGCAGCAATCGCGAAAACAACAATCCGCTCGGCATGGTGGGCATGCTCGTAGCGGTCATCGTCGCGCCCTTTGCTGCCATGCTGGTGCAGATGGCGATCAGCCGCACGCGCGAATATTCCGCGGACCGGCGCGGCGCGGAAATCTGTGGCCAGCCGCTGTGGCTGGCTTCAGCCCTTGACAAGATCGCCCGCAGCGTCGAACGCATCCACAACCCCGAAGCAGAGCGCAATCCCGCGATGGCGCCTCTATTCATCATCAACCCGCTTTCCGGCGAGCGCATGGACAATTTGTTTTCAACCCACCCCGACACCGCAAATCGCATAGCTGCGCTCCAGGAAATGGCCCGTGAAGGCATGGGCGGCGGCATGAGCAGCCGCGACGTGAACATTCGTCCGAGCGCCCCGCGCGACACCGCTCCGCGCGGCGAAGGCGGGCCATGGGGCTCGCCCAAGCCTTCGGAGCCCGATTCCGGGCCTTGGGGACGCAATCCGACCGGGCCGAAGGGTCCGTGGTCGTGAAGGTGGACGAGCGGCGGCGCGCGAAACCCAAATCGTCAAGACCGGCAGCTCCCGAACGCGAGGACGGCAATGGCACGCCCGGCCTTGCCGCGCGCAAGGCGGCGGCCAAGCTGCTGGCGGCAGTCATCGACGCCCATACCTCGCTTGACGGGCTCACCGACCATGATCATGGCCATCCGCAGTTTCGCGTACTCGACATGCGCGACCGCGCGCTGGTTCGCGCCATACTGGTCACCGCGCTGCGCTACCGGCGCACTATTGCAAATCTAATTGCCGCGAGGCTGGAGCGGCCGCTGCCGACCAATGCCACCGCATTGTCCCATATATTACACGTGGCGGCCGCGCAGATCCTGTTCCTCGACATTCCCGACAGTGCCGCGGTTGACCTTGCCGTCACCCACGCCAAGAGCGATCCCCGCACCGCGCGCTTCTCGGGCCTGGTCAATGGGGTGCTGCGTTCCATCGCGCGCGGCAAGGAGACCGAGCTTCCGGCCACGCTTGCCGCCACGCAGGACGCGCCTGACTGGTTTCGCGACCGCCTTGTGGCGGCTTATGGCGCTGAAACCGCCACTCGCATCCTCGACATGCACCGCATCGAGGCACCCGTCGACTTCACGGTAAAATCCGATCCGGAGGGCTGGGCCGAAAAACTTGGCGGCATCGTGCTGCCTACCGGCTCCGTCCGCGTGGAGCGGCTTGCGGCAGACGTGCCGGACCTGCCCGGCTTTTCCGACGGCGAATGGTGGGTGCAGGATGCGGCGGCGGCGTTGCCGGCTCGCCTGTTCGGCGATGTCGCTGGCCAGAACATTGCTGATCTCTGCGCTGCCCCCGGCGGCAAGACCGCCCAGCTTCTTTTGGCCGGCGCGCGCGTCACGTCCATCGACAGCTCCAAAAACCGGCTGGCTCGGCTGGAGCAGAACCTCGCCCGGCTCGGCTACTCGGCCCGGACCGTGCATGCGGACATTCTGAAATTCGAGCCCGAAGAGCTTTTCGACGCGGTTCTTCTGGATGCTCCCTGCTCGTCTACCGGCACGGTGCGCCGCCACCCCGACGTGCCCTGGGCCAAGACGCCCGAGGACATCGCCAAGCTTGCCGACCTGCAAAGCCGTCTTCTTGCCCGAGCCGTCTTGATGGTGAAGCCCGGCGGCCGCATCGTTTTTTCCAACTGCTCGCTCGACCCGCTGGAAGGTGAGGCGATGCTCACAGCATTGCTCTCAGGATCGACGTCACTTGCCAACGACCCTGTTCAGCCCGGCGAGGTCTCCGGAATTGACGCTTTCCTGACCCCGCAAGGCGCGCTTCGCACCACGCCGGCCGACCTGGACATGGGAAAGCCTGAGCTTTCCGGGCTCGATGGTTTCTTCGCAGCACGCCTACGCCGGCTGACGTGAGACCGGCACGACTACGCGCTCTGGTTGTGATACAAAGGCGAGCACTTATCCACAGCTGTAGATTGTGGTTAAATTCGCCTTCGCATCAGGCGTTGAATCAGATAAAATTTTCTCTTTTCGATTGCATTCCTTGGAGGGACGGTTTTTGTCGATTGCGGCAAGCAACACGGCAGAGCTTTGGACGCTCTTAGCCAAGGAGCTTTGGCGCAAGACCCGCCTCCGCCTGCGCGTGGGCCCGATCTATCGCTGGCGCTTTTCCGGCCGCACGCCCGAGCGCGTACTGATCGCGCCGCCGGACCTGCGTCTTGCCGACCAGCAGATTGCGCTGGAAATCTACTACGGCCGTTTCCCCTTCGCCGGCCATATGGTCGAGACCGGCGGCCAATCGCCCTTCCACGTCGAAGTGCCCCATCGCGGCTGGAACAGGTCGCTGCATGGCTTCCGCTGGCTGCGCCACATGCGCGCCGCAGGCACTGAGCTGGCCGCAGCCAATGCGCGGGCGCTGGTGGGCGACTGGATCTCCACGCATGGCGGCCATATTGCCGGCACCGCATGGGACCCGGCCATCACCGCCAGGCGCATCATTGCGTGGTTGCAGCATTCCTCGGTCGTGCTGCAGGGGGCGGAGTTCCCTTTTTACCGCAGCTATCTGAGGTCGCTGGCGCTGCAAATTCGCTATTTGCGCTCCATGGCGCGCGAGATGCCCGACGGCGAAGAAAGGCTGCGGGCGCGGATAGCGCTCGCCTTCTCCGCACTGTCCCTGCCTGCGCCGGCGTCGGCGCTGCGCAGCGCCACGCGCAATCTTTCCGCGGAGCTCGAGCGGCAGATACTGCCGGATGGCGGCCATATCTCGCGCAACCCGATGGCAGTGCTCGAGTTGCTGGCCGACCTGCTGCCGCTGCGCCAGACCTATGCCAACCAGGCCGAAGCGCCACCGGAAGCGCTGATCGGGGCGGTCGAACGCATGCTGCCGGCTCTGCGCTTCTTCCGCCACCAGGACGGTAGCCTCGCGCGCTTCAACGGCATGGGCGTAACCATTCACGACCGCATCGCCGCCATCATGCGCCACGACGAAACGGCCGGCGCGCCGCTGCTGCACGCGCCGCATTCCGGCTACGAGCGGCTTTCGATGGGCCGCACGACGGTGATCGCCGATACGGGCCTGCCGCCGCCGAGCGAGGTTTCGAACAAGGCCCATGCCGGCTTCCTGTCCTTCGAGATGTCGGCCGGCCGCCAACACTACATCGTCAATGCCGGCATCGACGCCTATGGCGCGGAGGAACTTCGCCCGCTGTCGCGCGCAACCGCCGCCCACTCGACTGCCGCCCTGAACGACAGCTCGTCGGCGCGCTTCAACCATTCGCCCCGCGTCCACGACCTGCTCGGCGCGCTGCTGATCGGCGGCCCGCGGCAGGTGTCCTGCGAGCGCACAGACAGTTATGGCACACAAGGCTTCGTGGCCCGCCACGACGGCTACGCGGCGCGCTTCGGCATATGTCACGAGCGCGAAATGCAACTATCTGCTGAAGGCGCGCTTGTTTCCGGCGCGGATCGTTTCCTGCGCGAGGACGGCTCGCGGCCGCTCAACGATGGCCGCGACCACGTCACGATCCGCTTTCACCTGCATCCGGACGTCGAGTTGCTGCGCGGCGACAAAGGGCAGCTTGTGCTTTCCGCGGCCAGCGGCAGCCCGTGGATCTTCACCTGCCACGAGGTCGTGCCGCAGGTGGAGGAATCGATCTTCTTCGCCGGGGTGGGCGGCCCGCGGCGCAGCCGCCAGATCGTGCTGTCGTTCAAGGCCTCGCAGCTGACCGAGGTGCACTGGCAGCTTTCGCAGGCGCATGGCGGCGCCAACCAGCACGGCTAGAGCATCCGGCGGCTCGACTCGCAGCGATTTTACCTTTGCGGCGTTTGAATTCGGGGGTGGCTGTGCTAGGCCGCCCGCATCCACAAACCAGACCGAAAGGCCCGCTCCCATGGCCGTCGCCTCCAAGAAAATCCCCGCTCCAGACCTGGTTCCCGTTCGCCGCGCGCTGCTGTCCGTCTCCGACAAGACCGGCCTGATCGACTTCGCCGCAGCGCTTGCCAAGGCAGGCGTCGAGCTGGTGTCGACCGGCGGCACCGCCAAGGCGCTCGCCGCAGCCGGCATCGCGGTGCGGGATGTTTCCGAACTCACCGGTTTCCCCGAGATCATGGACGGCCGCGTGAAGACGCTGCACCCTTCGGTCCACGGCGCGCTGCTGGGCGTGCGCGACGACCCGGAGCATGCCGAAGCCATGCACGCCCACAACATCCAGCCCATCGACCTCGTGGTGGTGAACCTCTACCCCTTCGAGGAAGTGCGCCAGTCGGGTGCCGACTATGCCTCGATCGTCGAGAACATCGACATCGGTGGCCCGGCCATGGTGCGCGCCTCGGCCAAGAACCACGCCTATGTCGCCATCGTCACCGATCCGGAAGACTACGCCCCGGTCCTGAATGCGCTTGAGCTGAACACCGGCAGTCTCTCCTACGAGTTCCGCCAGAAGCTGGCGGCCAAGGCCTTTGCCCGCACCGCGGCCTATGATGCCGCGATCTCGGGCTGGTTCGCCGACGCACTGGCCATCGAGCATCCCACCTGGCGCGCCTTCGGCGGCAAGCTCGAAAACGTCATGCGCTATGGCGAGAACCCGCACCAGCAGGCCGGCTTCTACGTCACCGGCGAAAAGCGCCCCGGCGTAGCCACCGCCAGGCAGCTGCAGGGCAAGCAGTTGTCCTACAACAACATCAACGACACCGACGCCGCCTTCGAACTGGTCGGCGAGTTCGACCCGGCGGCTTCCGCGGCGGTCGCCATCATCAAGCACGCCAACCCTTGCGGCGTCGGCGAGGGCACGAACCTGAAGGACGCCTACCTCAAGGCGCTTGCCTGCGACCCGGTCTCAGCTTTCGGCGGCATCGTCGCGGTGAACCGCCTGCTCGACGGGGAAGCCGCTGAGGAGATCGTGAAGACCTTCACCGAGGTCATCATCGCGCCCGAGGCCAGCGAGGACGCACAAGCCATCATCGCTGCCAAGAAGAACCTGCGCCTGCTGGTGACCGGCGGCCTGCCCGACCCGCGCGCGTCCGGCATGGCGGTCAAGTCCGTGGCCGGCGGCCTCTTGGTGCAGTCGCGGGACAATGCGGTGGTCGACGATTTCGAGCTGAAGGTGGTGACAAAACGCGCGCCAACCGAGCGCGAGATGGCAGACCTGCGCTTTGCCTTCCGGGTCGCCAAGCACGTGAAGTCGAACGCCATCGTCTATGTGAAGGACGGCGCCACCGTCGGCATCGGTGCTGGCCAGATGAGCCGGGTCGATTCCTCCCGCATCGCCGCGCGCAAGGCGCTGGACGCGGCCGAGGCCGCCGGCATGGCCGAGTCGCTGACCAAGGGCTCCGTGGTCGCCTCGGACGCCTTCTTCCCCTTCGCGGACGGCCTCCAGGCCGCCGCCGCCGCCGGCGCCACCGCCGTAATCCAGCCCGGCGGCTCCATCCGCGACAATGAAGTGATCGCGGCAGCCGATGAAGCAGGCCTGGCC
>JAEWHN010000023.1 GCA_023387775.1 Pseudomonadota bacterium | reverse complement strand
GAGGGGGGTGCTTCGCAGGTACCTATCTCGGTTTCTGCATCGCCCCACGCAGCTTCGATTGTCGCTCGCGCTTCGGCCGGCAATTCGGCGGCGAGGCGGGCATAGTCATCAAGGCTTATACCGTGGTCGCGGCGCGCCAGAAGATCGAGCAGCTCGCGCGGCGATTCGGGAATCCCTTCAACGCGATAGCCTTCGGCCTTAAGGTCGTGCAGCATGGCGAGCACGCTGGAGGGCACGTCGAGGCCGACGGCATAGCCGGTGCGGCCGGGCGCGCTCGGATAGTCTGGGATCAGGATCGCCACCTTGCGCGACGCGCGCGGCTCGCGCTGCAGCCGCAGGAAGGCGGCGATGCGGCCGGCCACCTGCTCGACACGGTCGGTCTCTGGGCAGTTGGCGAGGCCCTTGAACGCAAGGGCGCTATCCACCTCCATCTCGGCCTTGAAGGAGATCGCGCCGGCAAGGATGCGCCCGTCGAGCTCGGGCATCACCACATGCATGGCTAGGTCGGCCGGCGCCAGCCCGCGCTGGTTTTCCGCCCAGGCGTCGCGGCGCGTGGTGGCGACGATGACCTGGAACACCGGCGCGCCCGCGCGGTCGAACAGCGTCTCCACGCCCGGTTCGGCGCTGCTGGCAAAGGCCGTGGCGGTGATGATGGCCGCGGGTTTCAGGTCCGCCAGCGCATTCTCCACGAAGGCGAGGGAGGTTTTGTCTTTCAGGCTGGAGACGAAGATCGGCACAGGCGCTATGCCCTGCGCGCGCAACGCCTCGACCAGCGCATCGATGGGCGCGACGTCGGCTGCCAGCAGCATCGAGCGGTAGAAGAGGATCGGGACGGTGGGGGCGTCGGTCGGTGCTGCCGCCGCTTCAACCACGCCCTTGCCCGGCTCGTAAAACCCGGCCTTCGGCACGGCGACGGGCTCCGCCGCAGCACCCTGTCCACCGGCAAGTCCGGCCAATTGACGCATCAGCGCGCGCATATTTTGCGGCCCGCCCTCGCGGAAATAGGCGAGCAGCAGGTCGAGCTTTTCGCGCGGCAGGGTCGAGCATTCTATCAGCCGCTGGTCTTCGTCGTGGCTTTCGCCGGGCAGCAGCGCGAGATGGATTTTCTTGTCCCGGCAGATCGCGGCCAGCCGGTCGCAGCCATAGCGCCACCAGTCGTAGCCGCCGAGGATGCGCACGAGAATGACCTTGGCATGGGCGGCCACGCTGTCGACCCAGAGGTCCACCGACATCGGGTGGCGCAGGTCGCGAAGTGCTGCCAGCCGCATGGAGGGCAGCGTGTCCGCCTCCTGCCGCCACGCCGCCGCCAGCCCGGCCAGATCGCTGTCGGTAAAGGACAGCGCCACGACATCCGCCGGCGTCTGCCGCAGATCGACCGGCTCGATCAGATCGTCGAGCGAGGCGGATGTCGTGGTCAGTATGTGCATGGCCGGCGTGCTGCCTCAGTTCGCCAGGATGCGTTCGATTGCGTCGCGGTTCAGGCCTTTCAGCCCGATGACGACGAGACGCGAGCGGCGCTCCTCGGCCGGCGTCCAAGCGCGGTCGTAATAATGGTTCACGCGGGGGCCGACGGCCTGCACCAGAAGCCGCATCGGCTTGCCGGCGACATCGACGAAACCCTTCACGCGCAGCACGTTCTCCTGCTCGGCGGCGGCCGCCACGCGGTTTGCCAGTTCCTCGGGGCTTGCGATGGCCGGCAATTCCACGATGAAGGAGTCAAAATCGTCGTGCTCATGGTCGAGCATGCCGTCATGCAGCGTCTTGCGGTTTTCGATGTCGTCCTCGACGGCGAGGCCGAGCCCCAGCATCACCGACGGATCGACCTTGCCGTGCGCGCTCGGCACCACCTTCACCGCGCGCGACAGATGCTCGCCGATCGTCGCATGGGCGCGGGCGCTGCCGTCCGCATCGATCAGGTCGCTCTTGGAAAGGATGATGAGGTCGGCGCAGGCGACCTGATCCTGAAAAACTTCCTCGACCGGATCGTCGTGGTCGAGGGTCTCGTCCTCCTCACGCTGCGCCTGCAGCGCGTCCATGTCGGAGGCCACCTGACCGGCGGCGAGAGCGGCGCCGTCCACGACGGCCACGACGCCGTCGACCGTCACGCGGCTTTTCACCGAAGGCCACTGGAAGGCCTGCACCAGCGGCTTGGGCAGCGCCAGGCCCGAGGTCTCGATCAGGATGTGGTCCACCTTCGGCTCGCGCGACAGGATCTCGTCCAGCGCCGGCACGAAATCGTCGGCCACGGTGCAGCACAGGCAACCATTGGCCAGTTCGACGATGTTTTCTTCCGGGCAGGCCTCGATGCCGCAGCTCTTCAGGATTTCGCCGTCCACGCCGACATCGCCGAATTCGTTGACGATCAGCGCCAGGCGCTTGCCATTGGCGTTTTCGAGGATGTTGCGGATCAGCGTGGTCTTGCCGGCACCGAGAAAGCCGGTGACGACGGTACAGGGGACGCGGGTCGCGGAGGCGGTCATGAAATGTCCTTCACTATGGCAAGAGGGGGAATGCGAGCGACGAGGCCGCGCTTGAGGCTGTCGGGGCGGCCGCGCCAGGGCAGGATGCCGTCGGTGGCGGTCGCGAAAAGCTTGGCGCCGGCAATCAGGTCCGGGCCGCTTTCAGGCGTCAGGTCGCCAAAGACGTAGCTCCAGCAGCCGTCGCGCAGCAAAGCGGCGCTGAGGCGGCGCTTGCAGTTGCCGAGGCACTCGACCTGACGGACGCGGATGTTTTCACCGGACGCGGCGCGCGCGGCGCCTTGAGCCAGAAATTCGCCGGCGCGGGGGCGGGCGTCGGAGCCGGTTTCGTCCCGGCAGGATGAACAGACGACAACGGTGACGTCGGAACCGTCCGTATCACGGACATCCTCGGCCAGCTCAGTCGGGGCGACGTCGGCTTTCACTAGAATCATGCTCCTTGCCCAGGACACCCGCCGGGCGGTCGGATTAAAGGTTCGACGGCAGGTCTCCTGGCTCGCGCCTCGTCGCCTCGCGCCGCCTTCCCGGAAAAATTCCAGTGGCTGTCGGCCTTCGGCTCTTCGCTTACAGTTGCGGGTACAGCTGCGGAATTGGGATTTGTCCCCGCACCGCATTCCCTCTTGGCCCCTCCCTTTGCGGAGAGGGGACCGTCGCGGGCGAATTTAGGCGGGGGCGCGTTATGCTGTCAACGCGCGGTTACGACGCCAGCGTGTCCGCGAGCGCCGGTGCAAGGTCACCAGTGGGCACCACTTCGATGCGCTCCAGTTCCAGCCATTGCGCCATCAGGCGCAGTTCGTCGGCCAGGGCTTCGGCAGTGTGGGCTGCTGCGCCGGGTTCGGCATAGGCGGCCTGCACGCGCAGCACGCGAGCCGGGCGGTCGGCCTTGAGGTCGATGCGCGCGGCAATCGTGTCGCCGAGCAGGAAGGGCAGGACGTAATAGCCGTATTGCCGCTTGGCCGCCGGCGTGTAGATTTCGATGCGATAGCGGAAGCCGAACAGCCGTTCGGCGCGGGAGCGTTCCCACACAACGGGGTCGAAGGGGGCCAGCAGCGCGCGCGCTTCCACCTTGCGCGGCATGCGCGCGTCGGTGTGCAGATAGGCCTGCTGGCTCCATCCCTCGACGCGCACCGGCAGAAGCTCGCCCGATTCGACCAGTTCCTCGACGCGTCCCTTCACGTCGGCCGGCGATAGACGAAAATAGTCGCGCAGGTCGCCGACAGTGGCGATGCCGAGCGCGCGGGCCGAGATGCGCAACAAGTCGCGGTGCGCGTCGGCGGCGGTCGGCGCCGGCGCGGAAAAAACCGATGCCGGCAGCACACGTTCCGGCAGGTCGTAGAGGCGCTCAAAACCGCGGCGTGAGGCGGTGGTGATGCGGCCGGCCCAGAACATCCATTCGAAGGCGTGCTTCTCGTCGCTCCAGCCCCACCAGCCCCCGGAGCCCTTGGCGCCGTCGATATCCGAGGCGGCGACGGGGCCCCGGGCGACGACCTCGCTATAGATGTCATCGATGAGACGCGTGTTCTGTTGCGCCCATCTGGCCAGGCCGGTGTACATCTCTTCGTGGCGCTCGGCGCGCTCCATGCGCCAGCGCAGCAGCGGATAGGTTTCCACGGGCAGGAACGAAGCCTCGTGTGCCCAATATTCGAACAGCGAGCGCTTCTTCGAGTTGGCCGCCTTGTCGAGCAGGTCGCGCGGGTAGGGGCCGAGCCGCGAGAACATCGGCATGTAATGGGCGCGCACCACCACGCTGACGGAATCGATCTGCAGCAGGCCGATGCGCGAAAGCACCTTGCTGAGATGCCTCCGGTCGATGGGGCCGGCGGGGCGGGAGTCGGCGAAGCCCTGCGCGGCCAGCGCTATGCGCCGCGCCAGCTTGAGCGAGATCCTTTCCTTCATGTTCCTTCGCTCCGCGGGGTCCTGTTGCGACTTCCGGTTTCGTCCGGGAATCGGATTGGCGCCTCACGCTAGCAATGTTGCAACCCGAATTGTGTCAGGAGGCAAAGTGGACTAAGAAAGTATAGATATCAAATTAGGGTTCTGAGCCGCCAATCGCGCAAAAGCGATGGACGCAGCCACCCTTTGGCCAAGGTTTGACTTGCTTCGCCGGACCGGCTGCGCTAACCCTCGCCGCGTTGCAGCATGGGTTTTCGGCGCCATCTGACCTGCGCATGTGTCGCGGTCCCGAGGCTCGATTCAGTGCTATAATTTGGTCGGTTGGCCGCCAACGGAAAGTCGGAGCATGAGTGGGCTATTAAGTTCATATCTTCCCATTGTCATTTTCATCGGTGTTGCCCTGGTGATCGGTCTCGCGCTGATCGCCGCGCCGTTCATTATTGCCTACCGCAATCCGGATCCGGAGAAGCTGTCGGCCTATGAGTGCGGCTTCAACTCCTTCGACGACGCACGGATGAAGTTCGACATCCGCTACTATCTGGTGGCGATCCTCTTCATCATCTTCGACCTCGAGGTGGCGTTCCTGTTCCCGTGGGCGGTGTCGTTCGGCGAGATCGGCATGCTGGGCTTCTGGTCGATGATGGTCTTCCTGGCGGTGCTCACGATCGGCTTTATCTACGAATGGAAGAAGGGAGCGCTGGAATGGGATTGAATCAGGCATCCCCCACGCTTGTCGCGGCCAAGCCCAAGGGCATCATCGATCCAAATACGGGCAAGCTGATCGGCGCTGACGATCCGTTCGTGGCGGACATCAACAATGAGCTTTCCGACAAGGGCTTTCTGGTCACCTCTTCCGAGGCGCTGATTACCTGGGCGCGCACCGGCTCGCTGATGTGGATGACGTTCGGCCTTGCCTGCTGTGCGGTGGAGATGATGCACATCTCGATGCCGCGCTACGACGCCGAGCGGTTCGGTATCGCGCCGCGCGCTTCCCCGCGCCAGTCGGACGTGATGATCGTGGCCGGCACGCTGACCAACAAGATGGCGCCGGCGCTGCGCAAGGTCTACGACCAGATGCCGGAGCCGCGCTACGTCATTTCCATGGGCTCCTGCGCCAATGGCGGCGGCTACTACCACTATTCCTATTCGGTGGTGCGTGGCTGCGACCGCGTGGTGCCGGTGGACATCTATGTGCCCGGCTGTCCGCCCACGGCGGAAGCTCTGCTTTACGGCATTCTTCTCCTGCAGAAGAAGATCCGCCGCACCGGCACGATCGAACGGTGATTTTCCATGAGTGAAGCCCTCAAGGACCTTGCGGCCTATCTGGCCGAGAAGCTCGGTGCCCGGATCGGCGAGACGGTTCTGGCCTATGGCGAGTTGACCATCTCCGTCGCGCCGGAAGACATCGTCGCCGTTGCCGGCTTTTTGCGCGACGACGTGCAGTGCCAGTTCGTGTCGATGATCGACATTTGCGGTGTTGACCACCTGGCGCGCGAAATGCGCTTCGACGTGGTCTACCACCTGCTGTCGCCGCGCCAGAACCTGCGCATCCGCCTGAAAGTGCAGACCGACGACGAGACTCCGGTGCCGTCGCTGACCGGCATCTATCCCGGCGCCGACTGGTTCGAGCGCGAAGCCTACGACATGTATGGCATTCTGTTCTCGGGTCACCCCGACCTGCGCCGGCTGCTGACCGACTATGGCTTCGAAGGCTATCCGCTTCGCAAGGATTTCCCTCTGACCGGCTTCGTGGAGGTTCGCTACGACGATGCGGCCAAGCGCGTCGTTTACGAGCCTGTCGAACTCAGGCAGGAATTCCGCAATTTCGATTTTCTCTCGCCGTGGGAAGGGACCGACTACGTCCTGCCGGGCGATGAGAAGGCCAAGGGAAATTGAGGCGCCAGAATGGCTGAAACCTCCGTCCGCAATTTCAACATCAACTTCGGCCCCCAGCATCCGGCCGCGCACGGCGTGCTGCGCCTGGTGCTCGAGCTCGACGGTGAAGTGGTCGAGCGCGTCGATCCGCATATCGGCCTGCTGCACCGCGGCACCGAGAAGCTGATGGAGCACAAGACCTATCTGCAGGCTCTGCCCTATCTCGACCGCCTCGACTACGTCGCGCCGATGAACCAGGAGCACGCCTTCGCGCTGGCCGTCGAGCGACTGCTCGAGATCAGCGTGCCGAAGCGCGGCCAGCTCATTCGCGTGCTCTATTCCGAGATCGGCCGCATCCTCAATCACCTGCTCAACGTCACCACGCAGGCGATGGACGTCGGCGCGCTCACCCCGCCGCTCTGGGGCTTCGAGGAGCGCGAGAAGCTGATGGTGTTTTACGAGCGCGCTTCCGGCGCGCGCATGCACTCGGCCTATTTCCGGCCGGGCGGCGTCCACCAGGACCTGCCCGAGAAGCTGGTCGAAGACATCGGCAAGTGGTGCGATCCGTTTATGAAGACGCTCGACGCGCTCGATGAACTGCTGACCGAGAACCGCATCTTCAAGCAGCGCAACGCCGACATCGGCGTGGTGTCGCTGGAAGACGCATGGGCCTGGGGCTTCTCCGGCGTGATGGTGCGCGGCTCGGGCGCGGCCTGGGACCTGCGCAAGAGCCAGCCCTACGAGTGCTATTCCGAAATGGAATTCGACATTCCGGTCGGCAAGCACGGCGACTGCTACGATCGCTATCTCATCCGCATGGAAGAGATGCGCCAGTCGGTTCGCATCATGCGCCAGTGCGTCGAGCGCCTGCTGAGCACCGAGAAGGTGGGGCCGGTCTCCAACACCGATGGCAAGATCGTGCCGCCGAAGCGCGGCGAGATGAAGCGCTCGATGGAAGCGCTGATCCATCATTTCAAGCTCTATACCGAGGGCTACCACGTGCCGGCCGGCGAGGTTTATGCGGCCGTCGAGGCGCCCAAGGGCGAGTTCGGCGTCTATCTCGTCTCCGACGGCTCCAACAAGCCTTATCGCTGCAAGCTCAGGGCCCCTGGCTTCGCGCATCTGCAGGCGATGGACTTCCTGTGCCGCGGCCACATGCTGGCCGACGTCACCGCCGTCCTCGGCTCCCTCGACATCGTCTTTGGTGAGGTTGACCGCTAATATGTCCGTTCGTCGTCTCGCAGATGCCAGCGTCCAGCCCGCGTCCTTCGCTTTCAACAGCGAAATGGCCGCGCAGGCCAAGACCTGGATCCAGAAGTACCCGAAAGGCCGCGAGCAGTCGGCCGTCATCCCGCTGCTGATGCTGGCGCAGGAACAGGAAGGCTGGGTGACCCGCGCCGCGATCGAATACGTGGCCGGAATGCTCGACATGCCGCTGATCCGCGTGCTCGAGGTCGCTACCTTCTACACGCAGTTCCAGCTCAAGCCCGTCGGCACCCGCGCGCACATCCAGGTCTGCGGCACCACGCCGTGCATGTTGCGCGGCTCGGAAGCGCTGATGGATGTGTGCCGTTCCAAGATCCATCACGACCAGCTCCACCTCAACGAGGCCGGCACGCTGTCCTGGGAAGAGGTGGAATGCCAGGGCGCATGCGTGAACGCGCCCATGGTCATGATCTTCAAGGATGCCTACGAGGACCTGACGCCCGAACGGCTGGCCGAGATCATCGACCTGTTCGAGGCAGGCAAGGGCGACACCGTTCAGCCCGGTCCGCAGAATGGGCGCTTCTATTCGGCTCCGACTTCGGGCCTGACCACCCTTCAGGATGAGAAAGCCGTCCTGAAGTCGACGCGCGACGGCAAGAAGCCGGTCTGAGGGACGAGAAATGCTTCAGGACAAGGACCGTATCTTCACCAACATCTATGGCCGCTTCGACAAGTCGTTGAAGGGCGCCATGGCGCGCGGCTGCTGGGATGGCACGGCGGGCATCATCGAAAAGGGCCGCGACTGGATCATCAACGAGATGAAGGCGTCGGGCCTGCGCGGCCGCGGCGGCGCCGGCTTCCCGACTGGCCTCAAATGGTCGTTCATGCCCAAGCAGAGCGACGACCGTCCCTCCTATCTGGTTGTCAATGCCGACGAATCCGAGCCCGGCACCTGCAAGGACCGCGACATCCTGCGCCATGACCCGCACACGCTGGTCGAGGGCTGCCTGATCGCCGGCTTCGCCATGAATGCAGTCGCGGCCTACATTTATGTGCGCGGCGAGTTCATGCGCGAGCGTGAAGCGCTGCAGCGCGCCATCGACGAGGCCTATGCCGCCAAGCTGATCGGCAAGGGCAACAAGAACGGCTACGACTTCGACATCTACGTCCACCACGGCGCCGGCGCCTATATCTGCGGCGAAGAAACCGCGCTGCTGGAGAGCCTGGAAGGCAAGAAGGGCCAGCCGCGCCTGAAGCCGCCGTTCCCGGCCAATGTCGGCCTCTACGGCTGCCCGACCACGGTCAACAACGTGGAGTCGATCGCGGTTGCGCCGACCATCCTGCGCCGCGGCGCTGCCTGGTTCTCGTCGTTCGGCCGCCCGAACAATGCCGGCACCAAGCTGTTCTGCATCTCCGGCCACGTCAACAATCCGTGCACGGTCGAAGAGGCCATGTCGATCCCGTTCCGCGAGTTGATCGAAAAGCACTGCGGCGGCATTCGCGGCGGCTGGGACAATCTGCTGGCGGTCATTCCGGGCGGCTCCTCGGTGCCGCTGGTGCCGGCCGAGCAGATCATGGACTGCCCGATGGACTTCGACGCGTTGCGCGACCTCAAGTCGGGTCTGGGCACTGCTGCCGTCATCGTCATGGACAAGTCCACCGACATCGTGAAGGCGATTGCGCGGCTTTCGTACTTCTACAAGCACGAAAGCTGCGGCCAGTGCACGCCATGCCGCGAGGGCACCGGCTGGATGTGGCGCGTGATGGAGCGTCTGGTGCGTGGCGAGGCGCAGAAGCGCGAGATCGACATGCTGCTCGACGTGACCAAGCAGGTGGAAGGCCACACGATCTGCGCCCTTGGCGACGCTGCGGCGTGGCCGATCCAGGGCCTGATCCGGCATTTCCGTCCGGAGATCGAGCGGCGTATCGATGAGTTCACCCGCAACGCCCATCGCGCCGAGCCGGCGCTGGTGGCGGCGGAGTAGGACGAAGGAAACACGCCGCGCAGGGAGCCGTGCCTGCATTGTCCGTCAACGGCGCCGGCGCGGCATCTGCGGCGACGGTTGAGAAGAAGCATTGAATTGGGTCGGCCGGGGGTTCGGCAAGAACATCCGGCCAAGGAATTGCGGATACACCGCAGGGGTTTGAAGCGTATGGCTAAACTCAAGGTCGACGGCATCGAGATCGAGGTTCCCGATCACTACACGCTCTTGCAGGCGGCTGAAGAGGCCGGCGCGGAAGTGCCGCGCTTCTGCTTCCACGAGCGTCTGTCGATCGCCGGCAACTGCCGCATGTGCCTGGTCGAGGTGAAGGGCGGACCGCCCAAGCCGGCGGCTTCCTGCGCCATGGGCGTGCGCGACCTGCGCCCCGGCCCGAACGGCGAGCTTCCCGAGGTGTTCACCAACACGCCGATGGTCAAGAAGGCCCGCGAAGGCGTGATGGAGTTCCTGCTGATCAACCATCCGCTCGATTGCCCGATCTGCGACCAGGGCGGCGAGTGCGACCTGCAGGACCAGGCCATGGCCTATGGCGTGGACTCCTCGCGCTACAAGGAAAACAAGCGCGCGGTCGAGGACAAGTATATCGGCCCGCTGGTCAAGACGATCATGACGCGCTGCATCCACTGCACGCGTTGCGTCCGCTTCACCACCGAAGTGGCCGGCATTTCCGAGCTTGGCCTGATCGGCCGCGGCGAGGATGCCGAAATCACCACCTATCTCGAGCAGGCGATGACCTCCGAGTTGCAGGGCAACGTGATCGACCTGTGCCCGGTCGGCGCGCTGACCTCGCGCCCCTATGCATTCCAGGCGCGTCCGTGGGAGCTGACCAAGACCGAATCCATCGACGTGATGGACGCCGTAGGTTCGGCCATCCGCGTCGACAGCCGCGGTCGCGAGGTGATGCGCGTCATGCCGCGCGTCAACGACCAGGTGAACGAGGAGTGGATCTCCGACAAGACCCGCTTCATCTGGGACGGCCTGCGCACGCAGCGCCTCGACCGGCCCTATGTGCGCCGCAATGGTCGCCTGAGCCAGGCGACCTGGGCGGAAGCATTCGCCGCGATCAAGGAAGCCGTTGCCAAGACCTCTGCCGACCGCATCGGCGCGATCGCCGGCGATCTTGCCGCGGTCGAGGAAATGTATGCGCTCAAGCAGCTCATGGGTTCGCTCGGCTCGGCCAATATCGACTGCCGCCAGGATGGCGCTGCGCTCGATCCGGTACTCGGCCGCGCCAGCTACATCTTCAACCCGACCATCGAGGGCATCGAGCACGCGGATGCGGTGCTGATCATCGGCTCCAACCCGCGCTTCGAGGCATCTGTCTTGAACACGCGCATCCGCAAGCGCTGGCGCCAGGGCGACCTGCCGGTCGGCGTCGTCGGCGAGATGGGCGACCTGCGCTATGAATACGAGATGCTCGGCGCTGGTCCCGAC
>JAEWHN010000415.1 GCA_023387775.1 Pseudomonadota bacterium | reverse complement strand
CTACCATCCTGTTCGGCATTGGGATGTTCACATGACCCGGAAGCAACAGGCGAGGTACGCCTTCAATCCGGCACCGTCATTGGTCGAACAGTTCGACATTCTCGCTGCTTGGGGCCCGGTCCGGCCTTTCATTCACATATATCAGACCCAGGTTTGCGACAGCGCCCAGGATCCTGACGGCCGACTGTCGAAAGTCGCCCTAAATCAAGGGGGACGGATCGCGAACTCGGTCTCGCATTCGGCAGGGGCACGAATTGTCTCGGTAGGACTGCTGCCAAAAAAATCGAATCTGTGGCCTCTGCCTTCGGGAACCGGCTACCAAAGCCATCTTGTCCCCTGGAAATCCCCCAAATTCCCTGCTTGGCAGTTGCTAGCCTGTTGCTAGGCCCCTGGCCTTCGGCAGAGGGGTGTAAGCCTGGAGTGAGGAAAAATATAGCAAAGTCAGGAAGCTGCATGGTGGGCGATGACGGACTCGAACCGCCGACATCTTCGGTGTAAACGAAGCGCTCTACCAACTGAGCTAATCGCCCACTTCGGGCGGGACGTTTAAGCGGTTCGCTTCCCGTCCGCAACAAAAATCCGCCACTACAAACGGTTATGGCGGAATTGATGCTCTTTCGCCGGCTATCCCCAAAGCCTTTGGCGGAAAAGTGAGATTGATGCGCAGTGCCGCTTGACACTCACACCCGAACACCGTAATTCCCCCTCCATCGACGCGGGGCTGAACTGGCCCACGTCCGAAGCGCGGGTGTAGCTCAGTCGGTTAGAGTGCCGGCCTGTCACGCCGGAGGTCGCGGGTTCGAGCCCCGTCACTCGCGCCACTTTTTCAAAAGCTTACAGCAAGCTGTTCTCCCGAAAAATAAAGTCCTCTAAAGGTCACGCGGCCTTGTCCACGTATTGTATTCGCGGCGGAGTTTGGCTTGTTGACAGTGGCCTCCGAACACCGTAATGGCTGCCTCCAGCGACGCGGACCGAACCGGTTCACGTCCGAAGCGCGGGTGTAGCTCAGTCGGTTAGAGTGCCGGCCTGTCACGCCGGAGGTCGCGGGTTCGAGCCCCGTCACTCGCGCCATTGTTTCAGCCTGAAAATGGCTGCTTTCCTGAACATATGTCTACTGCGGAGCGGCCGGGTGGGGAAGCCTCACAGGCTGGTTTTCCGATCTATCGCAGCAGACCACAGCGCTCTCAGGGTCTCCGAGAATCGTGGGGAGAATAGTAGGGTGCCAAGGTGTTTGCTGGGCTCGTGAGCGCCCGCATGAGCTGAGCCCCCTTCGGGATCTTTGTGCGAATCGCCTTCAGGTGATCGGCTGGCGCGCCGGGCGAGCATACGGATGGCGGGCAGGGCGCTTACGAATCGCCGAGTTCTTCGAGGACTTTTGCTGCCGCAGCATGGTGGCGGGGGAATGCCCATTCGCCGGCCGGGCCCGCTTCCGACACGAACAGCACCTCCATTGCTTCGCCATCGCCTTCCCCGCCTCCTGCTATCGGCTGCCTGG
Source organism: Pseudomonadota bacterium (assembly GCA_023387775.1). GTDB lineage: Bacteria > Pseudomonadota > Alphaproteobacteria > Rhizobiales > Rhizobiaceae > Pseudaminobacter. The sequence continues at coordinate 6,406 of JAEWHN010000415.1, read as the reverse complement.
CGCGGGCAATGACGAGATTGTTGCCGTATTCGTCGGTCTCCATCGAGACGAGGCGCAGTGCAGCGGGGTCGATTCTGTACCCCGTTTCCTCGAACACTTCGCGGGCGCCGGCCTGTTGCCAGGTTTCGCCACGCATGTGATAGCCGCCGGGCAGCCCAAGCAATCCATGTCCGGGCTGGTTGGCGCGCCTGATCACCAGCAACCGGCCTTCGTCGTTATTGGCAAGAACGGCAACGACGGTGGGCGTGTTGTCGTAGATCGGGCGGCCATCCTCGGTATGGGCGATGGGTTCGTCGGCCATGGCGCTACTGGTCCTGAATGTGCCGGCCGCGGCGATGTGCGCGAGCTGCCGCCGCCAGCCTGGCGACGCTTACCGGCAACTTGCACGGTACTTGATGTGTGACCGGTTTCGGAGTTGAAAAGCGCGAACCGCTTGCCGCGTTCGCCTTTCGCAAATGGAGCGATATCCCGGTGCTCCGAGACGTGAGCGAAAAAGCCGCTTCTACAAGCCTGATTCCGTGCCGTCTTGGAGCCAAATGGTGCGGATGAAGGGACTCGAACCCCCACGCCTTTCGGCACCGGAACCTAAATCCGGGGCGTCTACCAATTCCGCCACATCCGCATCCCGCTCGCATTCTCATGTAGTCGTCACTCTGTCAATGTCGCGCCGGTGCGTTAAATGGTTGAATCGCACGGAAATGAGCCGGTTGGAGCGCGTGAAGAGTGTTGAAAAATCGGTCCGTGTGTGACAAAAGGCGTGTCAAATGTGACGGGTTATAAATTCACGCTTCGGACGTATGTGGTAAGAAGCAGGCAAAACAAAGACTTACCCATATTCTCGGAGCGCTCTGAGGGCAATTGATACCCGATGGATGGAACCGTCCCGGAACAGTTGATTCACCCGCACCGAAGGAATGCCCGCCACGAGAACACCCGCAGGTCGCGCGGCATGGAGCCGTTGGTCAGGCGGCATTCGTGAAAACAAAGGTTTGATGATGCAGGTTACCGAAACACTCAATTCCGGTCTTAAGCGCGAAATCAAGGTGATCGTGCCGGCTGGCGAAATGGAGTCCAAGCTCGTCGAACGACTTGCGGATGCCAAGGACAAGGTGCGCCTCAACGGCTTCCGCCCGGGCAAGGTGCCGATGCAGCACCTGCGCAAGGTCTACGGCAAGTCGTTCATGGCCGAGGTGGTCAACGAGATCCTGTCGAACTCGACCCGCTCGATTCTTGCCGAGCGCGGTGAAAAGGCTGCCATGCAGCCGGAAGTCATCATGACCGAGGACGAGAAGGAAGCCGAGAAGATCCTGGCCGGGGGCGCCGACTTCGAGTTCCAGCTCGCCTATGAGGTCATCCCGACCATCGAAATCCAGGATTTCTCCACGATCGCCGTCACGCGTCAGGTGTTCGACGTGCCCGAAGAGGAAATCGAGGAGCAGGTCAAGCGCATTGCCGAATCCTCGCGCTCCTATGAGCCCAAGGAAGGCAAGGCCGAGGAAGGCGACCGCGTCACCATCGACTACGTCGGCAAGATCGACGGCACGCCTTTCAATGGCGGCACGGGCAGCGACCAGCCGCTGGTGCTCGGCTCCAAGGAGTTCATCCCCGGCTTCGAGGACCAGCTGATTGGAACCAAGGCCGGCGACGAGAAGCTCGTCACCGTGACCTTCCCGGAAAACTACGGCGCTGCCGAACTCGCCGGCAAGGAAGCCACCTTCGACGTGACCGTCAAGGAAGTGGCCAAGCCGGGTGAACTCGAGATCAACGATGAGACCGCCAAGAATCTTGGCCTCGAATCGCTCGAGCGCCTGCGCGAGATCGTGCGCGGCCAGATCGAGAGCCAGTTCGGCGCGATGACCCGCCAGAAGGTGAAGCGGCAGCTGCTCGACCAGCTCGACGAGGGCTACAAGTTCGAGGCGCCGTCGAATCTCGTCGACACCGAGTTCAACAACATCTGGAACCAGGTTCAGCGCGATCTGGAGGCTGCCGGCCGCACCTTTGCCGATGAAGAGACGACGGAAGAGGAAGCCCGCGCCGAATACCAGCGCCTGGCCGAGCGCCGCGTGCGCCTAGGCCTGGTGCTTGCCGAGATCGGCGAAAAGGCCGGCGTGCAGGTGAGCGACGAGGAAATGCAGCGTGCGCTGTTCGACGTCGTGCGCCGCTACCCCGGCAACCAGCAGCAGGAAGTCTTCGAGTTCTATCGCAACAACGCCAATGCGCTGGCCTCGCTGCGCGCGCCGCTGTTCGAGGAGAAGGTCATCGACCATCTGCTCACCCAGATCTCCGTCACCGACCAGAAGGTGAGCAAGGAAGAGCTGATGGCCGAGGACGAGGAAGAGTCCGCCGGCGAAGCCAAGACCGAGAAGAAGACGAAGAAGGCCTCGGCCAAGAAGGCTGACGAAGCCGGCGCCGAAGAGCCGAAGAAGAAGGCTGCGCCGAAGAAGAAGGCTGCCAAGGAAGGCGACGCCGAATAAGGCGCCGTCGCTTCGAAACAGGAAAAGGCCGCTCGATCGAGCGGCCTTTTTTCTTGCCATCCATTCGGGGCAGGGCGGATCGAGCCTTCGAGGCTCAGATCAAAAGCAGCCCTTTCATGCTGGCATAGCCTTTCTTGCCGATGATTATGTGGTCGTGCACGGCGATGCCGAGCGGGCGTGCGGCCTCGATGATTGTCTTGGTCATGTCGATGTCGGCGCGAGACGGGGTCGGATCGCCCGACGGGTGATTGTGGACGAGGATGATGGCGGTGGCCGAAAGCTCCAGCGCGCGCCGCACCACCTCGCGCGGATAAACCGGAGTGTGATCGACGGTGCCGGTCTGCTGCACTTCGTCGGCGATCAGTGTGTTCTTCTTGTCGAGGAACAGGATGCGGAACTGCTCCCGCGCCTCGAAGGCCATCGCCGCGCGACAATAGTCGAGCACGTGGTTCCATGAAGAAAGCATTTCGCGGCCTTCGATCACGCCGCGGGTCATCCGGCGTGCTGCCGCCGCCACGATCTTGAGGTCCAGGGCCGCACCTTCGCCGATGTCTTCGACTTCGCGCAACAGGTGCTCGGGCGCCCCTAGCACTTCCGCCAGCGAGCCGAATCGCTTCAGCAGCGCCTTGGCGCGCTCCTTGGTGTCCGCACGCGGGATTGAACGGAACAGAAGCAGCTCAAGCAATTCGTAGTCGGAAATCGCATCGGGCCCGGCTTGCTGGAACCGTTCGCGCAGCCGTTGCCTGTGGCCGAGATAGTGCGGCTTTGCCACCCGCATCGCTGCGGGTTTGATGGGCGGCAATGGCTGCTCGGCAAACAGCCCTCGCTCGTCCTCGTGGTCATCGGTCATGCCACGTTCCCCCAAAAAGTGTCGCCGCTTCAGCGGCGACCTGGGGGATATTAGGAAGACAGGCCCGGGCGGTCGAGTCCCTTGGGCGACAAGGTGAAAATCTCGCAGCCTGTCGAGGTCACGCCCACCGTGTGCTCGTATTGTGCGGACAGCGAGCGGTCGCGGGTAACGGCCGTCCAGCCGTCGGAGAGCACTTTCACGTGCGGGCGACCGAGATTGATCATCGGTTCGATGGTGAAGATCATGCCCTCGCGCATCTCGACGCCCTCGTTCGGGCTGCCGTAGTGCAGGATGTTGGGCGCGTCGTGGAAAAGCTGCCCCACGCCGTGGCCGCAGAAATCGCGCACCACCGAGCAGCGCTCGCCTTCGGCATAGGTCTGGATCGCGGCGCCGATTGCTCCGGTGCGGGCGCCGGGACGAACGGCCGCGATGCCGCGCACCAGGCATTCATACGTCACCTCGAGCAGGCGCTCGGCGGCGCGCTTGATGGTGCCAACCGGATACATGCGGCTGGAGTCGCCATGCCAGCCGTCGAGAATGTAGGTCACGTCGATGTTGACGATGTCGCCGTCGCGCAGGGGCTTGTCGTCGGGGATGCCATGGCACACGACATGATTGATCGATGTGCAGGTGGATTTCGTATAGCCGCGATAGTTCAGCGTGGCGGGCAGGGCGCCGTGATCCATGCCGAACTCGAACACGAAGCGATCGATGTCATTGGTGGTCACGCCGGGCTTCACCAAGTCGACAAGCTCGTCGAGGCAACGCGCGGTCAGGTTGCAGGCCTTGCGCATACCGGCAAAGGCATCCTCGCCATAAAGGCGGATCTGACCTGTATTGCGTAGCGGGGCCGAAGCGGCGTCCAGATAGGTAACCATGGGAATGACCTGCATGTCGAAAGAGCGATGGGCGAATACGCCCGCGACCGCCCTGATGTGACACCTGATCGCGCTGGCTTCAAGTCCAAACAGGCCAGGAGCGACCAAAAGGCCGCATATCGGAGCGAATCGGCGTCGCTCTAGGCGCCGATATCTTCTGGGACGAGCCGCTCCAGCGGGAGCGCGCCTTCGTCCTTGACCGTCTTGATGACGATATAGGTGAAATGGCGGTCTATGCCGAGTTGGCGTGCAAGCAGATCGTCGACGAGCCGCTGATAGCCTTCGATATCGCGGGCAACGATCTTCAGCATGTAGTCGACACCGCCGCCAACCGACCAGCACGCGACAACCTCGGGAACTTCCTTGATGGCCTGTTCAAAACGTTCGAAATCCACCTGGCGATGCGCGCTCAGCGTCACTTCCATCAGCACCGTCGCTACCGGCGCCACCTGACGCATGGCCACCGTGGCATGGTAGCCCTTCACCACTCCGGCCTCTTCAAGCCTCTTTAGCCGTGCCCAGCAGAGGGTCCCGGATTGCTCGACCTGCTCGGCAAGTTCTTCCCTGGTGATGCGCCCGTTTCGCTGCACGGCATTGAGAATGCGCAGGTCGATCGGATCGAGTTTTATGGTGCTCATGGCCTGCCCGAATGAATCGATGGCCGGACAAATGGCGGAACGGTCTCTCTCTTGTCAATTGTGGGTTCAGCGTTTGAGGAGTTGACCCGCCGTGAGGGGAAGGGCAACTTTCCACCCGTGCCGGAGCTTTCGGCTGCGGCGCCGTGGGGCCGGGAACCGTCGGACGCATACTCCGATGATGGGCCGGCCTTGCGACGGTGGTGCCGGTTTCGGGTGGGGGGCTTGGAGCCGGCATCATCTCTGCCGCCGGCCGGTCCGGATTTGAAATTGCCTAAAAAGTGTATCCCGAGCCGCTTTTCATCGAGCGGCGGACGTGATACGAGCCCTTGCCATTCCTGAAGGAAACAGAAGAGTCAGCGCTGCTCGCTCCGAGCGCAAGCGCGCGTTTCCTCTATTGAGGGCTTGTCATGGCAAAAATCATCGAAACCGCAACCGGCGTGATGGCGCTGACTTTTGACGACGTGCTGCTTCAGCCCGGTCACTCGGAGATCATGCCCGGGCAGACCGACGTCAGCACGGTGATCGCCGGCGACATAGAGCTGAACATTCCCATTCTCTCTGCGGCCATGGACACCGTGACCGAAGCGCGCCTTGCTATCGCAATGGCGCAGGCCGGCGGCATCGGCGTCATCCATCGCAATTTCTCGCCTGAAGAACAGGCGGAGCAGGTGCGGCAGGTCAAGAAGTTCGAATCGGGCATGGTGGTAAATCCCGTCACCATCGGCCCCGATGCCACGCTTGCCGATGCGCAGGCCCTGATGCGCGCACATGGCATTTCCGGCATTCCGGTGGTGGAAAAGGGCGGCACGGGCGGCCACCACACCGGGCGGCTCGTCGGCATCCTGACCAACCGCGACGTGCGTTTCGCCACCGATCCAAATCAGACGGTGTCGGAGCTGATGACGCGCGAAAATCTGATTACGGTCCGTGAAAGCGTCGACCAGACAGAGGCCAAGCGGCTGCTGCACCAGCATCGGATCGAAAAGCTGCTGGTTGTCGACATGCATGGCAACTGCGTCGGCCTGATAACCGTCAAGGACATCGAGAAGAGCCAGCTCAATCCCAATGCCACCAAGGATGCGCAAGGGCGCCTGCGGGCGGCTGCCGCCACCAGCGTGGGCGACGACGGGTTCGAGCGTGCAGAGCGCCTGATCGACGCCGGCGTGGACCTGCTGGTCATCGACACCGCGCATGGCCATTCGCAGCGTGTGCTCGACGCCGTCAGCCGCGTGAAGAAGCTTTCCAATGCCGTGCGCATCATGGCGGGCAATGTCGCAACGGCCGACGGCACCATGGCGCTGATCGATGCCGGTGCGGATGCAGTGAAGGTCGGCATCGGGCCCGGTTCCATCTGCACCACGCGCATTGTCGCCGGCGTCGGCGTTCCGCAGCTTTCGGCAATCATGGCGGCGGTGGAAACGGCCCAGAAGGCAGGCGTCTCCGTCATTGCCGATGGCGGCGTCAAATTCTCCGGTGACCTGGCAAAGGCGCTGGCCGCCGGCGCCACCGCGGCCATGATCGGTTCTCTTCTGGCCGGCACGGATGAAAGCCCGGGCGAGGTCTATC
>JAEWHN010000378.1 GCA_023387775.1 Pseudomonadota bacterium | reverse complement strand
GTCGCGCCTTGACCTGCTCGATCGGATCGTGCTCGGAGCGCATTTTCTGCACTTCCTCCTTGGTCCGATACTTTGCCGGGTCCGACATCGAGTGGCCGCGATAGCGGTAGGTCAGCATTTCAAGGATGATCGGGCCCTTGCCCGAGCGGCACCATTCGACTGCCAGATCGGCTGCGGAGTTCACCGCGCGCACGTCCATGCCGTCGACCTGGATACCCGGAATCTTGAAGGAGATGCCGCGATGGGCGAAGTTGGTCTCCGCCGAGGCGCGGTTGACCGACGTGCCCATGGCGTAGCGGTTGTTCTCGATGATGTAGACCACCGGAAGCTTCCACAGCGAGGCCATGTTGAAGCTTTCGTAGACCTGGCCCTGGTTGGCCGCGCCGTCGCCGAAGAAGGTCAGCGCAACCCTGCCGTCGTCGCGATAGCGGTTGGCGAAGGCCAGGCCCGTACCCAGCGATACCTGGGCGCCGACGATGCCGTGGCCGCCATAGAAATTCTTCTCCTTGGAGAACATGTGCATGGAGCCACCCTTGCCCTTGGAGTAGCCTCCACGGCGGCCGGTGAGCTCGGCCATCACGCCACGCGGCGACATGTCCATGGCAAGCATGTGGCCATGGTCGCGGTAGGCGGTGATCATCTGGTCGCCTTCGCGCAGCGCCATCCGCATGCCGGTGACGACAGCTTCCTGGCCGATATAGAGGTGGCAGAAGCCACCGATGAAGCCCATGCCGTAGAGCTGGCCGGCCTTCTCTTCGAAGCGCCGAATCAACAGCATGTCGCGATAGGCCTTGAGTTCCTGATCCCGGGTGAACTCGGCGGGTTTCGGCGCCACGAGCGCGGAATTCGATTTGCTGTCCGCCCTCGATTTAGCGGACGCCTTCCTGGCGACAGAAGCCATGCATCACTCCCTGGTAATGTCTCTTTGCGGACATTGGAGAAGCCGAGTTTATCGCCTCTCCGATCTGGATTGACGCTAGCACGCAATTCGCACTTTCGCCATGCGGAAAATGCATGGCAGGCATGCAACTAACTGCCTGCAATCATTGGGAATAATAGTGATTAACCGACATCTGGTTAATTCACTCAATCCGAAGAGCGAATGATTATCAGCTCATCCGCATGGGACAAATTCAACGCCTTGCGGGCCTGCTCGTCCAGCATGTCCTTTTCCAGGGTTCCATCATGCAACAGCTGAACCCGCCGCTCAAGCTCCATGCGCCTGGCGCGCATGGCATCCAGCTGCGACTGCAGACCGGCAGCCTGCGCCTTGAGCTGATACTTGGAATAAATGCCAAGCTCGCCGTGGTAGGCGTGGAAACCAAAATAGGAAAGGAAGAGCACTGCCAGGCCAGGCACGATAAGCCGGCCGGTTTTTCTCTCTTTGTGCTGACGTGTCCACATGGCGCAAATCCCTGACGCTTCCTTGTGGACCAATCATGCTTAATGTCCGGTTACGACCATGACGATTGGAGCGCGGGAGCGGCTCCATCCGAGACCGACCCCGCAATGAAAAAGGGCGAGGTTACCCCCGCCCTTGATCAGGATTGCGCTGGAAAAGCCAGCGCGGCTCAGCCCTTGAGGATCGAGCGGCCGGCGTAGCGCGCCTGCTTGCCCAGTTCCTGCTCGATGCGGATGAGCTGGTTGTACTTCGCGAGCCGGTCGGAACGGGCGAGCGAACCGGTCTTGATCTGCCCGCAATTGGTCGCGACCGCGAGGTCGGCGATGGTGTAATCCTCAGTCTCGCCCGAGCGGTGCGACATGACGGAGGTGTAGCCCGCGCGGTGAGCGGTCTCCACCGCATCCAGCGTCTCGGTGAGCGAGCCGATCTGGTTGACCTTGACCAGGATGGAGTTGGCCACGCCCATGCGGATGCCGTCGCGCAGGCGCGCGGTGTTGGTGACGAAGAGGTCGTCGCCGACCAGCTGCACCTTATCGCCGGCCAGGTCGGTCAGCATCTTCCAGCCTTCCCAGTCGTCCTCGGCCATCCCGTCCTCTATCGAGATGATCGGGTAGTCGGCAGCAAGCTTGGCCAGATACTTGGCCTGGGTCTTCGGGTCGCGGGTCTTGCGCTCGCCTTCATAGACGTAGTTGCCGCCCTTGAAGAACTCGGTAGCCGCGCAGTCGAGGGCGATTGCCACGTCGTCGCCCGGCTTGTAGCCGGCCTGCTCGATCGACTCCATGATGAAGTCGAGGGCCGCCTGGGCGCTCTTGAGGTTCGGCGCGAAGCCGCCCTCGTCGCCGACATTGGTGTTGTGGCCGGCATCCTTCAGGCGCTTCTTCAGCGTGTGGAAGATTTCCGAGCCCCAGCGCACGGCGTCGCGCAGCGACGACGCGCCGATCGGCATGATCATGAATTCCTGAAAGTCGATCGGATTGTCGGCATGGGCGCCGCCATTGATGATGTTCATCATCGGTACCGGCAGCACGCGGGCGTTGGGGCCGCCGAGATAGCGGTAGAGCGGCAGGTTCGAGGCCACGGCCGCGGCCTTGGCGACGGCGAGCGAGACGCCCAGGATGGCGTTGGCGCCCAGGCGGCTCTTGTTGGCCGTGCCGTCCAGCTCGATCATGGCCTGGTCGATTTCCGCCTGGTGCTCGGCTTCCATGCCGCCGAGGGCCTCGAAAATTTCGCCGTTGACGGCCTCGACCGCGCGCTCCACGCCCTTGCCGAGATAGCGCGGACCGCCGTCGCGCAACTCCACGGCCTCATGCGCGCCGGTCGAGGCGCCGGAGGGCACGGCTGCACGGCCCATCGAGCCGTCTTCCAGAACCACGTCCACTTCCACGGTCGGGTTGCCGCGGCTGTCGAGAATTTCGCGGCCGATGATGTCGATGATGGCGGTCATTGAAGGGTCCCTCGGATGTGGCGGAAATATTCGTGCCTCTTAGCGAAAGCCGGGAAAAAGGCAATGTGCAACGCCCCGGACAAGCCGGAATGCACCGCTCATTTGCCCTTGGCCACCCGGTCGAACGCCATCAGCTTTTCAAGCAACGCCGGCATGTCTTTCAGGGGCACCATGTTGGGGCCGTCCGAAGGGGCGTTCTCGGGGTCCTGGTGCGTTTCGATGAAAACGCCGGCGACGCCCACGGCCACGGCCGCCCGCGCCAGCGTCTCGACGAAGCGCCGTTCGCCGCCGGAGGAACCGCCCTGCCCGCCCGGCTGCTGCACCGAGTGGGTGGCGTCGAAGATCACCGGCGCGCCCATCTCGGCCATGATCGGCAGGGAGCGCATGTCCGAGACCAGCGTGTTGTAGCCGAAGGAAGCGCCGCGCTCCGTGACCATCACATTGGCATTGCCCGAGCCGACGACCTTGGCCACCACGTTCTTCATGTCCCAGGGCGCGAGGAACTGGCCCTTCTTGACGTTCACCACCTTGCCTGTCTTGGCGGCGGCGACCAGCAAGTCGGTCTGGCGGCTGAGGAAGGCGGGGATCTGCAGGATGTCCACCGACGGCGCGACGAGGGCGCACTGCTCCTCGGTATGCACGTCGGTCAGCACCGGCAGGCCAAATTCCTTGCGGATGTCCTCGAAGACCGGCAATGCCGCATCGAGACCCGCGCCGCGCCTGCCCGACAGCGAAGTGCGGTTGGCCTTGTCGAAGCTGGACTTGTAGACGAGCCCGATGCCCAGCCGTTCGGTGATCTCCTTCAGCGCGCCGGCCATGTCGAAGGCATGCTGGCGGGACTCAAGCTGGCATGGCCCGGCGATCAGCGCCAGCGGCGCGCTGTTGCCGAAGATTGCCTTGCCCACGGTGACTGTCGAATTCGGCGCGGTCATGAAAGCTCCTCGAAAGCGAAAATGGCGCCCTGCCCGGGCGCTGGGGGCACTACCAGCCGGCTGCCGCGCTGTTGGTAGCCGACGTCGCCGGCGTCGAAAAGGGCCTTGGCCTGACCGAGGCTGGCGACGCCGAACACGATTGCCGCAAGCCGCAGCGGCGAACCGGACGGCGCATCCAGCCCGAACTCGGTGGTGAAGCCGGCCGCGTCCGCGATCGCGATCGCGGCATTGGGCAGGCAGACTTCGATCCGGCCGGCTGCGGGCGACGTGACCGGAGCACCAGTGACGGCCTCGAAGAATTGCCGGTGGGCGGCGGGGTCTTCGGCGCAGCCCACAACGGCCGTGATACGCCGCGCGCCATTAGCGTGGGCTTGAAGCGCGGAGCGGTCGACCTTGGGCGCGTTCGCGCGCTCGCAGGTAAAAAAGAAGGTGTCAGGCACCGCCGCCTCGGCGGCAAAAGCCAGCCGGAAGGAAGCGGTGTCTTGCTTGCCGGAGGCGTCGACGAAGGGCCGCGAGAAATCGAGCCGGGGACCTGCCGACACGCCCGCGCGCACGAAGGCGTCATGGTCGGCATCGGCGTTGCGCGTGGCGAATACCACCGCGGAAAGCCCTTCCGCACCGTGGCGCTCACAAAATGCCTGGTCGCGCGCGACGAACACGTTGTTGGCCGCCACCGCCTCGGCAGCCCTGGTCGCGTCACCCACCACCAAGGGCTCGAGGAAGGTGCCGTCGGCCAGGTAGACGCAGGCGTTCTCGGTGCCGAAAGGATGCACGCCGACAGGCGATACGGTGAAACCAAGCGCTTCCAGCCGGGCGCGCGCCGTCTCGAGCACCGCGGTCGGCAGCACGAGATGGTCGAGATCGCGAGGACTGGCGGTGATGCTCATCGTGCTGCCATTTGCCCGAATTTTCGCGCGCGTTCAAGCGGTGCGCGCTTCATCGTCGCCACGCCCGCTTGGGCGTCTGGCCGTTGAACCTGGGAAGACGGGCGGTCATCGGACGCGCTCATCTAGGAAAATCTTGCGGCCCTTCGACCGCCCCTTCGATGCGCTTGCCGGTTCCGAGATACTCTTGCTGCATCGCTGCGGCAGCTTCCGCGGAGCGGGCATGGATTCCCGGAACCTTCGCACTCGCTTCGGCCCGAGGATGACGGAGTTAGGGGGACGCTCCCCGCTAGTCGCCAGCGCCGCGAAATCCCAGCCCCCTCGCTTCGCCATCACTCGCGCTCGGCGCGCGAGTATGACGGCAGGGGCGGATGCCAGCGCCTCGCCGGCGTTGATAGCTTATCGGATGCCTTCAATCGCAAATGGCGCAAAGTTACCGGACCCAACTTTTGCAAGATCGCGGGACACGACGTTGAAGGCAGGCCGAAACCTTTCTCCCGTCGTCCTCGGGCCGGAGCATGAGCGAAGCGAGATGCGAAGGTTCCGGGGACCCAGGCCTCAGACTCTCAACCGGCATCCCGGTGCAGGTTCGGGGTCGGCCGCAGCCTTTTCCCGCCCTACACCAGCTCAACCTCGACCACGCCGGGCACCGCGCGCATGGCGGAGGCGATCTGCGGGGAAATGCGATAGCGATTGGGCAGCTCGATCTCGACCTCGCCCTGTGCGTTGTCCTTGATCACGACAAAGCTCACCTGCCCCTCGCCCTTTGTGGTGAGCTGGTTGGCCACCATGTTGAGCGGCGAGACGTCGCGCAGATAGACGCGCAGCGCCTTCTGCACGCGGCTGGCCTCGTCCTCCAGCGAATGCGCGGTCTGGATGCGCAGGTTGACGCCTTCGGGCCGGTTCTCCGCCGCGACGGTGATGACGACCGACTTGCCGGGCTCGAGAAGGTCGCGATATTGCGCCAAAGCCTCTGAGAACAGCACCGCCTCGTACTGGCCCGAAGTATCGGAGAACATCACCACGCCCATCTTGTTGCCGGTGCGGGTCTTGCGCTCCTGCTTGGAGGTGACGGTGCCGGCCAGACGCCCGGCGGTGGCGCCGCGCCTCACGGCAGCGGAAAATTCGGTCCAGGTCTGGACGCGCAACTTCCCCAGCACGGTCTTGTATTCGTCAAGCGGGTGCGCGGAGAGATAGAACCCCACGACCTGGAACTCGCGGTGCAGCCGGTCTGCCGGCAGCCATGGCTCGGCGGCGGGCAGATGCAGCTGTTTCTGGCGGCTGGGCGAAGCCGCGCCGAACATATCGGTGATGCCGGCGGCTGCATCGGCCTGCGAGCGCGAGGCAAGGCCCATCATGCGCTCCACCCCAGCCATCAGCGAGGCGCGGTCGTGGCCGAAGCAATCCAGCGCGCCGGCATTGATCAGGCTTTCGAAGACGCGCTTGCCGACGATCTTGGGATCGATGCGCTCGCAAAAATCCTCCAGATCCTCGAAGGGCTTTTCGGCGCGCTTGGCCACGATGTGGTCCACCGCCGCCTCGCCCACGCCCTTGATGGCGGCGAGCGCATAAAAGATGCGGTTCTCGCCAACCTCGAAGGGCCGGTACGAGGTCATGACCGACGGCGGCACCACGTCGATGCCCAGCCGCATCGCATCCTGCCGGAAGTCCGACAGTTTATCGGTGTTGGACATATCGTAGGTCATCGATGCGGCGAGGAATTCGACCGGGTAATGCGCCTTCAGATAGGCCGTCTGGTAGGAGACGATGGCATAGGCGGCGGCGTGCGACTTGTTGAAGCCATAGTCGGCGAATTTTGCCAGCAGGTCGAAGATGAAGTCGGACTGCTGCTTGCTGACGCCCTTTTCGACCGCGCCGGAGACGAAGCGCTCGCGCTGCTTGTCCATCTCGGCGCGGATCTTCTTGCCCATGGCGCGGCGCAGAAGGTCGGCTTCGCCGAGCGAGTAGCCGGCCAGCTCCTGCGCGATCTGCATGACCTGCTCCTGGTAGACGATGACGCCTTGCGTCTCCTTCACCAGATGGTCGATCATGGGGTGGATGGAGGCGATCTCCTCCTCGCCGTGCTTGCGGGCGTTGTAGATCGGGATGTTCTCCATCGGGCCCGGGCGGTAGAGCGCCACCAGCGCGATGATGTCCTCGATGCAGTCGGGCTTCATGCCGATCAGCGCCTTGCGCATGCCGGCACTTTCAACCTGGAAGATGCCGACCGTTTCGCCGCGCGACAGCATGGCATAGGTCTTGGGGTCGTCGAGCGGGATCTGGGCAAGATCGATGTCGACGCCGCGCCGGCTGATGAGCTTGACGGCCGTCTGCAGCACGGAAAGCGTCTTCAGGCCGAGGAAGTCGAATTTAACCAGCCCCGCCTGCTCGACATATTTCATGTTGAACTGTGTGACCGGCATGTCCGAGCGCGGATCGCGGTACATCGGTACCAGTTCAGACAAGGGGCGATCGCCGATGACGATGCCGGCGGCGTGGGTGGAGGCGTGGCGGTAGAGGCCCTCCAGCTTCTGCGCCATGTCGAGCAGCGTCTGGACGATGGGCTCGCGCTCGGCTTCTTCCGCAAAGCGCGGCTCGCCCTCGATGGCCTGGGCAAGCGTGACCGGATTGGCCGGATTGGCCGGCACCATCTTGCACAACCTGTCGACCTGGCCATAGGGCATTTGCAGCACGCGACCTACGTCGCGCAGCACAGCGCGCGCCTGCAGCGTTCCGAAGGTGATGATCTGGCCGACCTGGTCACGGCCATATTTGGCCTGCACGTAGCGGATCACCTCTTCGCGCCTGTCCTGGCAGAAGTCGATGTCGAAGTCGGGCATCGAGACGCGGTCCGGGTTGAGGAAGCGCTCGAACAGCAGCGAGAAGCGCAGCGGGTCGACGTCGGTGATGGTCAGCGCATAGGCGACCAGCGAGCCCGCGCCCGAGCCGCGGCCCGGCCCCACCGGGATACCCTGCGCCTTGGCCCATTTGATGAAGTCCGAGACGATGAGGAAGTAGCCCGGGAACTTCATGCGCTGGATGATGCCGATCTCGAACTCCAGGCGCTCGCGATACTGCTCCTCGGTGAAGCCGGGATGGATGCCGCGCTCCTTGATGCGGTTGGCAAGGCCCTCGCGGGCCTGGCGCGCCAGTTCCTCGGACTCCGCGCGCTCGGCTGCCTCCGCGTCGGCCACGTCGGCGCCGGCGAAGCGCGGCAGGATCGGTTTCCGTGTCTGCGTATAGTACGAGCAGCGCCGGGCGATCTCGATGGTGTTGTCGATCGCCTCGGGCAGGTCGGCAAAGAGCTGCGACATCTCCTTCTGGGATTTCAGGAAATTGTCCGGCGTCAGCCGCCGCCGGTTGTCCTCGGCGACAACCGAGCCTTCGGCGATGGCGATCAGCGCGTCATGCGCCTCATAGTCGCCGCGCGCCGGGAAGAAGGCCTCGTTGGTGGCCACAAGCGGCAGCCGGTGGCGGTAGGCCAGATCGATTGTGGCGGCTTCCACCGCGCGATCGTAGCCGCCAAGGCGCTCCAGCTCGACATAGAGCCGGTCGCCGAACATTGCGTGCAGGGCCTGCAGCCGGCTTTCCGCGAGTTCGGCGTGACCGCTCTTGAGGGCGGTGCCAATCGGCCCGCGCGGCCCGCCGGAGAGGCAGATGATGCCTTCGGACAGATTGCCGACCCAGTCGAGCTTGGCGTGCACCGGCTCGCCCGAGGGCGTTTCCAGATAAGTGCGGCTGACGATGCGGACCAGATTGGCATAGCCGGCTTCGGTCGCGGCGATCAGCACCACCGAATGGAGTTCCACGCCCTGCTTGCGGACCGGGCTGGCATCGGTGCCGTCACTGAAATCGACTGCAAGCAGGGAACCGACCAGTGGCTGCACGCCGTCCTTGGTGGCCTTTTGGGCAAACTCCAGAGCGCCGAAAAGATTGTTGGTGTCGGTGACGGCG
Organism: Pseudomonadota bacterium; assembly: GCA_023387775.1. Lineage (GTDB taxonomy): Bacteria > Pseudomonadota > Alphaproteobacteria > Rhizobiales > Rhizobiaceae > Pseudaminobacter. The sequence continues at coordinate 3,792 of JAEWHN010000378.1, read as the reverse complement.
ATGGCCGGAGCCTCATCCTTCACTGCATGACCAACGATCTTGCCGACCGGCAGCGCGCCTTCAAGCAGCGAATAGGCCGAATGGACGCGCAGGTGGACGAAGGCGCGCGTCGGCGTTTCCGGCGCCTTGGGCGCTGCATTGGCTCGCGCTGAAAGAGCACTACGCAGGATAGGGTCGCGCGGCGGTCGGTCGCTGGTCATCGGCATTTCGTTTCGAGAGTCGGATCACGCCATTGTCTCGAATGAGAGTGGCCGGGTCCAGTCCGAATAGGTAACCATCACAGGAAGGCGGCGCAACGTGGCGTTCGTCGCGCCGTTCGGCCCGTCAGACGGCGCGGATCATGCGAACTCCATGATCACCGCGTCCACGGCCAGGCTGTCGCCCGGCTCGGCGACGATTTTCTCCACGGTGAGGTCGCGGTCGGCGCGAAGCACGTTCTCCATTTTCATCGCCTCGACCACGGCCAGCGTCTCGCCGGCCTTGACCTCCTGCCCTTCGGCAACCGCGATAGAAACGACGAGGCCCGGCATGGGGCAAAGCAGCAGCTTCGATGTGTCTGGCGCGACCTTGGCCGGCATCAGCTTGTCGAGCGCGGCCGTGCGCGGCAGCATGGTGCGCGCTGACACCGAAAGCCCGCGCCAGGCAATGCGGACGCCGTTGTTGATCGGCCGGATCTGCGCTGCCACAGTATGGCCCCCGACCGTTCCGCGCCACACCGGCTCGCCGGGGCGCCAATCAGAAATGACCGTGAGCAGCTTGCCGCCGGCGACCGAGAGATCGATTTCCATCGGGATCGAAACCATGCCCTCGCCAATGGATACCGGGATGTATTCGTCGTCGAGGCGCACCTCCCAATCGGGCTTCAGCACGCCGGAATGCGGCGCCAGACGGCCGCTCAGCCGGTCGAGGCGGTCACGTCGCAACAACTCGACCGCAGTTGCGACGGCAGCCAGCACCGCCTTTTCACTGTCGTCCGGCTTCATCGGCGCAAAGCCGTCGGGATATTCTTCGGCAATGAAGCCGGTGGACAGCCGCCCTTCGCGCCAGCGCGGATGCTGCATCAGCGCCGAGAGGAACGGGATGTTGTGCTCGATGCCGTCGACCACGAACTCGTCCAGCGCTTCCGACATGGCGTCGATCGCTTCAAGCCGGGTCGGCGCCCAGGTGCAGAGTTTCGCGATCATCGGATCGTAGAACATCGAGATCTCGGAGCCCTCGGTCACGCCCGTATCGTTGCGGACCACGATGTCACCGAATGTTCCTTCCTCCGGAGGTCGGTAGCGGGTGAGCCGGCCGATGGACGGCAGGAAGTTGCGATAGGGGTCCTCGGCGTAGAGACGGCTTTCGACCGCCCAGCCGTTCAGCCGCACGTCTTCCTGGCGGATCGCCAGCTTCTCGCCGGCGGCGATGCGGATCATCTGCTCGACCAGATCGACTCCGGTGACGAGTTCGGTCACCGGATGTTCCACCTGCAGGCGGGTGTTCATTTCGAGGAAGTAGAAATTGCGGTCGCGGTCGACGATGAATTCCACCGTGCCGGCGCTCTGGTAGTCCACCGCCTTCGACAGCGCGACGGCCTGCTCGCCCATGGCGCGCCGTGTCTTCTCGTCCAGGAAAGGCGACGGAGCCTCCTCGACAACCTTCTGGTTGCGGCGCTGGATCGAGCATTCGCGCTCGCCGAGATAAATCGCGTGGCCATAGGCGTCGGCCAGCACCTGGATTTCGATGTGACGTGGTTCGACGATGAACTTTTCGATGAAGACGCGGTCGTCGCCGAAGGAGCTTTTTGCTTCCGAACGGGCGCGCTCGAACCCGTCGCGCACTTCGGCCCTGTCCCAGGCGACGCGCATGCCCTTGCCGCCGCCGCCGGCGGAGGCCTTGATCATCACCGGATAGCCGATCTCACCGGCGATGCGTTCGGCGTGGTCGGCATCCTCGATCACGCCCAGATAGCCCGGCACGGTGCTGACCCGGGCATGGTTGGCGAATTTCTTGGATTCAATCTTGTCGCCCATGGCGCGGATGGCCCTGGGCTTCGGGCCGATGAAGACGATGCCTTCCTGTTCCAGCGCCTCGCAGAAGGAGGCCCGCTCGGAAAGGAAGCCATACCCCGGATGCACGGCCTCGGCGCCGGTCGCCTTGCACGCCTCGATGATCTTTTCTGGCAGCAGATAGCTTTGCGCGGCCGCGGCAGCGCCGATATGGACCGCCTCGTCGGCCATCTCGACATGCACTGCGTCGCGGTCGGCATCGGAATAGACGGCTACCGTGGCAATGCCCATGCGGCGAGCAGTCTTGATGACGCGGCAGGCGATCTCGCCTCGATTGGCGATCAATATCTTCTTGAACATGCAGACGTCTTTCCCCTGACGAGCCTCCAGTTCTATGGGCTATCCCGCCCCGCCTCAAGTGCCGGAATGATGAGGGCAGCCGCGCGGCTGTTGCCCTTCAAAAATGCTTGTCGCGCTCGAAGGGGCCGAAGCGAATACCGGAAGTGACCAGATAGGCCGCCGTCCAGCCCATGATGAGAAAGCCGGTGACACCTTCCATCGAGGTGAGCAATCGCCATTCCCTGGCCGGCGTGACATCGTTGAATCCGATTGTCGCGAAGGCGGAGGTGGAGAAATAGAACGCTTCCTCGAAGTGCTTGAACGCGCCCAGGGCCAACATTCCGCCCGCCCAAAGCGCAATTTCGATGCTGACGAGAAGGAAGAGGCCCAGCGCCAGCACCGCCATGGCGAAGACCTTTTCGCCCTGCTTGCCGTCGATGAGCGGGTGGGCGAGGAGATAGGCGATCACATGGGTGAGGCCAATCAAGCCGGCAGCATGGACAAGGAAGGTCAGAACCTCGAAAATTGTAGCGAGGAGCAGATTGGCTACCATTCTGGAGCTTATAATGTAGATGGTGGCTCTGCTATGGCAAAAGGCGGGTATTTCGCTTAGCCATTGCCGGGGTCGAAAGACCCGCCGAAGAGATTCTGACACCATTCCATACCCTGGAGGACTTGCCTGATGAAAACCCGTGCCGCCGTGGCCGTTGCCGCCGGAAAGCCGCTGGAGATCATGGAAGTCGATCTCGAGGGACCGCGCGAAGGCGAGGTTCTGGTCGAGATCAAGGCGACCGGCATCTGCCACACCGACGAGTTCACCCTGTCTGGCGCCGACCCGGAAGGCATTTTTCCGGCCATCCTCGGCCATGAGGGCGCGGGCGTCGTCGTCGACGTCGGCAAGGGCGTGACCTCGCTCAAGAAGGGCGACCATGTCATCCCGCTCTACACGCCCGAATGCCGCTCCTGCCCGTCCTGCCTCAGCCGCAAGACCAATCTGTGCACGGCGATCCGCTCGACCCAAGGCCAGGGCCTGATGCCCGACGGCACCAGCCGCTTCTCGATCGGCAAGGACAAGATCTTCCACTACATGGGATGCTCGACCTTCTCGAACTTCACCGTGCTGCCCGAGATCGCGCTGGCCAAGGTCAATCCCGACGCGCCGTTCGACAAGATCTGCTACATCGGCTGCGGCGTCACCACCGGTATCGGCGCCGTCATCAACACCGCCAAGGTGGAGATCGGCGCGACCGCGATCGTGTTCGGCCTTGGCGGCATCGGCCTCAACGTCATCCAGGGCCTGCGCCTTGCCGGCGCGGACATGATCATCGGCGTCGACCTCAACAACGACAAGAAGGAATGGGGCGAGCGCTTCGGCATGACGCATTTCGTCAACCCGACCGAAGTCGACGGCGACATCGTGCCCTATCTGGTCAACATGACCAAGCGCGGGGCCGACCAGATC
>JAEWHN010000355.1 GCA_023387775.1 Pseudomonadota bacterium | reverse complement strand
GATAGATGGGCTTGACCGGGCAGGGCGCCCGGCGAAAACGCCTTGCGTGGCCCCGCGCTATCGGGCAAACGAGGCACAGTTTGCGCCCTATGCCTTCCGAGGTCCCATGTCCGAGACGATTTCCCCCCTCGCGCCCAAAAAATATCCCAAGATGCCCTCCGTCGAGGGCGTGCGCATCGCCACGGCCGAGGCCGGTATCAAGTACAAGAACCGCACCGACCTGCTGGCGATGGTGTTCGACGAGGGAACCGCCGTCGCTGGCGTGTTCACCCGTTCCAAGTGCCCTTCGGCGCCGGTCGACTTCTGCCGCGAGAACCTCGGCGGCGGCAAGGCGCGCATCCTGGTGGTCAATTCCGGCAATGCCAATGCCTTCACCGGCCAGAAGGGCCGCGAGACCACGAGCATGACCGGCAAGGCCGCTGCGGAAGCCGCGGGCTGCAGGCCGACCGAGGTGTTCCAGGCGTCCACCGGCGTCATCGGCGAGCCGCTCGACGCCAGCCGCTTCAGCCACCTGCTGGCCGGCATGGTCAAGGACGCCAAGGCGGAGCTGTGGACCGACGCCGCCAAGGCGATCATGACCACCGACACCTACCACAAGGTCGCCACCGCCACGCTGAAGCTCGGTGACGTCGATGTGACCATCAACGGCATCGCCAAGGGTGCGGGCATGATCGCGCCCGACATGGCCACCATGCTGTCCTTCGTCGCCACCGACGCGCCGATTGAAGCGCCGGTGCTGCAGGCGCTGCTGTCCAAGGGCGTCGCGCCGACCTTCAATTCGGTCACCGTCGACAGCGACACCTCCACCAGCGACACGCTGCTTCTGTTTGCCACCGGTGCTGCGGCCAGGCGCGGCGCGCCGAAGATCTCCGATATCAAGGATGCGCGGCTGGCTCCCTTCAAGCGCGCGCTGAACAAGATCCTGAAGAACCTCGCGCTGCAGGTGGTGCGCGACGGCGAGGGCGCGCGCAAGCAGGTGGAAATCACCGTCACCGGCGCCAAGTCGGCGCGTTCGGCCAAGCGCATCGCGCTGTCCATCGCCAATTCGCCGCTGGTTAAGACGGCGGTGGCCGGCGAGGACGCCAATTGGGGCCGCGTCGTCATGGCCGTCGGCAAGTCCGGTGAGCCGGCCGACCGCGACCGCCTGTCGATCTGGTTCGGCGACAACCGCCTCGCCGTCGAAGGCGAGCGCGACCCGAGCTACTCCGAGGAGCAGACCTCGGCCTATATGAAGCGGGACGAGATCCGCATCCGCGCTGATATCGGCATCGGCCGCGGCAAGGCCACGGTGTGGACCTGCGACCTCACCAAGGAATATGTCGCCATCAACGGCGACTACAGGAGCTGATGGCGGCGGTGGCCGGGACAACGCCCATACCGGAACTGGCGCGCGTCCGTCGCTTCGAGGCAGCGGGGTTTCGCGCTTGGCCGGCGGCTGCCGTGCATTATGACGGCACCTGGGTGGTGCGGCTCACGGCCGGCCACCCGGCCAAGCGGCTGAACTCGGTCAATCCGCTCGATCCGGGCGACGTCGGCAATCTGGAGGAGCGCATCGCTCGCGCTTCCCGTCGTTTCGGCGCCTATGGGCGGCCGCTTACCTTCCGGCTCTCGCCCCTGTCTGGACCGGTGCTGGCCACCTATCTCGATGGCGAGGGCTGGGACGTCTTTTCGGAATCGCTGGTCATGCGGCTGCCGCTCGATCAGGCCGGCGTCGACGACGCCATGGACCAGATTCCGCTGAAGGATATCGGCCGCTTCATCGGGGCCGCACTCAAGGTCCACGACCTGCCGGCCGAACTGCGGCCGGGCCTGTCCGAAATCATCGGCGCGATAAAGCCCGAGGCCGGGCTGTTCGTGTTGGAAGACCACAGCCACGCACTAGCCACTGCGATCTGCGTGCATGACGGTGACCTCGCCGGCCTGTTCGAGATCGCAACCGAGGCTGCCGAGCGCGGCAAGGGCCATGGCCGACGCCTCATCCGCTCGGCCCTGAAATGGGCGCGGCTGCGCGGCGCGCGCGAGGCCTGGCTGCAGGTCGAGGCGTCCAACGAGGCCGCCCGCCACCTCTACGAGTCGCTCGGTTTCACCGAGGTCTACCGCTATCATTATCGCAGACCGCCGGGAGCCGGGGCATGAGCAAGCGCATTCTCCTGGTCGCGGCCTGCGCGCTGGTCGACGCGGACGGCCGCGTGCTTCTGGCGCAGCGCCCCGAGGGCAAGACGCTCGCCGGCCTGTGGGAATTTCCCGGCGGCAAGGTCGAGCCCGGCGAGACGCCGGAAGAGACGCTGATCCGCGAGATGCGCGAGGAGATCGGCATCGAGACCAAGGCGGCATGCCTGGCGCCGCTGACCTTTGCCAGCCATAGCTACGACGACTTCCACCTTCTGATGCCGCTCTATGTGTGCCGGCGGTTCGAGGGCACGCCGCACCCGCGCGAAGGGCAGGTGCTGAAATGGGTGCGCCCGCGCCAGATGCGCGACTACCCGATGCCCCCGGCCGACGAGCCGCTGATCCCCTTCCTGATCGACCTGCTATAGGT
>JAEWHN010000312.1 GCA_023387775.1 Pseudomonadota bacterium | reverse complement strand
CGGCAAGATCGACAAGCTGACGATCACCCTCCAGCCCCCGCATCTTACGCCGGAGGACGAGAAGCGGCTGTCCGATGCATACCGCGCCGGACAGGACGCGAAGTGACGCTGCCGGCCTTGCCGGGATAACGGTCCTGATCGTCCTGCGTGGTTGTGCTGTTCGGCGGAGCAAGAAGTTGCCCGCCGGACTTCACTCGAGACGCGTCTCCGTCGATGTGCCGCAGATGATCAGTGATGATGCTTTGAGTGTCACAAAATCCTTGCGTCCATATTTGTGCAGGACGACGAAAACATGATAGGAGAAGTTCACTGTGGGAAGTAGAATCTGATTTTTGAATTGTTTTACTTAACCCGATGGGCCGATAGACCCGGGTCTATTGCGCACTGACGCCCAGCCCCGAATGAGGACGGACATGAAAGCGCTTGGCCTGGCATGCCTGACTTCGCTGACGATCTTTACCTCTCCTGTCATGGCGGCCGATCTCGAAACGGCGCCTCCACCCCCGGTCCCTTCGGAATGGCGATACCAGCTGACGCTTTATGGCTGGGCAGCCGGCGTCACGGGCGATGTCGGGGTTCTCGGTCTGCCGCCAACCCACATCAACGTGACGCCCCTGGACGCCCTCAGGCATCTCGACGGAGCCCTCATGGGCTCGTTTGGCGCAAGGAACGATGACTGGCTGCTGCTTGCCGATCTGATGTGGGTGAAGCTTTCGGAGGAGAAGTCGACCCCCGACGGCGGCTCGATCGATCTGGATCTAAGGCAGCTTACGGCTTCGGCCCTGCTTGGCTACCAGCTGCCTGTCGGCGTGAGCAATATGGATCTCAGCGCAACCGTCGGCGCGCGCTACCAGCGTCTGACGATGAACATCGATCTCCAGCGCCCCGGCGGCCTGCCCCAGCTCAGCGGCGAGGACGTGAAGCAGTGGGTCGATCCGACCGTCGGTCTGGCGATGCATTACGACATCAATGATCGCTGGTTCATCAATGCGCTCGGCGATGTCGGCGGCTTCGGGGTCGGGTCGAAGATAACGGCGCAGGGATTTGCGACCGTCGGCTATAACTGGTCCGAGACGATATCGACCGCCCTGGGCTACCGAGCCATCTACACCGACTACAGAAAAGGCGGCTTTGTCTTCGACGTGACCCAGCACGGCCTCTTCGCAAGCCTTGGCATTCACTTTTGACGAGTCCGGCTTTGGCTCGCTGGCGCTGACGGCCAGCCGGAAACGCCCGCCATTCTCGTGACGGCGGGCGCTTTGATGGCGTGCCAGCCACCTTGTCCCGGAATCGGCTACTCGGCCGCGCCAGGCCGTGCGGGAAACTCGCCCCTGGCCTTTGCGCTCGGCTCCATGAAGCCCATGACGGTGCCACTGAGCGTGCTGCCGGTCATGAGCACGGTGGCCCCGAGAATGAGAAGGCCTGTGAGCGTGAGCACGTAGGGGGTTGCGCCGGTGACCGCGAGAATGCCGAGGACGATTGCGGCAAGTCCCGAAAGGAGCTGGAGAACCCCCGAACCCGCCGCCATTTCACCGGCCACGAACTCGGCCGCCGAGATTTCCCGGGCAGCCCCGCTTCGATACCGCGCCTGCTTCGCTCGATAGAGATGCCAGACCGAATTGCTGCTCAACAGCAGCGCACCTCCGAACGCGATGACTGCCGCAGCCGTGAGCGTCGCCGAAGCGATGCCGATAAGCGCAAGCACGCCAAGCACGATGCCGGCTGCTCCCACCAGGAACAGGGCCGAAATGCCGCCGCCTCCGGTCAGTTCCTCGGTCGCGCCGGCAGCGCCGGCCGGTCCAAGCAGCTTGGTATATTCCGTGAGCATCGTGCCGCCCTGTATCAACAGGGCCACGCCGAAGACGATCGTGGCAACGGCGGCCAGCATGGGCTGGCCCAAGCCAGACAAGGCGACGATCGCCAGGACGATGGTCGCTACGCCGCCAATAGCATCGACCAATCCACCATATGTTGCAGCTTCCTGGAAGGTGCGTTCAGAACCTGTGACAATTGACATGGGAACCTCCATTCTTCGAGGTGCGCCCGATGTCGTTCGGTCGTGGAATCTAGGCTACCCTCGACGTTCCCCTCCGGGTAGCCGAGCTCTCGCGGCCGCATGTTGCCTGTCGTGCGCGCCTTGGTCCTTCCAGTGTAACGCGCTGCCCACCCACCGGTTGCAATCAAACCGTCGTCTCTCCTAGGTAGCGGCTCTTTTTGCGTTTCATCAGCCCTTTCGCCGGCCTCAGAACTTGATCGTGGTCCGCAGACCGATCACGGTTGCGTTGGGTATGCGAGAGGAAGGGTTCGCAGGATCGGGAGCCCCACCACCAGGACGGACGATGTACTGGAAATCCGGCTGGAGCGACCACCAGGGGCTGATCTGCGCTATGTAGCTGACTTCCAGCGCCAGTTCGCCGGAACGGATCGGGCCCGCCCCGAGCGTCGCGACCTTCTCACGGTCGAGCGCAATGGCGTCGTTGCTGATCCTGGAATAGGCGAGGCCGACCGTCAAACTGTCCTTGGGACGCGACCCGAACGGTCCCTTGATCCCGATGCCGCCATCGACATACCAGGAAACCAGGTTGCGGTCGGCAGGAACGACCTCGCCCCGCAGGAACGCGCTGATATCGCGCGAGCCGACGCTCCACAGCGGCTGGTCGGCAACGGCGTAGATCCCCCAGTTGCCGCGGTGCATGAGCGGAGAGACGCCCGGCAAGGCAAGCGAAACCTCATGGCCGGCGCGGTCGGCTCCAAACCGTTGGTCGGCGAAATCTCCGGTATGGTACCAACCGCCCAGCTTGTAGGTCCCGGCTTGGCCCGCATCGTGATCCGCTTTTTCGGCAGTGTAGCGCGCCTCCGCAAAGATCAAGGCCCCGCCGCTGAAGCTGAATGTCAGGCCGTAGCGATCGCAGGCCTGCGGATTGGTCGTGCAATGCGAGCCGGCCGGATTGCCGCTGAAGATGGCGGTGAGAAACGACCAGGGCTTGTCCTGTCCCAGCAGCAGTCGTGCGCCGGGCGTGGCAAGAGGATAGGCAGGGCCTCCGCTCGGCAGATCCGCCATGTTGAGAGCCGGCCAGCCGAAGGTGCTGTTGATCAATCCTGCGGCCGTCGGAGCTATGATGAATTCGCTGTCGGCCGCCAGCTGGCCAATGCGGAAGGAAGCCGATTTTTCGAAATCCCGTTCGATCCATGCGGTGAAGAGACGGGTGGTCGGCAGCGCATCGATACTGCTGGGGTCGCTCAGGCTCTCGACATTGCTCTCAACGTTGCGGTTATCCACATCGTGTATCTGGAAGATAGTTGCCTGGGCCCGCATTCCCTTCCAGCCGAGAAGCCGCTCCAGGTCCAGATCCGTAGTGACGTTCAGTTGCCCCTCGTAGGTGGAGCCGCGCCTCACTCCTCCCGAGACGACGTTCATGAGCTCGCCGATATAGTTGATCGTGAACTCGATGCCCTTGTCCTTCAGGGCCTTCCTGTGTCCGCCCCAATCGCCGGTCAACGTCCCCCATTCCCAGATGCTCTGGGGTGAGCTGCCGGCCTCGGCATCGGCATGCGCCGGCAGGGGCCGCAACGCCACGAAAGCCAGGCTGCTCACGAGCATCGCCGCGCCAAGCAGGCGCTTCGGTCGGCGGAGTAGTGCAGGCTTCAATCGCATCAGCGTCCTCCACTCAGTCATCAGCTTTCGCCAGAGGCACATCACGTTAGGCAACATGCACGGCCGCGGGCCTGGATTTGCAGGCGATGAGATGCCCGGCGCTTCCTATTCTGAAACGGAGCCCGAAAGGACCCCGGCAGGCGTCGGCACTTCGCACGGGGCGCCGATGGGATTTTCTGGGCCGGGGCCGAAGCGGCCCAACGGAGTTGTGCAATAGACGCCAAGGCCGCTCTCCGTTTCCGTGGGCGGGTAGATGGAGATCGGATCACCCTCCGGCGAGAGCGGCTCAGCCTTCGTCCCTTGGAGTCGCCGCTCCGCATCGAGCACATCCAGGCGGATGGAGAAGCCGGCAGCAATGTCGCTCATGAACCCGCCGGCAATCTGGGCGCGTCTGTCTGTCTGTGCGTCATTCGCTCTGGCCTGCGTGACGATGCTGCTGCCAAGGAATGCGGATATATTGTTCTGGTTTGCGCCGCCGTTGATGTATGAAGTGATCAGGGCCGGGGCAGCTATGCCAAGCTGCACGAGTGCAATCGGGCTTCTCACTTCATTGTTCAGTGAAGCTATTATTCCGCCAAGCAAGATCAGAATGGATACTCTTACGCCATATCCAATGTAATTTCCCGGCGTAAGGGGGCTGCTGCCATCGAGCAGTGTCGCGAAATCGACAGTCAGCAGGCTGACAAGGATCGGTAATATTCCGCCAAGTGCGCCGAGCCCGAATACAGATGTCCTGGACATGAATTTGCCCCCGCTTCTGTTTTATTGCTGGAAAATATCTCTTTCAAATTGTTAAAATGCAAGGGCCGTGAAGTCTGGTCTGCTCGCAACCTGCGATCTAGGTCGGTGTTCGGGGGCCAGAGTTTCCTGAGGCACAGGGAGGGTGGAATGCGCGTCAATGAAAATCATCGTCTGGTGGCAGACAATGGACGACTGGTGCCGTTCGAACTCACGAACAACAAGGGGGCTCAGTTCGGGTCCGGCTGCCCGTCATATCTGATCATGCACTACACCGCCGGCGGGACGGCGGATGGTGCGATTTCATGGTTCAGGAACAGGGAGTCCGACGCGTCGGCGCATCTGGTCATCGATCACAACGGAGCCATTACGCAGATGGTGCCGTTCAACACGGTTGCCTGGCATGCCGGCCGCTCAAGCTGGCGAAACCTTGTCGGTATGAACCAGTATGCAATCGGCATCGAAATCGTGAACTGGGGACTGCTGAACGGCGAGCCGGGCAACTGGCGAAACCGGGTCGGTGGCCGGGTGCCTGACGAACGCGTGATACGGGCGCGCCACAAGAACTTTGACCCGAGCACGATGCATGGCTGGGAAATCTTCGAACAGGCCCAGATGGAGGCGGCGCTGCTGGCGGCGTCGGCGATCGTCAAGCATTACGGCATTCCCGAGCAGAACCTGCTCGGCCACGACGATGTCTCGCCCGGACGCAAGCAGGACCCGGGCCCGGCCTTCAACCTGGAGCGGTTCCGGGCGCAGCTATACGGGCGAGCCTCGAATTCGGATAACCTGTTCAAGGTGGTGTCCGGAACAGGGCTGACACTCCGAACCGGGCCGGGGGTCTCGTTCAACGCAATCGAGATGCTGAAGGACGGATCACTTGTCCGGCAGATCGGGGCGGACGGCGTCTGGTTCGAGGTGAACCCGCTCAGCACCGGCGCCCCGCAGGACAAGATTGGTTGGGTGCACTCGCGCTGGCTCGAAGCAGCCTGAACGGGCCGACGATGCAGCCGCCAGGCGCGACGGCTTGCGCGGCTGCCCCCACTGGCATGCGAGAGGGGAGGCGGTTGCCTCCCTTTTGCATAAGGGCGAATTCTCATGCCAGCCCGGGCGCACCGATGCCCGGCCCGCGGGGCCAGCGTTCACACGATGAAAGCTGACGCAAAGCCAAGCAATTACTGCTGCAATATCGTGTTCTGTGCACCTTCCTCGACCTGATCGATTACCAGCAGCTTGACTTCGTCGTTGCCGATATTGGCGCCTCGATGCCACTGTCCGATCATTTCCACGACAAAGTCGCCGGGCCGGTAGGTGGTGCTCTTGCCGGTCTCGACATTGGTCACTTCCAGCGTGCCGGCCTGGACATAGGCGTAGCGCGGGAATGGGTGCTTGTGAACCGGCAGTTTCGCGCCAGGCGCGATCTCATAGGTGGAGACCAGAACCTGCACGTTCTTCTGCGGCAATGTGATCGGCTGGCCGGATGCGGTTTGCGTAGCCGACGCGACCGGAGACACCACCACCGCCGCGCCGTGACTGTCGAGCGCCTGGGCGGTGCTTGTGGCGCATGCCAGGAGCAGTGCTGATGCCAGGATTATTCGCATGAAAGCCTCCCGTTTGCCGGGCAGCAGGGTGCGGAAAACGTCGCAGGCCGTCAATCCACGTCGGCTCGTTCTTTGCCGCTTATTTGCAGCCGTACAGACCTGGGC
>JAEWHN010000243.1 GCA_023387775.1 Pseudomonadota bacterium | reverse complement strand
GCGCGGTATATACCCAATGCGGAGGCTGGTCGAGGCCATCATTTGCCCTCGATTTCCTGCAGCGTTTTCTTGCCGTGAGTGGTGGCAAGCTTCTTCAACAGGGCCTCGTCCTTGGGCACATTACCCTGCCCGGCTGCGGACTGAGAGGCTTGCGCCGCCTGCAATTCCGACAGCTTTTCAGCCTTCTCGCCCTCGCCGATCTGGCTGGCGGCCACCTGCGGCGGGATGTTCAGGTTCGGAAAGGTGCCGGTCAGCCTTGCCTGCCCCGAAGACAGGCCCGATGGCGGAGCCGTGAACGCCGCTTCCTCCGGGGTGGTGCAGCCGGAAAGCGGGATCAGCGCCAAACCCATGGCCGCGCCGAAAAACCCCGGACGCAAAGCGGAAAAAATGCCCAGCCGAGCTTGCCCTGTCATATCAATTCCCCCGCAGCTCTATTACACGTCGGCATCGGTGTTGTTCGACCCGTTTGGGCATCACATCTTAATATGGTAGTAAAAAGACACGGGAGGACAAGCGGGAACCATGTCGAAGACCGCCGATTCTGGCAAGACCGATAGCGAGCAGACCTCTTCGGTCGAGCAGTATCTGGTCAAGGACCCGGAACGCTTCGCACTCAACCTTGCCCGCATGGTCGAACAGGCCGGCAAGGCCGCCTCGGCATGGATCGAACCGCGCGAGCGCGGTGAACTGCGCGACGGCGTCTCCGAGCCCATGGCCGACATGGTCAAGACGTTTTCCAAGCTCACCGAGTATTGGCTTTCCGATCCCTCGCGGGCGCTGGAAGCGCAGACCAGGTTGTTTTCCGGATATATGAACGTCTGGTCGAGCGCGATCCTGCGCATGAGCGGCGGCGAACAGCCAGGCGAGAGCATCGCTCCCGAGAAGGGCGACAAGCGCTTCCAGGACCCCGAATGGGGCCGCAACGCCTTCTTCGACTTCCTGAAGCAGGCCTATCTGGTGACCGCTCGCTGGGCGAACGATCTGGTCGAGCACGCAGAGGGCCTGGACGAGCATACGCGCCACAAGGCCAGCTTCTACGTCAGGCAGATCTCCAGCGCGCTGTCGCCGTCCAACTTTATCCTCACCAACCCGGAGCTGTTCCGCGAAACCGTCGCCAGCAATGGCGAGAACCTGGTGCGCGGCATGAAGATGCTGGCCGAGGACATCCAGGCCGGCGGCGGCGACCTTAAGCTGCGGCAGTCCGACCATTCGCAATTCGAGATCGGCCGCAACCTGGCGATGACGCCGGGCAAGGTGGTCGGGCGCAGCGACGTCGCCGAGATCATCCAGTACAGCCCAACGACCGAAACGGTGCTGAAGCGCCCGCTGCTCATCTGCCCGCCCTGGATCAACAAGTTCTACATCCTCGACCTCAACCCGCAGAAATCCTTCATCCGCTGGGCTGTCGAACAAGGTCACACGGTGTTCGTGATCTCCTGGATCAATCCGGACGAGCGGCACGGCATGAAGGGCTGGGAAGCCTATATCCGCGAGGGGCTGCAATATGGCCTCGACACGGTCGAGGCTGCGACGGGCGAGCGCGAGGTCAACGCAATCGGCTACTGCGTCGGCGGCACGCTTCTGGCGGCGGCGCTGGCGCTGCTGGCCCAGGAAGGCGACGAGCGGATCAAGACGGTCACCTTCTTCACCACGCAGGTGGACTTCACCCATGCCGGCGACCTCAAGGTCTTCGTAGACGAGGATCAGATTGCGGCGCTTGAACGCTCGATGCGCGGCAAGGGCTACCTGGAAGGCAACAAGATGGCCACCGCCTTCAACATGCTGCGCTCGAGCGACCTGATCTGGCCCTACGTGGTGAACAACTACATGCGCGGCAAGGAGCCCCTGCCCTTCGACCTGCTCTACTGGAACGCGGACTCGACGCGCATGAGCGCGGCCAACCACTCGTTCTACCTACGCAACTGCTATCTGGAGAACAACCTCTCCCACGGCCGCATGGAGCTCTCGGGACGCACCGTCTCGCTCGGCGACGTGACCATCCCCGTCTACAATCTCGCCGCCCGCGAAGACCACATCGCGCCGGCGCGATCGGTGTTTCTGGGCTGCCAGTATTTCGGCGGGCCGGTGGAATATGTGATGGCAGGATCGGGCCACATCGCCGGCGTCGTGAACCCGCCATCGCAGAACAAGTATCAATACTGGACCAACGGGAAACCGGCGGGCGACTTCGATGAATGGGTTGCCAACGCCCAGGAAAACCCGGGCTCCTGGTGGCCGCACTGGCAAAGCTGGATCGCGGAACGGGACAACCGCAAGGTTGCGGCGCGCCACCCGGGCGCGCACACACCTACCCTTGGCGATGCGCCGGGCACCTATGTAAGGGTGCGCGTGTAACACATTGTAATGCGTGGTGAATTGACCTTTCCAGAAAAGCAGGCGAAATGATGGCGTGGCAAACACGTTCTTGCCTTATTTCAACCCTAGCTCGACTCCGGCCGGGGTGCTGCAGAATCGGCGGGCTCTGAGCCCGATTGCTGAGACAACATAGTTCGACTGCATTTTTGAACCCCGTGCCCATCCACCACGCGAAATAAAGACAAGAAGGGGATAGGTTTGACCGCAGTAGGCACTCGCGTCGCCAAACGAGAAAGCCGTGCGGTGCTGGCTGCGCTTTGCTGCGCGTTGCTGGCATCCTGCACCTCGACCAACGACCCCAACCTCGATTTCAACGCGCCCGGTTTCAATGTCGGGGTCACGCCGGCCGAGGCGGCAGAGGTCGCTGTAGACGGCAATGAAGCAGCAACGGCGGAAGGCGCGCAACTCGCAGAAGCCACGCCTGCAACTGCGGACGCGAATGCCGCGCCGGCGATCACGACGGTGATGGACGCCAACGACAAGGAACTGCCCTTGGCGGTTGCCTACCTGCCTACAGCCAAGCCGGCCACCGGCGCCACCATTTCGCTGCAGGAAGCCGTTGCGGCAGAAGCACAGGCCGAGCGGCTGGCGATTGCGGCTGCGCAGGCAGCAGCGCCGGCCCGGCCGGCCGCAGCTGCCGAGACTCAGGCGGACGCGACCCCGACCGGCAGCCTGCCCGAGGCAACACCCGCCCAGGTCGTCGCAGCGGCGGAAGCCGCCATTGCCGCCAGCCCCGAAACAGGCGTGGCGGTTCAGGCCGAATCTTCGGCGGCCAGCACTCCCGAGGCTGCCCAGCCGGAAGCGCCGAAGAAGAAGGGCTTCTTCACCTCGCTCTTCGGCTCCCCCTCATCGGCGTCGCCCGTCACTGCGGCGGGTTCGGGTCGCGGAGCGCCTGGTGTTTCGGCAAGGCCTCTGGTCGCAACCGCGGCTCCGGCCAGCAAACCGCTGATAGAAACCGCCGAGCAGCCGCAGGCAAAGCCGATCATCCAGATTGCTGCCGCTGATCCCTCCGCGAAGCCCGCGGCCCTGGCTTCGATCACCGGCGAATCAACCCTTCCGGGCGTGCGCCAGAGCGGCCTTTTTGAAATCACCCGAAAGTCCGGCATGGACGACGACAGCGACGTCGACCTGCACGAGGACGAAGTCGGAACATACCAGCTGGCGTCAGCGGCCGGATTGGCGCGCCTTGCTCCCAACGGACTGTTGCGCCAGACCGAAAACGTCGACATCGCCTGCCTCAAGCCGTCGCTGGTGCGAATGCTGAAGGCCATCGAGCAGCGCTACGGCGGCAAGATCATGGTGACGTCGGGCTACCGCAGCCCCTCTCACAACCGTCGCGCGCGCGGGGCCAAGAACTCGCTGCATATGTATTGCGCGGCCGCCGACATCCAGATCGAAGGCGTGAGCAAGTGGGAGCTTGCAAACTACGTGCGCTCGATGCCGGGCCGCGGCGGCGTGGGCACCTATTGCCACACGGATTCCGTGCATGTGGACGTCGGCCCGGAGCGCGACTGGAACTGGCGCTGCCGTCGCCGCCAGTGAGGCGAAAAAAATCTGCTGAAGCTCGCTTTGATGGGTTGCCCGCCACCCATTGCCTGTCTATAAGGCGCCATCTCCACCGCGCGCCCATCGTCTAGCGGTCTAGGACGCCGCCCTTTCACGGCGGAAACACGGGTTCGAGTCCCGTTGGGCGTGCCAGTGGTTTTCCCATAAAACCTTGACGAGCTATCGGCTTACCGGCGCAGGCTGACGCAGCGCGTGAGCGTCATGCTTTGGCTTTCCACGACTTTTCCCGCGATCATTGGCCATCAAGAACCCGTCGCGTGATTTGATGGGTTGCCGACCACCGATTGCATGTCTATAAGGCGCCCATCCCTGCCGTGCGCCCATCGTCTAGCGGTCTAGGACGCCGCCCTTTCACGGCGGAAACACGGGTTCGAGTCCCGTTGGGCGTGCCACTCATCTCCCGGAAAATGCGATCTGTCTTGGCAGCCTGGGCTGCCCGCACACGCTCTGCGCGAATCGCTCGCGTTCGGTTCCAAGCCTTTGCCTGTGGCGAATTGGCGGCAAGGCGATCTGCCCACCAGCCCCACCTGCCCCGTGGGAGAGCAAATGAATCGCCGCGCAGAAATCGATTTGGAAAGCCGTAGCAGTTCAAAGCCCTGCAGCTTTCGCGAATCGGAGCAGACCGTTGCAATCGATTCGATTTTGCGGGACTATGATTCTCTCAGATGTACGTGGGCCTTGACGAGGGAGGCAGTTCATCCGGCCTGAGGGGGCAGCGTTTGGGACTGCAAGGGGACCGGCATGTGGATTGCACTAACGGATTTTGACGGCAAACTCGTTTATCTCAACACCAACCATATCGTCGCGATGAGAGAACATGGCCGAGGCACCATGGTCACCCATGTCATGGGGCAGATCGTGGTGAGCGAAAGCACCGACGCCATCCGCAAGGTGCTTGGGCTTACGGAAACCACGACCCTCGCCTCTGCACTGGAGCGCTGTGGCGTGGCGGGCCGCGCCTAGGCTTCTCTCTCGGCAAGTCACGCCTCGAACGCGAAGTTCCAGAGATCGTGCACCGCGCGCCTCGCCAGCTAAGCGCGTGCGCCGTTATCGAGCTGCGGTCGCCAAGCGGCCAGTCGGCCTCGCCGGGCCTGGTGGTCGAGCGCGCCCGACGCCACCTTCCTTCTCGGCAGTTTCTCGGCAGTTTCTCGGGAGCCGGCCGGAAAGCCCGAGGCTTCTGGATCAAACCAAAACCGGGCGCACGACAGATATGCACTGGATCAGGCTTGGCAAGGCGGGCTAAACAGGCCGCCATGACGAACATCTCCGCACCCCCATCATACCTGAATTATGCCCCTGCCACACGCCGCCTGCGGCTCGACCCGCACGAGCAGCGTTTCGTCCAAGACCCTTATGAGGCCTATGCGTGGCTGCACACCAATGCGCGCAGCTTCTTCTGGGAAGATTTCGGCTTCTGGTGCCTGGCCGGCTACGACGACGTGAACCGCCTGCTGCGTGATCGCCGCTTCGGCCGCGAGAAGCCTGCAGGCGCAGCCGACGACCAGGGTTTTGCCGGCGACCGCTCGCACCTTCAGGCCTTCGACGCGATCGAGGCGAACTCCATGTTGGAGCTGGAGCCGCCGGTGCACACGCGCCTGCGCACGCTCGTCAACCGCGCCTTCGTCTCGCGCCAGGTCGAGCGCCTGCGCCCGCGCGTGGAAGCGCTGGCCAACGAGCTGATCGACGGCTTCGAGGCCAATGGCAAGGTGGACCTGCTGCCGGCGTTCGCCGCGCCGCTGCCGATCACCATCATCGCCGAGATGCTGGGCGTGCCGGTGGAAATGGGACCGCAGCTTCTGGCGTGGTCGCACGACATGGTCGCCATGTATATGCACGGGCGCACCCGCGAGACCGAAGACCGGGCCAACGCGGCATCGCAGGCGTTCTCGGACTTTCTGCGCGCCTATGTGGCCGAGCGGCGCAAGAACCCCGGCGACGACCTGCTCAGCCTGCTGATCTCGGCGCAGGAAGACGGCCAGAAGCTGACCGAGGATGAACTGGTTTCCTCGGCCATACTGCTGCTCAATGCCGGCCATGAGGCGACCGTGCACCAGACCGGCAACGCGGTGCGCACCATCCTGAAGCAGGGCGGCGACCCGCGCCGCTTCTTCACGACGCCAGAAGAGACGGCCGCGACAGTGGAGGAGTGCCTGCGCTTCGACGCGCCGCTGCACATGTTCACGCGCTATGCCTATGGCGAGATCGAGGCCGCCGAGGGCCTGACGCTGAAGCAGGGCCAGCAGGTGGGCCTGCTGCTTGGCTGCGCCAACCGCGATCCGAAAGCTTATGCCGCGCCGCATGAGTTCCAGCCTGGCCGCAGCGACCAGAAGAACGTATCTTTCGGCGCCGGCATCCATTTCTGCATCGGCGCGCCGCTGGCGCGGCTGGAGATGCAGACCTCGCTGAAGGCGCTGTTCGACCGGCTGCCGCAGATCTCGCTGGCCGAAGAACCGCTCTACCGCGACAGCTACCATTTCCACGGGTTGGAAAGGCTGACGTGCAGGTGGTAGGAGCGCTCAGCCGAGCTACCTGAAAGTCATCTTGATAAAACGAATGTCTCCGGTGGCGGACCGATATAGTCTTTCGGTCGCGCCGGCCAGCAAGCTGAATGGCTTGCCCAGACTGCGCAGGAGCCGCCGTGGAAACGAGCGGCGCCTGCACCGGTTGGGCTGGATAAGGCTTTCGAACTCCTGATCCGGCGTGGGATTGAACCGCTTTTCCTGGGCGACCAGCGCGGGGATAAGTTGCCAGATCTGGCCATCGTCATTCGCCACGGCATCGTGGCCGAACATGAAGTGGTCCACGGCCTCCTTCAATGTCGTGGAACCTGCAAGCAACCTTGCCGCGTAAGCGCGGCTGACGATGTAGCCCGCGGTGCCGCCGTGGTGGGTGCGCAGCAGATGCAGCGAGCGCCGGCAGGGCGTCCTCGATCCTGATCTGCCCACGCCTATGAGGCCGCCCGAAGTGTCGAGCTTCACCAGCCCGGCCGCACCCGGAACCCAGTCGAGAGCAGCGAGCAGCCTGGGGAGATCGGGACTCAGGCGCACATCGTCTTCGAGCACCAGGGCAAATTCCTCCCCGGACCGGACCAGCTTCTCCCAGATTTCGCGATGGCTGAGAAAACAGCCGATCTCGCCGGGCAGCAGCCCGCTGCCCGCATAAGGCGTCAGGTCGATCGACGAACCGTCCGTGGCCGATACGCGCTCGACACCCAAGCCGAGCGCAGCAAACTGGCGCCGCATATGCTCCAGGCGAGCAACAGATCTATCAAGGTTGACGAGATAAACTTTCATAATCTGCCAACTCTATTCCGGTGGCGGCAAAACTCTCCAGATCAATGCATATCCATCAAATACCGGGCAAACAAAAACTAGAGCCGGATCACATAATCCTTGCGTGTGGTTTCGATCACTTCCCAGCTTCCCTTGAAGCCCGGCCGGATGACAAAGCGGTCGCCTGTCTTCACCGTGCGCGGCTCGCCGCCGTCCTCGGTGATGACCGAGACCCCTGACAGGATGTGGCAGAACTCCCACTCGTCATATTCGATGCGCCACTTGCCGGGTGTCGACTCCCAAATGCCGGCAAAGAGGCCGCCATCGACATCCTCGACGTTCCAGCTGCGGAACTTCGGGTTGCCCGAAATCAGCCGCCCCTCGGCGGGGGCACCCTCCTCCGGCTCGATGCCGGCAATGTCGACGGTCAGGAATTTTTCCGTCACGCTATTCACCCTCCGAATGACAAAACGGCCTCCGGCCGGCGGTGCGCCGGCCGGAGGCGCAGGTTCATATTGCGGCGTGCAGCCTCAGGCCTTGGCCAGCGCCTGTTCCAGGTCTGCGATGATGTCGGCGACATCCTCGATGCCGATCGACAGCCGCACCACGTCCGGGCCGGCACCGGCGGCGATCTTCTGATCGTCGGAGAGCTGGCGGTGCGTGGTCGAGGCCGGATGGATGACCAGCGACTTGGTGTCACCAATATTGGCTAGGTGCGAGAACAGCTCCAGCGACTCGACCAGCTTGACGCCGGATTCATAGCCGCCCTTGAGGCCGAAGGTGAACACCGCGCCCGCGCCCTTGGGAGAATATTTCTGCTGCAGCGCATGGTTCTTGTCCCCCGGCAGGCCCGGATAGGACACCCAGGCAACCTTGTCGTGCCTTGACAGCCACTCGGCCACCTTCAGCGCGTTGTCGCAGTGGCGCTGCATGCGCAGCGGCAGGGTTTCAAGGCCGGTCTGGATCAGGAACGCGTTGAACGGCGAAATCGCCGGGCCGAAGTCGCGCAGGCCCAGCACGCGGTTGGCGATGGCGAAGGCGAAGTTGCCGAACGTTTCGTGCAGCACGAGGCCGCCATATTCCGGGCGCGGCTGCGACAGCATCGGATAGTTGCCCGACTTCGACCAGTCGAAGGTGCCGCCGTCGACGATGATGCCGCCCATGGAGTTGCCATGGCCGCCGATGAACTTGGTCAGCGAATGCACGACGACGTCGGCCCCGTGCTCGATCGGGCGCAGCAGATACGGGGTGGCCATGGTGTTGTCGACGATCAGCGGCAGGCCGTGCTTGCGCGCGATGTTGCCGATCGCCTCGATGTCGACGAACACGCCGCCGGGGTTGGCCAGGCTCTCGATGAAGATGGCGCGGGTCTTGTCGTCGATCTGGCTCTCGAAGGTCGACAGGTCGTCAACATCGGCCCAGCGCACCTCCCAGCCGAAATTCTTGAAGGCATGGCCGAACTGGTTGATCGAGCCGCCATAGAGCTTCCGGGCGGCAACAAAATTTTCGCCCGGCTGCATGATGGTGTGGAACACCAGCAGCTGCGCGGCGTGGCCGGAGGCCGTCGCCACCGCCGCCGTGCCGCCCTCGAGCGCGGCCACGCGCTCCTCCAGCACCGCCTGGGTCGGGTTCATGATGCGCGTGTAGATGTTGCCGAAGGCCTTGAGACCGAACAGAGAGGCGGCGTGGTCGACGTCGTCGAACACATAGGCCGTCGTCTGGTAGATCGGCGTGGCGCGCGCGCCCGTGGCCGGATCGGGCTTGGCGCCGGCATGCACGGCGAGCGTGTTGAAGCCAGGGGTGCGTTGGGACATGGTTTTCTCCGAAAAGGGATGCTGAAATTCATTGATATTCATGACGGAGCGCCGCCGGGAATGCAAAGAACAAAATGCCTCGCCAGACCGGCAATTGAGCCGCCGCGCCGCAAAATCCACCCCGCGGCGGGAATAATTTTGCGAAACTAGCGATGCCTGACGCCGAAACTCTGGAAGCCCGCGCGCATGACCGGCTTCCTGGCCGAAACCACGCCCGAATTCACCCCGTTCCAGCCGATTTCACCGGCCAGCCGCGCATATTCGATTTTCGGGCAGCGGTTCATGACGACCTTGATGCCGGCGGCTTCCGCACGCGCGGCCGCTTCGTCGTGGCGCACGGTCAACTGCGTCCAGATAACCTTGGGCAGCGGCTTGAGCGCCAAAACCTCGTCGACGATCGCCGGCACCGCCTCTGACGCCCGAAAAATGTCGATCATGTCGACCGGCACTGGAATGTCGGCGAGCTTCGCGTAGGTCATCTGGCCGAGAATTTTCTTGCCCGCCTGCCCGGGATTGACCGGAATGACCGAGTAGCCCTTGGAGAGAAGATATTTCATCACGAAATAGCTCGGCCGCACCTCGTTGGCCGAAGCGCCGACCACGGCGATGGTCTTCACCGAGTTCAGGATGCCGGCGATGTAGGAATTGTCGTAGGCGTCGTGGTTCATGTCTTCATGCGCTTTCAGGGCGGGAAATCGGCCAAGCCTATTCCCCCTTCCACTCCGGCTTGCGTTTTTCGATGAAGGCACCGATGCCCTCCTCGGCGTCGCACGCCAGCATGTTTTCCACCATCACGCGCGAGGCATAGTCATAGGCCTCCGAAAGCCCCATCTCGGCCTGCACATAAAAAGCTTCCTTGCCGATCTTCAGCGTCAGAGGCGATTTGGATGCGATGGTTTGCGCGTATTTGCTCACGATCTGGTTCAGATACTCGGGCGGCACGACGCGATTGACCAGACCGAATTCCCGCGCGGTCGTGGCGTCGATCGTCTCGCCGGTGAGCAGCATTTCCATCGCCTGCTTGCGCGACACGTTGCGCGACAGCGCAACCATCGGCGTGGAGCAGAACAGGCCTATATTGACGCCGGGCGTGCAGAAGGTGGCTTCGCTCGAGGCGATGGCAAGATCGCAGCTTGCCACAAGCTGGCAGCCGGCCGCCGTTGCCAGGCCGGCCACCTCGGCGATGACAGGTTTCGGATGGCGCACAATGGTCTGCATCAGTTGCGAGCAGGCGGCCATGGTCTGCTCGAAAAACGCCCTGCCCCGGTCGGCATCGGCACGATGCGCCGTCAGTTCCTTGAGGTCATGGCCGGCGCAGAAAACCTTGCCTTCTGCTGCCAGCACGATCACCCGCACCGCCTCGTCGTCGCGGGCGCGGTCGAATTCGGCCTGGAGAGCGGCCATGGTCGCCAGCGACAGCACATTGGCCGGTGGATTGGACAGCAACAGGCGCAGCACGCCATCCCTGGAAATTGCGGTGACCGGCCCTTCAGCGGCGGCTTTCATGGCGACGATTTCGGCCAATGTTATTCTCCGGCTTTGTTGCGCACCACGGCACTGCCCATGACGGCGGCGGCCGCGACACCTTCAATCAACGCGTGGTCTTCGAATGCTATTTGAGACAGCCACGCATTCAAGCTTGCCAAAGAACTACCACGGCCCGGGTTGAAGAACAGGGGCCAAACGGTTCTTATGGCCGCGATTTCGCGCAAGTTTCCGTGCGCGCAACGCTGCCGAAGCGGCGGCATTCATGAATGAGGCCGACGAAACTACGCCATGCCGATCCAGAACAACCTTATCCCGCACATGACCGCCGCCGAGGTCAACACCCTGCTGCGCTCGGTCTATCCCCAGCTCAACGGCGAATTCGCCGCCTATGAAGCCGTCGACGTGTTTCCCGGCGGTTGCACGGTGCGGCTGAACGCGGACGAGCGGCACCTGCGCCCCGGCGGCACGGTCTCGGGGCCTACGCTGTTCACGCTGGCCGACATTGGCGGCTATATCTGCGTGCTCACCCATGCCGGCGCAGACGCACTTTCGGTCACGACGAACCTGAACATCAACTTCATGCGCAAGGCTGAGGCCGGGCCGATTCTGGGTCACTGCCGCATCCTGAAGATGGGGAAAAGCCTGATGGTGTTCGACATCGACATGGTCGCCGGGCCGGACAATCACACGGTGGCCCACGCAACCGGAACCTATTCGATTCCGCCAAAACGCCATCGATAGATGCGGTAAAATAATACCCCAATAGTAAGGCATTGTTTTTAATCCGCTAATTATTGGATGCTCCGGCTACGCCCACTTGACGCGAACATTGGGCATTGCCTATAAGCCCGTTCGAACCAGCGGCTTCCCGGCCGCGGGTTCTTGTATTTGACGGGTGGCCCCAGCCCTCCGGCAAACCAAGCAACAAGAAACGCCTTCTCCGGAAGGTCCAGAACGAAAGCAAGATCCATGAAAACCTTTTCGCAGAAGCCTGCGGACGTGGTGAAGAAGTGGGTGCTGATCGACGCCGAAGGTCTCGTCGTCGGCCGTCTCGCATCCATTGTCGCCAACCGCCTGCGCGGCAAGCATAAGCCCACCTTCACGCCCCATGTCGACGATGGCGACAACGTCATCATCATCAACGCGGAAAAGGTCGTGCTGACCGGCAAGAAGTACACCGACAAGATGTACTACTGGCACACCGGCCACCCCGGCGGCATCAAGGAGCGCACCGCTCGCCAGCTGATCGAAGGCCGTTTCCCCGAGCGTCTGCTTGAGAAGGCCGTGGAACGCATGGTTCCGCGCGGCCCGCTGGGCCGTCGCCAGATGAAGAACCTGCGCGTTTACGCCGGCTCTGAACACCCGCATGTCGCCCAGCAGCCCGAGGTCCTCGACGTCGGCGCTCTGAACGCCAAGAACAAGAAGGCTTCGTAATCATGGCTGAGCTCACCTCGCTCGCAGATCTCGGCACCGTTGCCGCCGCACAGCCGGCCGCTCCGGTCCACGTCCAGAAGCTGGATGCCCAGGGCCGCGCCTATGCCACCGGCAAGCGCAAGGACGCCATCGCCCGCGTCTGGGTCAAGCCCGGCACCGGCAAGATTATCATCAACGACAAGGAATACGGCGCCTATTTCGCCCGCCCGGTGTTGCAGATGATCCTGAAGCAGCCGATCGTGGCGACCAACCGCGAAGGCCAGTTCGACATCATCGCCACGGTTGTCGGCGGCGGCCTCTCCGGCCAGGCCGGCGCGGTCCGTCACGGCATCTCCAAGGCGCTGACCTATTACGAGCCGGCCCTGCGCGGCGTGCTCAAGAAGGGCGGCTTCCTGACCCGCGACAGCCGTACCGTCGAGCGCAAGAAGTACGGCCGGGCCAAGGCTCGCCGCAGCTTCCAGTTCTCGAAGCGCTAAGCGGCTCGCAACATTCGGGCGCTGCCTCGCGGCGGCGTCCGGCAAAAAAGCCGCCCTCGGGCGGCTTTTTTTGTGGCTCTCTGCGAAGGCCACGGGCAGCGCGGTAGACCCTTGCCGGCTGCGGCAGAACATGCAGTCTGCGCGGGTGCACTTTTCGTCCGGAATGGTGTAGAGCCGGGGCCAACTTCTTCTCGACCGAAGCCGAGCAGTTTTAGCGTCATGGCTTCGTCCTACCAGACCCGTTTAGGAAATCGTGATGCCTGCAAACTCCATTGACCATGCTTTCACGGCCACCAGGAACACCGGCCGCTCAGGCGACCCGACCTATGCCGGAGCACTGTCCTTCATGCGCCGGCGCTACACCAAGAACGTCAAGGGCGCGGATCTGGTCGTTTGGGGCATTCCGTTCGACGCCGCCGTGACCAACCGGCCGGGCGCGCGCTTCGGGCCGCAGGCCATCCGCCGCGCCTCGGCCATCTTCGATTGCGACCCGCAATATCCGTTCCATCTTGATCTGTTCGAAGAACTCGGCGTGGTCGATTATGGGGACTGCCTGCTCGACAGCGGCAACCACCAGAAAACGCCGGGCATCATCGAGCGCGAAGCGGCCAAGATCCTGAAATCCGGCGCCTTCCTGCTGACGCTTGGGGGCGACCATTTCGTCACCTGGCCGGTGCTGAAGGCGCATGCGGCCATCCACGGGCCGATGGCGCTGGTGCAGTTCGACGCGCATCAGGATACCTGGGACGACGACGGCAAGCGCATCGACCACGGCTCCTTCGTGGCGCGTGCAGTGCGCGAGGGCATCATCGACCCGGACCGCTCGATCCAGATCGGCATCCGCACGCACGCACCCGACACCTTCGGCATCAAGATCCTCTACGGCTATGACGTCGAGGAAATGCGCGCTTCCGACATCGCCTATGCGATTGCAGAACGCACAGGCGGTCGGAAGACGTATGTGACCTTCGATATCGATTGCCTCGACCCGGCCTACGCCCCGGGCACCGGCACGCCGGTGGCGGGCGGGCCCTCCTCGGCCAAGATCTTTTCGGTACTGCGCCAGATGACGCAGATCGACATTGTCGGCGCCGATGTCGTAGAGGTTGCGCCGGCCTACGACCATGCCGATATAACCGCGATTGCCGGGGCAACCGTGGCGATGCAGTATGTCGGGTTGCTGGCAGAGCGAAAGGCGCGCGAAAAGGCCTGAGGCGCGCAGCCGGACCACGCGGATTGCGCCCCGGCTTCGGGTACCGGCAGCCGAGCAACATGAACCTTCTTACGGACGACAGGAAATGAAACCGAAAATCTTCATCGACGGCGAGCATGGCACCACAGGCCTGCAGATCAGGGCGCTGCTTGCGGACCGCGGCGATCTGGAGATCATTTCGGTTCCTGCCGAACGACGCAAGGAAACGGCCGCGCGCGCCGAGTTCCTGAACAAGGCCGACGTCGCCATCCTGTGCCTGCCCGACGACGCGGCGCGCGAAAGCGTCTCCCTGATCGAAAACGACACCACGCGGGTGATCGACGCCTCGACCGCGCATCGCGTGGCCGAAGGCTGGACTTATGGCTTCCCAGAGATGGACAAGGCGCAGATGCAGGCAATTGCCGCATCGAAGCGAGTGGCCAATCCCGGCTGCTGGCCGCAGGGCCCGATCGCAGGCCTGCGTCCGCTGGTCACCGCCGGCCTGCTTCCCGCCGACTTCCCCGTCACCATCAACGGCATTTCCGGCTATTCCGGCGGCGGCCGGCAGATGATCGAGGATTATGAAGCGCAGGGGAAGGATTCGCCCGAATTCCTGCCCTATGGCCTGATGCTCAAGCACAAGCACATTCCGGAGCTGCGCGCCTATGCGAAGCTCTCCCATGACCCGATCATGCAGCCGGCCGTCGGCAATTTCGCGCAAGGCATGATCACAGTGGTGCCGCTGCAGCTTGGCATGTTGCCCAAGGTGCCGACCGGCGCGGAACTCCATGCCGCGATCGCCGACCACTATGCCGGCCTGAAGGGCGGGGTGGTCGAGGTTGCGCCGCTGGTCGACTTCGAGCGCAGAGACGATATTCATCCGGAGATATACAACGGCACCAACACGATGAAGCTCTATGTCAGCGCCAACGATGCCCGCGCGCAGGCGCTGCTGATTGCCGTCTACGACAATCTCGGCAAAGGTGCATCGGGTGCGGCCGTGCAGAACCTGGACTTGATGCTCGGCCTGTAGCCGCAGGATAAAGGCCGGCCTTCCCGCGCTGTCGAAGGCCGGCGCTGCCTCTCTGTGTGACGTATCCGGCTGGGAACCGGACATCGCTGCCGGCTTTCGGCCGCATCTTCGACGAGGCCTTCGCCTATCGCTGCCCACCGGCAAGCATGCGCGGCGCGACAACCTCAAGAAACGAAAAAGGCCGCGCACCTGGGGTCGCGGCCTTTATCCGATATGCGCGCGCGCAAACTCGCGCAGGTTACCTTCCGACAACCACCTCGGTCGGAAGGGGATAGGCACCCTTCGTGCCGCGCCAATGGGCCGTTGCGAAGATCAGCACCACCAGAGCGACTCCCTGGTGCAGCAGTGCCCAATGCATATGCGCCTGAGCCAGCAGGGTGCCGACGCCGATTGCGGCCTGTAACAGAACAAGGCCGACCAGCACCCAGGCGCGGCGCGCATGGGTCGTTCCCGGCTCTGCCCGGCCCGTCACCACGGCGTGCCAGATCGCTATCGCCAGCACCGCATAGGCAAACATGCGGTGGATGAACTGCACGGTCTTGGGGTTTTCGAACAGGTTGCGCCAGGCCGGATCGATGACGAACAGATCGCCCGGAATGATGGCGCCGTCCATCAGCGGCCAGGTGTTGTAAGTCAGGCCGGCATGCAGCCCCGCCACGAGCGCGCCGAGATAGATCTGCACCAGAACGAGCAGCACCATGATGCCGGCGAAGCGCTGCACACCACGCCCGGCCGGCGCTTGCGAGTAGATTGCCAGCCCGCGCGCAATGTAGGTCACAGCCATGACGATGACGCAGGCGAAGGTGAGGTGGATCGCGAGCCTGTACTGGCTGACGAAAGCACGCTCCGAAAGCCCCGAAGCCACCATCCACCAGCCGACAGCGCCCTGCAGCCCGCCTAGCGCCAGCAGCCCAACGAGACGCGGCTTCAGCCCGCGCTCGAGCCGGCCCGATGCCCAGAACAGCACAAGCGGAATGGCGACGAGGAAGCCGACACCGCGCGCGAGCAACCGGTGCGCCCACTCCCACCAGAAGATTTCCTTGAACTCTTCAAGGGTCATGCCCTTGTTGATCTGCTCGTATTGCGGGATCTGCTGGTACTTCTCGAACTCTTCCTGCCACTCGGCCTGATTGAGCGGCGGAATGACCCCGTGGATCGGCTTCCACTCGGTGATCGACAGGCCGGAACCTGTCATGCGCGTGGCTCCGCCCACCATCACCAGCGCAAAAAGCACCACCAGCACAATATAGAGCCAGTCGCGGACCAGCCTGCGGTCGCGCAGTTCCTTTTCGCGAATGGCAAGGGGCGCAGTGGAATTGATCGTCGCTGACATGGCAATATTCCGGCGGTTCGAACCGCGGCGAGTGGTGGACTATCGGGGCCGCGGTTACAAGGCTGTGATGCGCGCGACACGCCGTCGCGCCGTTGTTCGGCTTGCGCACGGCACCAGGAAGTCCTAGGACGACCGCGAAGGAAAAGCCATGCCCATTCGCCTCAAGAAGCTGATCGGAACCATACTGCTCATTCTGCTGGTGATCGTCTATTCGCTCGTGGCGACGACGATTGCAGTGGCGCGGCTTGGCGAATCCAGCGCGCTGGTCCACTTCCTGTTCTTCCTGCTTACCGGCCTTCTCTGGATCCTGCCCGCCATGGGCATCATCAAGTGGCTGCTTGTCGAGCGCAAGCCGAAGAAGGGCTGACGCCCCCTTCGATCTACACCGTCACCAGCGTCCTGCCGCGATTTGCGAGCGGGGTGGTGATGCCCGACAGCATCGTGCGCAGATGGCCAAGCTCCTGATAGCGGCCGTTTACCGAGATGCGGGGCAGAGCGTGTAAATGGCGCGCATGGCCGGCCTGCAGAACGCCGTGGCGCGTCGTGACGGCAGATGTGTAGCCCGCCTCCCTGGCCAGCTCCACCTCGCGAGTGCCGACCGCGCTGGCATAGCCATAGGGATAGGCCATGTGGCGCGGCCGCTCGCCGAGTCGCTCTTCCAGAACTGTTGCGGCCTCGACGATCTCGCGGCGCGCCGTTTCCGCGTCCAGCCGCTTCAGGCTGTAGTGGTGAATGGTGTGCGCGCCGATCGTGACCAGAGGATGCGCCGCCGCCTGGGCAATCTCGTCCCAGTTCATCAGCGTTTCACGGCTCGGCGCGCGTAGATCGACACCGTTCGCTTGCGCCAGCGCGGCTAGCACGGCGCGCTGATCTTCCTCGCTTGTCTCATCGGTCAGATAGCGGTGCAGGCGCGCATTCGCGCGAATGCGACCCTCCAATGTCGAGCAATCGAGCTTGAGTGGGCCTTCCGCCGTATCGAGCCCCAGCATGCCGCGCTTGTTCACAATGTCTTCGACCACCTCCCACCAAAGATCGACCGCGCCATCAATCAATCCCGGCGCGACGTAGATGGTGATGGGCGCGCAATGCTTTTCCAGTATCGGAAGCGCCTCGGTGAGATTGTCGCGATAGGCATCGTCGGCGGTGATCGTTGCAAAGCGCCGTGCGCCCCTGCCCTGCGCAAGGCGCGCCAAGGCCTCGTCCAGCGTGACGAAGTCATAACCGTCGGCCTTCATGTCGGCGATCAGCGCATCGAGAAAGGCTGGTGCGATATTGAGATGCCGGTTGAAGCCATCCGGCTTGCGCGGATGGGCGGTAACGCGATGCAACATGAGGATGGCGCCCACGCCGCTTACCAGCGGGCGCGCCAGCCGGGACAGGCCGGAGGCGCCAAGACCGTTCAGAATCAGCCTGCGCAGGGTATCGACGCCATCGAACATTGATTCACCTTTAGCCTCTACGTTCCACGAAAGCTGGGCCTTGGCGACCCGGATGAACCCTGGTGGCCAGCAGTAGCCCGGAAGGATTGAGGTATGGTTGACGCGGCCGCATCACTCGACAACGCAGACGCCGCCAGGGGCGTGCCGATCGACATCGAGGTATCTCCGGTCACTCCGGTGGCGCTCGCCGCCTATGCGCAGCTTTGCGTGACAAGCCGCCACGGACCGGCGCAAGCCCCGCTCTGGGTGCAGAACTGGGTTACCCATATGCACCCGGACGGGCTGATCGTCTCGCTGCGGGCGGATGGCCGCGGCGCATTCGCGCTTGCGCTGGAAGTCGTGCGCGCCGGGCCGTTTCGCGTCGCACGTTTCATGGGCGGCACCCATGCCAATGGCAATTTCGCGCCCGCCCTGCCCGCTTGGTCAAGCGTCACATCGCGCGCCGAGATGGCGCAGATGGTAAAGGCCATTCGCGCAGCGAGGCCAGATATAGACGCGTTGCTCCTGCAGCGCCTCGCCCTTGATCTCGACGGCCACAAGAACCCGCTGCTTGCCTTGCCCCACGTGCCGAGCCCCAATATCGCGCTCGCGGTCGACCTGCGATCCGGGTTTGACGCCGTTCTGGAGCACACCAGCGCCAAGCGCAAACGAAAAAAGCACCGGGCGCAGATGCGCAAGTTCGAGGCTGCCGGCGGCTACAGGCGCATTGTCGCCGACACGCCGGAGGAAATCCGTCGGCTCTTCGACGCATTCCTGGAGATGAAGGAACAGCGGTTCCGCAAGGCCGGCGTGGCTAATGTGTTCGCGGAAGCTGAAATCCAGGCGTTTTTTCACGCGCTTTTCGCCGACGCACTGCGCAACGGCACGCGAGGCTTCACGCTCGAGGGGCTGGAGGTTGCCGGCAAGCTGCGCGCGGTAACCGGCACCAGCCGCTGCGGCAAACGCCTTATCTGCGAATTTGGCGCAATCCGCGACGATGAGCTGGCGCCCGCCAGCCCCGGCGAGTTCCTGTTCTATGAAAACATCGAGAAGGCCTGCGAGCAGGGTTTCGAGGTCTATGACTTCAGCGTGGGAGACGAGCCCTACAAGCGGTTGTGGTGTGATGTCGAAACCAGGCAGGCCGACGCGCTGGTGCCATTGACCGCCAAGGGGCACGGCTTTGCGCTTGCCATGCGCGTTTCGGGCCGACTCAAGACCTGGATCAAGAACAGCCCCACGCTGTGGCGGCTAGCAAAGGCGCTGCGCAGGCGCACGGCGAGCCGGTCCGCCGCCTCATTGGACGACTGACCGCGCTTTCGCGCATCCTCAAGCGGCGCTGCGTCCTGGCACCGGCGTGGTCGGCAGTTCGCAACCGGCAGGCGTGACCAGAATCAGGTCGAGATAGCCACCGGCTTTCAGATTTTCGGCGGCGGCCACCACCTCGTCCTCAGGCTCGATGACGCTCAGCAGGATTTCGGTGTCCTCCGCCACGAGTCGGCGGATGCCATCGGCATCGATCGGTCCGCATTCGACGATGACCAGGTCATAGGCCGTAGAAAGCGATTCCAGGATGATCGGCAGCCGGTCCGCAGCGCGCATGGCACGAACGGGGTCGGCGGTCCCCACCGGGATCACATGGCAACCCGAATAATGATCGGCATGGATCACATCGGTGAACTGCGCCTTCGCGGTGAGGAGATTGGTGATGCCCGGGCGACGGACGCCATCCAGCATCGGCCTCGACGCGGCGCCGGAGGCGGTCAGGTCGAGCAGCAGCACGCGCAAGCCCGCATCCGAAATTTCGCGAGCCACCAGAATGGCCGTGGCCGCAGCCTCGTCGCCTTCGGGCGAAACGACGATGGCCCTTGTGGCG
>JAEWHN010000186.1 GCA_023387775.1 Pseudomonadota bacterium | reverse complement strand
ATCGCACCGATCATGGCGACCAGCAGGATCAGCCCGGCCACCTGGAAGTAGAAGATGTAATCCGTGTACAGGATGTCGCCGAGCGCGGCCGTGTTGTGGCGCCTGGCAAGATCAGGCATCGGCGCGGACACGGTCTCCGCCAGCTTCGGCGAGAACACATAGCCGCTCGTGACCACGATCAGCTCGGCCAGCAGCACCAGGCCCACCAGCGCGCCGATCGGCGCATATTGCAGCGCGCCCGACTTCAGCTCGGCGAAGTCGACGTCCAGCATCATCACCACGAACAGGAACAGGACCGCCACGGCGCCGACATAAACGACCAGCAGGATCATCGCCAGGAACTCGGCGCCTGTCAGGAGGAACAGGCCTGCCGCGTTGAAGAAGGTGAGGATCAGGAAGAGAACCGAATGCACAGGGTTGCGCGCCGAAATGACCATGAAGGCCGACGCAATCGCAACAAAGGCAAAGAGGTAGAAAAAGGCCGCCTCTAATCCACTCAGCATGGGTTCCCCCAGTTTTCCTTCACGGGCCGCGGCGCCATGCACCCGACCCTATTCCTGGCCTTTGCGCCGCTTTCGGCGGGCAAGGCCGCGTGTTCCTTAGACGAGCAGCTTCGGCTCGTCCATGATTCTCGTCTCACCGGTACGGCGCATCCAACGCGATGTTGCGGGCGAGCTCGCGCTCCCACCGGTCGCCGTTGGCGAGCAGCTTTTCCTTGTCGTAGTAAAGCTCCTCGCGCGTCTCGGTCGCGAATTCGAAGTTCGGCCCCTCGACGATGGCGTCGACCGGGCAGGCCTCCTGGCAGAAGCCGCAATAGATGCACTTCACCATATCGATGTCGTAGCGCACCGTGCGGCGGGTGCCGTCGTTGCGGCGCGGACCAGCTTCAATGGTGATAGCCTGCGCCGGGCAGATCGCTTCGCAGAGCTTACAGGCAATGCAGCGTTCTTCGCCGTTGGGATAACGGCGCAGCGCATGTTCGCCGCGGAAGCGCGGGCTGACCGGGCCCTTCTCGTGCGGGTAGTTCAGCGTCGGCTTCGGCGAGACGAACATCCGCATCGACAGGAAGAACGCCTGCACGAACTCCTTCAGGAGCAGCGACTTGGCGGCTTGGGCTAGAGCTGACATCGTCAATCTCCAAAAGCGAAACTGGCTACGGCGTAGCCGACGACCGGGGAAAGCGCGCAGTGGCGCAGGCCGGCAATGTTGAAAACTCGAGCGGTCGCGGCGTGCCCGACGGCCGCGGCGGGAGACTGCAGCTGCGCGAAACGCGCGGCCAGCCCCGCCGAGTTGCCGGTCATGCCCGTGGCCGTCATGCCAGCCCCGTCAGCTTCAGGAAGGCGGCGGTGGCCACCACCATGAACAGCGAGATCGGCAGGAACACCTTCCAGCCCAGGCGCATGAGCTGGTCGTAGCGATAGCGCGGCACAAACGCCTTCACCATGGCGAACATGAAGAAGACGAAGCACACCTTGAGCACGAACCACACTACGCCCGGCACCCAGGTGAACGGCGCGAAGTCGAACGGTGGCAGCCATCCGCCCAGGAACAGGACGGTGGTGAGCGCGCACATCAGCACGATCGCGACATATTCGCCGAGGAAGAAGAGCAGGAACGGCGTCGAGGAATATTCGATCATGTGGCCGGCCACCAGCTCGGACTCGGCTTCCACCAGGTCGAAGGGCGGGCGGTTCGTCTCGGCCAGCGCCGAGATGAAGAAGATGACGAACATCGGGAACAGCGCCAGCCAGTGCCAGTCGAGGAACGAGTTCGGCATGCCGAGCATGGTGCCGATGCCGTCGCGCTGCGACAGAACGATGTCGCTGAGGTTGAGCGAACCGACGCACAGCAGAACGGTGACGATGACGAAGCCGATGGAGACTTCATAAGACACCATCTGCGCGGCCGAACGAAGCGCGCCGAGGAACGGATACTTCGAGTTCGATGCCCAGCCGCCCATGATCACGCCATAGACCTCGAGCGAGGAGATGGCGAAGACATAGAGGATGCCGACATTGATGTTGGCGACCGCCCAGCCCTCATTGACCGGAATGACCGCCCAGGCCGCCATCGCCAGCACCGCCGAGACCAGCGGGGCGAGCAGGAACACACCCTTGTTGGCGCCGGACGGGATGATCGGCTCCTTCACCACGAACTTCAGCAGGTCGGCGAAGGACTGCAGCAGGCCCCACGGGCCAACCACGTTCGGGCCGCGACGGATCTGCACCGCCGCCCAGATCTTGCGGTCGGCGTAGAGAATGTAGGCCACGAAGACCAGCAGGATGACGAGCATCGCCACCGACTTCAAGAGGATGATCAGTCCCGGCAGAACGTAGAATGAGAAGAAAGTGTCCATGGTCGTCCTACTCGGCTGCCTGCTTGAAGCCGTCCTTCGCGAGGGCCGAGCATTCGGCCATGACAGCCGAGGCGCGCGCGATCGGGTTGGTCAGATAGAAGTCCGCGACAGGGGAGACGAAGGCCTCCTTGCTCACCGTGCCGCCGAGCCTGGCGACATTGGCGATGTCGGCCGGGTTGCCGGCAGCAATCTCGTCGACTTCGGCCAGATGCGGGTATTCGGCATAAAGCCTGGCGCGCAGCTGCGCCAGCGAGTCGAACGGCAGGCGATGGCCAAGCACCTCGGAAAGCGCCCGCAGGATCGCCCAGTCTTCCTTCGCCTCGCCCGGCGCAAAGCCAGCGCGGTTGGTCTGCTGGACGCGGCCTTCGGTGTTCACATAAGTGCCCGACTTCTCCGTGTAGGCCGAGGCCGGCAGGATGACGTCGGCGCGGTGCGCGCCGGCATCGCCATGGGTGCCGATATAGACCACGAAGGCCGAGCCGGCCGTGTTCATGTCGAACTCGTCGGCGCCGAGCAGGAACAGGACATCAGTCCCGCCGAGCATCTCGCCCACGCTCAGCCCGCCCTCGCCCGGCACGAAGCCGATGTCGAGGCCGCCGACGCGCGCGGCAGCCGTGTGCAGCACGGCAAAACCGTTCCACTCGTCGCTGACAGCGCCAACGGCGGTCGCCAGCTTGGCAGCAAGGCCGAGAATGGCAACGCCGTCTTCGCGAGCCAGGGCCCCCTGCCCCACGATGATC
>JAEWHN010000167.1 GCA_023387775.1 Pseudomonadota bacterium | reverse complement strand
TTCCGATGGACGTGCTGCTGGAGAAGACCAAGGATGCCGGCGTTCCGGGTCTGCCGGGTTCGGTGCCTGCACTGGCGGCCGCGGCCGCGATCTGGGTGACCTATTTCTCCGCGCTCTACCTGAACTTCTGCGACTTCTCGCGCTATGCCCCAAACCAGGCGGCGGTGCGCAAGGGCAACATATGGGGCCTGCCGGTCAACCTGATCCTGTTCTCGCTGGTCGCCGGCGTGACCACCATCGCCGCCTATGACGTCTATGGCGAGGTGCTGCTGCACCCCGACCAGATCTCGGCCAAGTTCGACAGCTACTTCCTGGCCCTGCTAGCCGCCCTCACCTTCGCGGTCGCCACGCTCGGAATCAACGTGGTCGCAAACTTCGTCTCGCCGGCCTTCGACTTCTCCAACGTCTTTCCAAGGCAGATCGACTTCAAGAAGGGTGGCTACATCGCGGCGCTGATCGCGCTGGCTCTCTATCCCTTCGCGCCATGGGAAAGCGGTGCGGCCGTTTTCGTCGGCATCATCGGCGCCACCATGGGCCCGATCTTCGGGGTAATGATGGTGGACTACTATCTCATCCGGAAGGGCGAGATGAATGTGGCCGATCTCTATCGCGAGAACGGGGAATTCCGCTTCCAGGCCGGCTGGCACGTCAACGCCTTCATCGCCGCGGGCATCGGCGCGCTGTTCTCGTCGATCCTGCCCAACTTCACCAACTGGCTGCCGGAATGGTGGGGTGTCTATGGATGGTTCTTTGGCGTCGCCATTGCCGGGGTTATCTACTACGCCCTTCGCCTCGCGAGGCGTGGCGCGGGCCGCGTGGTGGCGAGGGCATAACCCGGCACCAGCCGTAATTGATGGGCGGGCGGCGCAGCAGTGTTGCCCGCCGCTCTCAGTGAGCCGCCTCGGCTCATTCGTGACACCGCATGAAAAAAGGCTCGGCCCGAAATCGCTGCCGATTTTCGGGCCGAGCCTTTTTATTCCGGGCTTCTTGTCCTGCCATGCGTCCGAGACGCGGCGGCTAGACCAGACGGCTCTGCTCTACCGCCGCCTCGATGAAGCTTGCAAACAGCGGATGCGGATCGAGCGGGCGGCTCTTGAGCTCGGGGTGATATTGCACGCCGATGAACCACGGATGGTCCGGATACTCGACCGTCTCGGGCAGGACGCCGTCGGGCGACATGCCGGCAAACACCAGCCCGCACTCTTCCAGCCGCTCCTTGTAGTCGATGTTGACCTCGTAGCGGTGGCGATGGCGCTCCTGGATAATGGTGTCGCCATAGATCTCGGCGATCTTTGAGCCCGCGGCGAGATGAGACTCATATGCGCCGAGGCGCATGGTGCCGCCCATATCGCCGGCCGCCTGGCGCTTCTCGAGCATGTTGCCCTTCAGCCATTCGGTCATCAGGCCGACGACCGGCTCGCTGGTGGGACCGAACTCGGTCGAAGAGGCCTTCTGGACGCCGGCAAGCGAACGCGCCGCCTCGATGCAGGCCATCTGCATGCCGAAGCAGATGCCGAAATATGGCACCTTGTGCTCGCGGGCGAACTTGGCGGCCAGGATCTTGCCTTCCGCGCCGCGTTCGCCGAAGCCCCCCGGAACAAGGATGCCATGCACCTTTTCCAGCCACGGCACTGGGTCTTCCTTTTCGAAGATCTCGGCCTCGATCCAGTCCAGTTTGACCTTGACCCGGTTGGCCAGGCCGCCATGGGACAGCGCCTCGATCAGCGATTTATAGGCGTCCTTGAGGCCGGTGTACTTGCCGACCACGGCGATGGTGACCTCGCCCTCGGGGTTGTGGATAAGCTGGGACACATGCTGCCACTGCTCGAGGCGCGGCTTGGGAGCGGGGTCGATGCCGAATGCGGCGAGGACTTCCGAATCAAGCCCTTCGTTGTGATAGGCCAGCGGCACATCGTAGATGTGGCCGACGTCCAGGGCCTGGATGACTGCCGATTCGCGCACATTGCAGAACAGCGAAAGCTTCCTGCGCTCTTCCTTGGGAATGGCCCTGTCGGCGCGCACCAGCAGGATATCCGGGGCGATGCCAATGGAGCGCAGTTCCTTGACGGAATGCTGGGTGGGCTTGGTCTTCAGTTCGCCGGCCGTCGGGATATACGGCATCAGCGTCAGATGGACATAGACCGCATTGTTGCGCGGAAGATCGTTGCCGAGTTGGCGAATGGCTTCCAGGAACGGCATCGCCTCGATGTCGCCCACCGTGCCGCCAATCTCGCACAACACGAAATCGAAATCGTCGTTTCCGGCCAGGATGAAATTCTTGATCTCGTCCGTGACGTGCGGGATGACCTGGACGGTCGCGCCCAGATAATCTCCGCGCCGCTCGCGCTCGATGATGTTCTTGTAGATGCGGCCGGTGGTGATGCTGTCGCTCTGGTTGGCCGAGCGGCCAGTGAAGCGCTCATAGTGGCCAAGATCGAGGTCGGTTTCAGCCCCGTCATCGGTCACGAACACCTCGCCGTGCTGATACGGCGACATCGTGCCGGGATCCACATTCAGATAGGGATCGAGTTTACGGATGCGCACGCGGTAACCGCGTGCCTGCAGGAGAGCACCGAGTGCTGCCGCGGCTATGCCTTTTCCGAGGGAAGAAACCACGCCGCCAGTGATGAATACGTATCGCGCCATGGGAGTCATCGCTTATCGCTGTAGGATTGATTCCGCCAGTGAAAAATCCGCGCAGGGCGCATTTTCCTGGCAATGATTTTTTTGGCGCCATGCGCCCAAACAAAAAGGGCCGGCAGGGCCGGCCCTTTTTGTGATGCCCTATCGATCAGAGAACGACGACTTCCGTGCCCATCCTGACACGGTTGTACAGGTCGATCACATGATCGTTGACCATGCGGAAGCAGCCATTGGACGAGTTGGTGCCGATGGTCTGCGGCTGATTGGTGCCGTGGATGCGGATATGTGTGTCGTTCCGGCCCTGGTAGAGGTAGATGGCACGGGCGCCGAGCGGATTGTCGGGGCCGCCATTCATGCCGTCCTTGTACTGACCGTATTTTTGCGGCTCACGCTTCTGCATATCCCGGGTCGGGATCCAGCGCGGCCATTCCTGCTTGTCGCCGACCTTGGCAGTGCCCTTGAACTCGAGCCCCTCGCGCCCGACCGCGATCGCATAGCGGCGGGCAGTGCCGGAGGTTTCGACCAGATAGAGGTAGCGCGCCCTGGTGTCGATCACGATGGTGCCGCGCTCATAGCCGGAGAACGGAACCGTCTGCGGCTCGAACTCCGACCTCACCTGAAATTTCTTCTGGGATTGACGCTTTTCCAGCACCGCATCCAGTGCGCGGGTCTGCGGCAGCATGCTGGGCGAGGAAGCCTCGCCGCCGAAGAGAAGCGCCAGGAAACCGCCCTGCGGCTTGCCATGCTCCGCGCTGCGCAGCTCGCCATTGTTGCCTTCCCGCGCGATTGCGAGCGGATCGGCAAGCACGGCGCCTGTCGTAATCAGGTCCTGCTTGGCTTTCTTCTCGTCCTTCTTGGCCTGCTGCTTGCCACTGGGCTTCTTGATTGGAAGCTTTTCCTGCTTGGCATCAACCTCGGCGGCCTTGACGGCCTTGGGGAAGAGATAGGTCTTCTGCGGCGGGGTTTCGGCGTAGGCCGAAGCGGACAGGCCAAGGGAAGCGCAGATGCCCAGGAAAAGTAGGCTGCGAATATGCATTGTTTGCGATCCTGATAAAAACTGTGCGGCAGAGCATCATACTACGCCAAAGCGCAGGCTACCGCTGTCGGGTTTATAAGCAATAAACCCGAAAAATCTCAAGGGAGCGATTCTCCGCCTGAGAGCGTTTTCCGAGGACAACGCGCCATTCGCCGAAACTGTGTTCAATTGACCACAGTTGCCGGACACCTCGACGCAGGAGGCGCAAAACAAAAGCCTCCGCCGGGCTTCTCGAGCCCCGCGGAGGCCTGTTCCGGGTGAGACCGTTACTGATTGGGGACCTGTGGCGCGGCCGGCTGCTCGGCGGGCGCAGGAGCGGTGCTGCCCTCTGCCGGAGCGGTCTGCGCGGGCGCCTGAGGCGCGCCGCCAAGCTGGTTGAGCACGCCGCCGCCGGAAGTGCCGCCCTGCGTGACCGGCACGCGGTCGAGAATGTCGATCGGACGCTCGCCGTAGCGCGCGAGGATCGAAAGGATCAGCGAGGTGGCGAAGAAGCCGGCTGCCAGGATGGCCGTGGCACGGGTGAGCGCATTGGCGGCACCGCGGGCGGTCATGAAGCCGGAGCCGCCGCCGATGCCGAGCCCGCCACCTTCGGAGCGCTGCAGAAGCACGACGCCGACGAGCGCGAGAACGATCATCAGATGAATGACGATGATAATTGTTTGCATGACTTCACCTGAAGCTGGCGGATTTACGGGCGCGGTCGCGTCCGCGGCATTGGAGGCGGCTCAATACAACGGTTTCGCGGCATTTCCAAGTCCGAGAGCGAATATGGGTTGCGAAACCGACATTGCAAAGTGGTCTGACGGCTCGGCGTCAGAGCGAGCGATATGCCTCGGCGATGCCGAGGAAGTCGGCTGCCTTGAGGCTGGCGCCGCCGACCAGCGCGCCATCGACATTGTCGACCGCCAGCAATTCGACTGCGTTGGAGGGCTTGACGGAGCCGCCATAGAGGATGCGCATCGACCCAGCCGCCGCGCCCAGACGTGCCGTCAGCCGTGAGCGGATGTGGGCGTGCGCCTCGGCCACGTCGGCGACGGTAGGCGTGAGGCCGGTGCCGATCGCCCAGACGGGTTCATAGGCAATGATCGCGTTGGCGGCAGTTGCGTTGGCAGGCACCGAACCCTCGATCTGGCGCGACAGAATGTCCAGCGTCGCGCCGCCTTCGCGCTCGTCCTTCGTCTCCCCGATGCAGATGATGGCCACGAGCCCCGCGCGCCAGGCCGCCTCCGCCTTGGCGTGAACCAGCGCATCGCTCTCGCCATGGTCGGCGCGGCGCTCCGAGTGTCCCACTATGACATGAGTGGCGCCGGCATCCTTCAGCATCTCGGCTGAGATGTCGCCCGTATGGGCGCCGCTTTCCTTGGGATGGCAGTCCTCGCCGCCGACGCCCACGGGCGTGCCAGCCACCACCTCGGCGGCGCGAGAGATGAGCGTTGCCGGGACGCAGACCAGTGCGTCGGCGAGCGCGTCCAGCCCCTGCCCCAGGCCTTCGGCAATGGCGCGCAACTCGGCCAGCGAGGCGCTCGTTCCGTTCATCTTCCAGTTGCCGGCGACCAGCGGGCGAATTCCTGGCGTCATTATGCTCTTTATCCTGTATCTGTGACCGGTGACCCCCGCCCTCAGTACCAAAATCAAGCCACAAAGCAATCGACACTGGCCTTGAACGGCGCTATTGCCGTTCATTCAGACGCGAAACCGCGCCCGTATGCGCCAAGACCGGAAGTGATAGATGCTCAATAGCTTGCGAAATGCCGCTGGAACCTGGGTTGCGAAGCTGCTGCTTCTCATGTTGGTCCTGAGCTTCGCCATCTGGGGCATCACCGGCAAGATGATGGAGGGCCACGGCGGCAACAAGGTGCTGACCGCCGGCGGCACATCGGTTTCGATCAATGAATTCCGACTGGCCTACGACCGGCAGGCCAACCTCATGTCGCAGCAGCTCGGCCAGCGCCTGACGCGCGACCAGATGAAGGCATTCGGCCTGGAGAACCAGGTGCTGGCGCAGCTCGTGGCCGGTGCCCTGCTCGACGAACAGGCCCGCAAGATGGGGCTTGGTCTTTCCAAGGACCGCCTCGCCGCGCTGACGGCCGAGGACCCGGCCTTCCAGGGCCCGGATGGCCGCTTCAATCGCCAGCAGTTCGACTATGTGCTGCGCCAGATCGGGATGCGGCCGGACGACTATTTCGCCAATCGCTCGCAGGTGGCGATCCGCCAGCAGATCATCGAGGCGGTGTCGGACGGGCTCAGGGCGCCGGATACTTTCCTGCGCGCGGTTGCGCTCTATCGCGGTGAAGACCGCACGGTGGACTATGTGGTCCTGCCCAAGTCGCTGGTCGAGCCAATCGCCGCCCCCTCTGACGAGGTGCTCAAGGCGTGGTTCGAAGACAACAAGAAGAACTACGCGGCTCCCGAATTCCGCAAGTTCTCCTACGTGAAGCTCGAGCCGGCCGACATTGCCGACGAGAAGTCTATCTCGGACGAGCAGGTTCGCGAGGATTACGAGAAGAATAAGGCGCACTACACCACGCCTGAGACGCGCACGATCGAGCAGATCGTCTTCAAGTCGCCCGAGGCGGCCAACGCAGCGCTCGATTCGATCAAGGGCGGCGCCACTTTCGAGAAGATCATGGCGGCGGAAGGCAAGACGGAAGCCGACGTGCTGCTCGGCACGCTGGCGAAGGACAAGATCGCCGACAAGGCCGTTGCTGAAGCAGCCTTCTCGCTGGCTGCCAATGAGGTGAGCCCCGTGGTGCAGGGCCAGTTCGGCCCGGTGCTGCTGCGCGTGACGGAAATCAAGCCCGAGGTGGTGAAGCCGCTCGATCAGGTGGCCGGCGAGATCCGCAAGCACCTTGCCCTGATCGACGCCAACCGGCTGCTGCTGGAAGTGCACGACAATTTCGAAGATGCGCGGGCTGCCGGAGATTCCATGGCGGAAGCTGCGAACAAGACGCATCTGAAGCTCGTGACCGTCGACGCCATCGACCGCGCCGGCCAGAGGCCGGACGGCACGGCAGTGGATTCGCTGCCGCAGCCGCGTGAACTGCTGCAGGCCGTGTTCCAGGCCGATGTTGGCGCCGACAACCCGCCCCTGAGCATCGGCGCGGCCGGCTACGTGTTCTACGAACTGGAAGACGTGACCCCCGCCCGCGACCGCACGCTGGACGAAGTGCGCGAGAAGGTCGTGGCCGACTGGACCAAGATCGAAACCGAGAAGCGTCTGGCCGAAAAGGGTGAGGAACTGCGCAAGCGCCTCAAGGACGGCACCCCCATGGAGACGCTGGCTTCCGAGCTCTCGCAGGAGAAGCAGACCAAGCGCGGCCTGAAGCGCGAGGCCGACGATGGCGACTTCGGTCGCGCGGGTGTAGGCGTCGTGTTCAGCGTCGGGCAGAACGGCGCAGGCCTGTTCGCCTCGCCCACGGGGGATGCACAGATCCTGTTCAAGGTGACGGATGTGGTGGAGCCGGCCGGTGCCGATGCCCATTCGGTTCCGGAAGAAGACCGAAAGATCGTTGCAAGGGGCATTGCCGACGACCTGCTGGACGAGCTAGTGGCCAAGCTGCAGACGCAGTATCCGGTGCAGATCAACCAGAACGCGATCACTCAGGCACTGGCCTTCTGACGATGAGCACGCTGAAACCCCATCTCGCCAAGATCGCCACGGGCGCCCCCCTCTCCTTCGAGGAGGCGAAGGAGGCGTTCGACATCATCATGTCCGGCGACGCCACGCCGGGCCAGATCGGCGGCTTCCTGATGGCGCTGAGAGTGCGCGGCGAAACCGTGGACGAAATCTCCGGCGCGGTGGCGACCATGCGCGAGAAGATGCTGCGCGTGGACGCACCTGCCGGCGCCGTCGACATCGTCGGCACCGGCGGCGACGGCTCGCACAGCGTCAACATTTCGACTGCCTCGGCCTTCGTGATTGCGGGCGCCGGCGTGCCGGTGGCCAAGCACGGCAATCGCGGCCTTTCCTCGCAGACCGGTGCCGCCGACGTGCTGATGGCGCTGGGCGTCAAGATCGACCTGACACCGGAGCAGATCGGCGAATGCGTGCGCGAGGCCGGCGTCGGCTTCATGTTCGCGCCGGCACACCACCCGGCGATGCGCCACGTCGGCCCGACGCGGGTGGAGCTCGGCACGCGTACGATCTTCAACATCATCGGCCCGCTGTCGAACCCGGCCGGCGTGACGCGCCAGATGGTCGGCGTGTTCTCGCCCGAGTGGGTGGTGCCCGTGGCCGAGACGCTGAAGACGCTTGGCGCGGACCACGTCTGGGTCGTGCATGGCGACGGTTATGACGAGATCACCACCACCGGCGAAACGCATGTGACCGAGGTGGTTGACGGCGAACTGCGCAGCTTCGTGCTGAGCCCCGAACAGGTGGGCTTGAGCCGCCACGCCAAGGACGACCTGCGCGGCGGCGATGCGGCCTTCAACGCCAATGCGCTGCGCGGCGTTCTCTCGGGCGCGAACGGCGCCTATCGC
The DNA here is from genome assembly GCA_023387775.1 of Pseudomonadota bacterium. GTDB lineage: Bacteria > Pseudomonadota > Alphaproteobacteria > Rhizobiales > Rhizobiaceae > Pseudaminobacter. The sequence goes on along the minus strand of JAEWHN010000167.1, from coordinate 12,131 downwards.
GACACGGTGCTGATGAATGCCGGCGCCGGTCTGGTCGTTGCCGGCAGGGCGGCAAGCCTGAAGGAAGGCGTGGCCGCCGCCGCCGCGGCGATCGACAACGGCCGCGCCCTGGGCGTTCTCGAGGCGCTGGTGAAGGTTTCCAACGGATAAGAGATGTCGGACATTCTTGCGAAGATCGAGGCCTACAAGCGCGAAGAGATCGCTGCTGCCAAGGCACGCCTGCCGCTGGTGGAACTGAAGGCGCGTATGCGCGATGCCGAGCCGCCGCGCGGCTTTCTGGCCGCCTTGAAGGCCAAGCGCGCCAGCGGCGAGTTCGCGCTGATTGCCGAGATCAAGAAGGCCAGCCCTTCCAAGGGCCTGATCCGTCCAGACTTCGATCCGCCGGCGCTTGCCCGCGCCTATGAAGAGGGCGGAGCGGCGTGCCTGTCGGTGCTGACCGACACCCCCTCCTTCCAGGGCGCGCCGGAGTTTCTGACCGAGGCGCGAGCCGCCTGCAGCCTGCCGGCGCTGCGCAAGGACTTCATGTTCGAGCCCTATCAGGTTTACGAAGCGCGCGCCTGGGGCGCGGATGCCATTCTCGTCATCATGGCCAGCCTGGACGACGACGAGGCCAAGGCGCTCGAGGACACCGCGCACCAGCTGGGCATGGACGTTCTGGTGGAAGTGCATGACGAGGCCGAGGCCGAGCGGGCGCTGAAACTCGCCTCGCCGCTGATCGGGATCAACAACCGCAACCTGCGCACCTTCGAGGTCAGCCTCGAGACCTCCGAGCGCGTTTCGGCCCTGGTGCCCGACGACAAGTTGCTGGTGGGCGAAAGCGGCATCTTCACCCATGACGACTGCCGGCGCCTGGAGCGCTGCGGCATCGGCACCTTCCTGGTGGGCGAAAGCCTGATGCGGCAGGCCGACGTGGCCGAGGCCACCCGCCGGCTGCTGACGGGTGCCGAAGCAGCCCGCGCCGTGAACGGATAAGGTCATGACCAGCAAGCCTGCCCTGACCCATCTCGGCGCCGATGGACAGGCGCATATGGTCGATGTCGGCACCAAGGCCGAGACCGAGCGCACGGCGGTCGCCGAAGGCATCGTCACCATGCTGCCCGAGACATTGCGGATGATTCGCGCCGGCGACGCCAAGAAAGGCGACGTGCTGGGCACCGCGCGTCTGGCCGGCATCATGGCCGCCAAGCGCACGCATGAGCTGATTCCGCTGTGTCACCCGCTGCTGCTGACCAAGGTCTCGGTGGACATCGAGCCCGACGAAGCGCTGCCCGGCCTGCGCGTGACCGCCTTGGCGCGCGTAACCGGCAAGACCGGCGTGGAAATGGAAGCGCTGACCGCCGCCTCCGTGGCCTGCCTGACCATCTACGATATGGCAAAGGCCGTGGACCGCGGCATGGTGATTTCCGGCATCAGGCTTTTGGAGAAGTCCGGCGGAAAATCCGGCGACTACCGGGCGGATAGCTGACAATGTCACTGCTGCCGGTGAAGGACGCGCTCGAGCGGCTTCTGCAAGGGGCGGTTGCCTGCGAGCCCGAAACCGTGCCGCTGGCCGAAGCCGCCGGCCGCATACTTGCCGAAGACGTGCACGCGCTGAGAACGCAGCCTCCTTTCGATGCCGCGGCCATGGACGGCTACGCGGTGCGCGCCAAGGACGTGGAGACAGTGCCCGTCACGCTCCAGGTCATCGGCGAGGCCCCGGCTGGCCGGCGATTCAACGGCCCGATCGGACCCGGCCAGGCCGTGCGCATCTTCACCGGCGCGCCGGTGCCAGAGGGCGCCGACACCATCGTGATCCAGGAAAACGCGCGCAAGCTGGGCCAGGACACTGTCGAAGTGCTGGAAGCCGTAGCCGCGGGGCGGCACATCCGCCGCAAGGGACTGGATTTCGTCACCGGCGACCTGCTCCTGGAAAAGGGCCGCGAACTCGATGCCGGCGCGCTTTCGCTGGTAGCATCGGCAAACCACTCTCGCCTCGACGTCGTCAAGCGGCCACTGCTCGCCATCATCGCCACCGGCGACGAACTGCTGCCGCCGGGTAGCGAGCTTGGGCCGGATCAGATCGTGGCATCCAACGCCTTCGGCGTCGCGGCAATTGCCACTTCCGTGGGCGCGCGGGTGCTCGATCTGGGCATCGTGCCCGATAGTCGCCCGGCAATTGCCGCGCGCATCAGGCAGGCGCTGGACCACGACGCCGATGTGGTGGTCATGCTTGGCGGGGCTTCCGTGGGCGACCACGACCTTACCCATGAGGCGCTGGTGAGCGAGGGCATGGTGCTGGATTTCTGGAAGATCGCCATGCGCCCGGGCAAGCCGCTGATGTTCGGCCGGCGCGGCCGCACGCGCTTCCTGGGCCTGCCCGGCAATCCCGTGGCCAGCCTCGTGTGCTCGCATCTGTTCCTCAAGCCGCTTCTGTCGCGGCTTGCCGGCCGTGCCTACGAACCCGACCTGCGCCAGGCGGTTCTCGGTAAGCCCATGGCTGCGAACGACCGCCGGCAGGACTTTGTGCGGGCGGTGTTGCGAGAGGGACATGACGGCCCGGTGGCGACGCCTTTCGAAGTGCAGGATTCCTCCATGATGAGGACATTCTCTGAAGCCAATGCGCTGATCATTCGCGATCCCTTCGCCCAGGCGGCGCCGGCTGGCGCCCCCTGCACGGTTCTAAAGCTGCGCTGACCGCGCCCTGGCTTCCCACGATCGACACCCGATAGATGCCGCCATCCAGAAGCCGGTCGCGGCGCGATTGACGCTTATGTCGGACAAGGCGGAATTCGCGCGCTGAACCAATCCGTTACGCCAGTTGCTGGATCAAGATGGCAAAGGTGGAGTGGCGCACACCGACATCCGAGCCGCAAACCGATATGCGCCTCTTCATTGAAATTTAAACGGTTGCAGAACACAACTGGAACAGATAGTGTTTGTTCTGGTTTTGTTTTGGGGGTCGATTCTCCCCGGGGGGCTGGCCATGCTGACGCGCAAACAACACGAGTTGCTTCTCTTCATTCACGAGCGCCTGAAGGAATCCGGCATACCGCCTTCCTTCGACGAAATGAAGGAAGCGCTGGACCTTGCTTCCAAATCCGGCATCCACCGGCTGATCACCGCGCTGGAGGAGCGGGGCTTTATCCGCCGGCTGCCCAACCGCGCCCGCGCGCTCGAAGTGCTGCGCCTGCCAGATTCCATTGCGCCCGGCCTTACGCCGCGCACCAGGTTCTCGCCCAGCGTGATCGAAGGCAGCCTTGGCCGCCGCGCCGCCCCGGAGTCGGCCCGCGCGCCCCTGGCCAGCAACGACGAATCCGGGATGGCGATCTCCATCCCGGTCATGGGCCGCATCGCCGCCGGCGTGCCCATCGACGCCATCCAGCACAAGACCCATTCGATCACGGTGCCGCCCGAGATGATTTCCGGTGGCGAGCACTATGCGCTCGAGGTCAAGGGCGACTCCATGATCGAGGCCGGCATTTTCGACGGCGACACGGTCATCATCCGCAACGCCAACACGGCCAATCCCGGCGAGATCGTGGTTGCGCTGGTAGACGACGAGGAAGCGACGTTGAAGCGCTTCCGCCGCAAAGGGGCGTCCATTGCGCTTGAGGCCGCGAACCCGGCTTATGAGACGCGCATTTTCGGGCCCGACCGGGTGAAGGTGCAGGGCAGGCTGGTCGGGCTGATCCGCCGGTACTGAACCGGAGCCAGGTCGTTTGGGTCGGGCACCAGGCTCAGCTCAGTCTTCGGTGTCGTGCGGAGGCAGCGTCCCTGCGTTTTGCGATGATCCACGCGGCTGGGCTGAGTTGGCCTCCGACTTTTTGACATAAAGCGCCCAGCCTCGCGCCTCGCGCGAGAACTGGCGATGGGCATGCCACGGCCGATAGGGCTCGCCCACCGCGTAGTGGACTGCCGCGCCTTGGCTGCCCACCTCGCCGCCGCCAAGATAGACGACGGCACTGCCGAATTTCGCCAGATCGCGCTTGGTGATGATGAGCGGCTTATCACGCGGGCAGATGTTTTTGGCGGTGGCGTCGTCGACGACAATTACGGCGGCATGATTGCAGGCGCGACGCGCGACCGTCGGGCTTGCTGCGTGAACCACGATCGCGCCGGCGGGATGCACGGCAACGCAGAGGCCGTCGTGGCAGTGGAAACCAGAGCTTGGCGCTTCATCTTGCCCCGTTTCGGCTTTTGGGGGCATCGGCGGCTGCGTTCGGATTTTCGGCAGCGCAATGCCCTCGCCCTCGACTTCCGCGCCTGAAATCTCGCGATCCGTAACGGTAGCCTGGCTGCTCGGCTTCAGCGCATTACGCGATCCTCCCTTGCTGGCGCTTCTCTTCGAAGTGGCGTCGACCGGGCCGACGAGTTCCTCGGCCCGTACCGCCCGTTTCCAGTTTTCGCTGGTAAAGGCGTTCGGCCGCGCTCTGTTGACGGCAAGTTTCCCACTGCCGAGCGGCACCGCCAACAGCCGCCCGTCTTCGGAAATGAAAACGTCGGGCGTGCGAACATCGGTGAGCGTCAGCACGCCTGCAAGCACGGCCGGCACCGCCAGCAGGCGCAGCCAGGTGGTGGCCATGCAGGCAAACACCAGCGCGACGGTAAGCAGCACCAGCGAATGCGCCGAGATGAGTCCCACCGCGTCGATCGGCGATCGATCTGATATCCAGATCGACACTGCGATCATCAGAGACAGGCCCTTCCCCATCACATAGAAGAACGGCGCGTCCAGCCCGAGCGGCATTGCCAGCGAACCGGCAACGGCGAAAGGCATGACGAGTATCGACACGCTGGGCATCACGGCCAGATTGGCAAGCAGGCTGAGCGGCGAGACGCGCTGGAAGTGATAGACGCCGAATGCGGTCGTCGCGACGCCCGCGACAACGGATGTGATTGCAAGCGCGCCCACCGCGCCGATCGCCTTGGCAATTCCGCGCCCCATGAGGGATTTGGGCTGGGCCGGCGGCGCCCGCTTCCTCACATGCCGGCGCTCGGCCCATATCGCATAGGCGCTCACCAGCGCCGCGGTTGCCGCAAACGACATCTGGAAGCTTGGGCCCACCACCTCATGCGGCGAGACCGCCATGATGACGAGCGCCGAAATGGCCAGATTGCGCGTGGTGAGCGCGCCGCGGTCGAACAGCAGGGCTATGAGCATCACGGCCAGCATGAGGAAGCTGCGCTGCGCCGCCACGTCGCCACCGGAAAGGAACAGATAGCCGGCAATGGCGGCAAGCGCTGCACCGGCCGCGTATTTCTTGACCGGCCGCCTCGAGGCGAAGCCGGGAAAAGCCGCGAAGGCCACACGCAGCGCGCTCATCACGGTGCCGGCCACCAGCGCCATGTGCAGGCCTGAGATGGAAATGATGTGGTAGATGCCGGTCCGGCGCATGGCCTCGTTGATGTCTTCCGGAATGCCAGCGCGGATGCCCACCACCAGTGCCGCGGCGATCTCGCCCTCAGGACCGCCTATGTGGCCGCGAATGCGAGTAGCGATGTCGTTGCGGACATTTTCCAGGCCGTTGGCAAGCCTCATCCGCAACGACGGCTGCGGCGCGCCTTCGACAAGGTCGGGACCGCGCAGGAAAAAGCCGCTGGCGCCGATACCGTCGAAATAGCTGGTGAAGGAAAAGTCGTAGCTGTCCGGCCGGACCGGCCCGGAAGGTGGCATCAGCGTGACCACACCTTCGAGCTGCGAGCCCACGATGGTGCCGGGCGGGACGCGGCGCGCGGTCAGCCGCACGCGCTGAGGCGCGTAGCGCAGCGTGGGCCGCGCAGTGGCCAGAACGTCCATTGTCAGCCGCACACGGCCATTGGCCATTTGCTCTATCGCCGCGACCCGCGCAGTGAGACGCGTGGAGATTTCGCCGCCCAGCATGCCGGTTCCGGCCCGCCAGGTCTCCAGCTTCGCCAGCGCCATGCCCGAAAGGCAGACCAGAACGGCGATGAGCAGGAGCCGCACAGCCTGACGCCGCGCCGGCACCAGAGCTGCAAGCGCGGCCATGAGCGCAACCCCGCCGAAGAGCGGTTGGAAGTCCGGTTCGGACGGGAGCCTGAAATAGATGATGGCGCCCGCGCCAAGCAGGACGGGCATGAACAGAAACGGCGTGCCCCGATCGAGTTCCGTCGCAAAGGCGGCAGCCAGCGCGCGGTTGCGGTAACCGCGCGTGGTCGGAGCCGCGACTGCCGTCAGCGCCCGGCGCACGGCAGCAGGCAGGTGTGCGACTCGCGGCGGCGGCTGCGGGGCCGGGCGCGGTGGGTTGGCCTCCTTAGGCCACGCGGGCTGTTGCGGCAGCGTCTGGCCTTCCGGCCCGCCGTCGAACAGCTCGCGCTCGCTCACATCCCCCCTTGGTGGTGCACGCACTGCCCCGGCTCCCCCTGCCCGAGAGCGCGGCTGCCCGCACAGCGCTTCGCACTGCCGGCCGGCCTGCCCCTTGCGCCACTGACCCTCTATGCTACATGAACGCTATCAAATTGCCATGCGCCTGCCCTTGCGGCTCCGGCCAGCCTGATCCTTCCTTCTGGAAACCTCATGTCCGACACAGTCATCACACGTTTCGCCCCCTCGCCCACCGGCTATCTGCATATCGGCGGCGCCCGCACGGCGCTGTTCAACTGGCTCTACGCACGCCACACCGGCGGCACCATGCTGCTGCGCATCGAGGACACCGACCGCGAACGCTCCACCGATGCCGCCACAGCGGCCATTCTCGACGGGCTCACCTGGCTGGGCCTGACCTGGGAAGGCGAGCCGGTGTCGCAGTTCGAGCGCGCTCCGCGGCACCGCGAAGTGGCCGAGGAGCTGGTGCGCATGGGCAAGGCCTATTACTGCTATGCCACGCCCGAGGAGCTCAACGAGATGCGCGAAAAGGCCCGCGCCGAGGGGCGGCCGCCGCGCTATGACGGCCGCTGGCGCGACCGCGACCCTTCCGAGGCACCCGCTGGCGTCAAGCCCGCCATCCGTATCAAGGCGCCCACCGAGGGCGAGACCGTGGTGAACGACAGCGTGCAGGGACAGGTCCGCTTCCCCAACAAGGATCTCGACGACTTCATCATCCTGCGCTCGGACGGCAACCCCACCTACATGCATGCGGTGGTGGTGGACGACCACGACATGGGCGTCACGCACATCATCCGCGGCGACGACCACCTGACCAACGCGGCGCGCCAGACCGTCATCTACAACGCCATGGGCTGGGAGGTGCCGCAGATGGCGCACATCCCCCTGATCCATGGCTCGGACGGCGCGAAGCTATCGAAGCGGCACGGCGCGCTCGGCGTCGAGGCCTATCGTTCCATGGGCTACCTGCCAGCGGCGCTCTTGAACTATCTCGCGCGCCTTGGCTGGAGCCATGGCGACGACGAAGTGATGGCGATGGAGGACATGATCCGCTGGTTCGACATCGTCGACGTCAACAAGGGCGCGGCGCGCTTCGACTTCCAGAAGCTGGAGGCGCTGAACGGCGTCTATATGCGCAAGATGGACGACGCGGAGCTGCTCGGCATCTTCATCGACACCCTGCCCCATCTGGAGAACGCGGAGGCGATCCGCGCCGGGCTCAATGACGCGCGCAAGGCGCAGCTGCTGGCCGCCATGCCCGGCCTCAAGGAACGCGCCAAGACGCTGCTGGAACTCGCCGACGGCGCAGCCTTCCTGTTTGCCCAGCGCCCGCTGCCGCTGGACGAGAAAGCGGCGGCGCTTCTTGGCGAGGCACAGCGTGAGATCCTGCGCGGTGCGCACGCGGCCCTCGAAGGCGTCGGCGCGGACTGGACCGCGGCCTCGACCGAGGCCGCGATTCGCGAGTTCGCCAGCGCCAAGGAACTCAAGCTTGGCGGCGTCGCCCAGCCACTGCGCGCAGCGCTGACGGGGAAAAGCACCTCGCCGGGCGTTTTCGACGTGCTGGCCGTGCTGGGTCGCGAGGAAAGCCTGGCGCGCATAGCCGATCAAATCGATTAACGTTATGGTCGCACGGCGGTTTGGCGTTGCAACATGCCTGCTGCGGTGCAACATATCTCCATTGCCGAACTTGGCACGCCCCCGGAAATGCGTTAGCAAAAACCCGGATTTCAAATGCCGGAAAACCGGCATTTTCCCGCGGGTGACGCCGTTCGCCGAATAGAAAAAGGAAGTTTGCGATGACCGACTCGACAGCCAAGCTAGAATTTGGTGGCAAGACCCACGAATTCAAAGTGCGAAGTGGCTCTGTCGGCCCATCGGTGATCGATATCGGCGCGCTGTACAAGGAAACCGGGGCCTTCACCTACGATCCGGGTTTCACTTCGACCGCCAGCTGCGAGTCGGAGATCACCTATATCGACGGCGACGCCGGCGTGCTGCTGCACCGCGGCTATCCGATCGACCAGCTTGCCGAGCACGGCGACTTCCTGGAAGTCTGCTACCTGCTGCTCTATGGCGAGCTGCCCACCAAGGCCCAGAAGGACGACTTCGACTATCGCGTTACGCGCCACACCATGGTGCACGAGCAGATGTCGCGCTTCTTCACCGGTTTCCGCCGCGACGCGCACCCGATGGCGGTGATGTGCGGCGTGGTCGGCGCGCTGTCGGCCTTCTACCACGACTCGACCGACATTTCGGATCCGCACCAGCGCATGGTCGCCTCGATCCGCCTGATCGCCAAGATGCCGACGATTGCGGCGATGGCCTACAAGTACCACATCGGCCAGCCCTTCGTTTATCCGAAGAACGAGCTGAACTTCGCCGCCAACTTCCTGCACATGTGCTTTGCGGTCCCGTGCGAGGAATACAAGGTCAACCCGGTGCTGGCCCGCGCCATGGAGCGCATCTTCATCCTGCACGCCGACCACGAACAGAACGCCTCGACCTCGACGGTGCGTCTGGCCGGCTCGTCGGGCGCCAATCCGTTTGCCTGCATCGCAGCCGGCATCGCCTGCCTGTGGGGCCCGGCGCACGGTGGCGCCAATGAAGCGGCGCTGAACATGCTGGCCGAGATCGGCACGGTCGACCGCATCCCGGAATTCATCGATCGCGCCAAGGACAAGAACGATCCGTTCCGCCTGATGGGCTTCGGCCACCGCGTCTACAAGAACTACGACCCGCGCGCCAAGATCATGCAGAAGACCACGCATGAGGTTCTCGGCGAGCTCGGCATCAAGGACGATCCGCTTCTCGACGTTGCGATGGAACTTGAGAAGATCGCGCTTACCGATGAATATTTCATCGAAAAGAAGCTCTACCCGAACATCGACTTCTACTCGGGCATTACGCTGAAGGCGCTGGGCTTCCCCACCACCATGTTCACGGTGCTGTTCGCCGTGGCGCGCACCGTCGGCTGGATCTCGCAGTGGAAGGAAATGATCGAGGATCCGCACCAGAAGATCGGCCGCCCGCGCCAGCTCTATACCGGCTCGCCGGAGCGCGACTACGTGCCGATCGCCAAGCGCTAAACGGCAGAAGCTTCGAAAACGAAAAAGCGCCCCGCGGGGCGCTTTTTTTGTTCGGTGGACGACCGGTCAGTCAGGCAGCTTTCCTTGCGATCTCGGCAAGCACGGCTTCGGCCGCTATCTCGCCGGATGGCCGGGGGGTGGCCATGCGTCGGGCGACTTCCGCAAAACCGTCCTTCTGCCAGGCGCGAAAGTCTGTGTCGTCAAAGAGCGCCTCGAGGTGGCGAGCCAGGTTTTCCGGTCGCACATAGCGATCATAAAATTCCGGCACGATAGCGCGATCCGCAATCAGGTTGGGCAGAAGCGCGGACCATACGGTGACCATGCCCTGCAGGACCCTGGCGATAGCATCAAGCTTGTAAGCCGAAACCATAGGCACGCCGGACAGCGCCAGCTCGAGCGACACCGTGCCCGAGGCGATCAGCGCAGCATCAGCCTCGCCAAAGGCCTGCCATTTTTGCGACGGATCCAGGATGATCTCGGGCTGCTGTTCCCACCCGGCAACAGCGGAACGGACTGTTTCGGCCACATGCGGCACGGTGGGCAGGAGAAGCCGTAGGCCGTGGCCACGCGCGCGCAGCGCCGTTACCGTCTTGCCGAACGGCTCCAGAAGGCCCCTCACCTCGCCGCGGCGGGAACCGGGCAGCAGAAGCAGCGTCTTTTCCCGCGATGAGGACAGATCGCGCGGCTGCGCCTGAACGGAGGATGCAGCGATGACGCCCGGCTCCTGCGTCAGCCGGTGGCCGACATAGGTGCCCGGAGGCCCGCCGAGGCGGTCAAGCTCCGTAACCTCGAACGGCAGGATGCATAGGACCCGGTCGACATGCGGGCGCATGGCCTTGGCGCGTCCCGGCCTCCACGCCCACACGCTGGGGCAGACATAATGGACGATGGGAATGTCGGGGTTCAGCGCGCGCACCTTGGCCGTGACGCGCAGCGAAAAATCGGGACTGTCGATGGTGATCAGGCAATCGGGCTTCGAGGCGGCGATGGACTTGGCCGTTTCGCCAATGCGGCGAATCAGCCGCGGCAGGTCGCGCAGGATTGCGGTAAAGCCCATCAGGGCGATCTCGCTGCCGTCGAACAGCGGCGTCAGGCCCAGCGCCTGCAGGTGGCGGCCGCCAATGCCCACCAGCTCGACATCGCGACCTGTGGCGCGCTGCAGGGCGCGAACGAGATCGGCGCCGAGGAGATCGCCGGACTCTTCTCCGGCCACGATTGCGATTCTGAGCGGGGGCGAAGCCTTCATTTCCGCTCACCGGAGGTCAGGCCGATAACGAAAAGCCCGAGTTCGTCCGCGCGCTTCACCATCGCGCCGTAGTCGAGCACAAAGGAACTGCCGGCTTCAACGCCGATGCCGACGAGTCCAGCCGCATGGGCCCTCTCGACGGTGGTCGGCCCGATTGCGGGCAGGTCGGCCCGCCTCTCCTGCCCCGGCTTGGCGCACTTCACCAGAACCCCCCGTCTTCTGCCCGCGAGGCGGCCATGGTCACGCATGTCGGCCACGCGCGCAAGCAGGCAATCCGTGCCCTCGATGCCCTCGAGGGCGATGACGCGGCCGCCGATGGAAACCGCGCCCTGCCCGATATCGAGCCGGCCTATCGCCAGCGCCGCTTCGAGGCCCGCATCAAGATCCGCCCAATCGGCTTTCTGCGGCGCGGCGCGCGTCATGAGGCCGGAGGGCGCGAGCAGGTCGGGCACAACCTCGTGCGCGCCGACAACCTTGAGGCCAAAGCCTTCCAGGCCCTTGACGAGAGCCGACAGCAGCCCGTCGTCGCCACGCGTCAGGGCGGCGATTGCCCGCGGCAGTATCCTCAGCAGCATGAGGCTGGGGCGCACCTTCTGCCATTTGGGGCGACGGTCTACGCCGCCGGCCAGGATGACATGGGTAACCCCGCGACGCTTCAGCATCGGCACGAGACCGGCGAAGTTTTCCAGCTCGAGGAAATCGTGCTCGCAAGCGGCCAGCGGCGATGCGGGGTCAGCCTCGCCCTCGATCATGGCCACGAAGGGCGCATGACCATCCGCAACCAGGCGCTCAGCCACGTTAATGGGCAATCTTCCGCTGCCCGCGACGATACCTACCCTGTCTCCGGGAGCAAGCTTGATCCGGATCTCCGGCTCAGTCCTGATCGTCGGCGTCGTCATCGACGGCACCCTTCACTGGCGGAACGGTGTAATGGCGCTTGCCGCGGTCGCTGATGAAATCGACGATCAGCATCGCGGTCGGCGATTCCGCAAACTCTGCCCGCGCGATCTCGATATTCTCGCTGACGGGACGGCTGCGGTCGAAGACAGTCCGGTAGGCGCTCAGCAGCGTCTTGATCTCCGCCTTCGACATGCCGGAGCGCCGCAGGCCGACCATGTTGAGGCCGCGCAGCTTGGCGCGATTACCCACGGCGATGCCGAAAGGAATCACGTCGCCCGCTATCATCGAGCCGCCGGCGAGGAATGCGTTGCGGCCGACGCGCACGAACTGGTGCACTGCGCTCAATCCGCCGATGCCGACATTGTCGCCGATCTCGCAATGGCCTGCCAGCGTGGCGCCATTGGCGAAGGTGACGTTGTTGCCGATGACGCAGTCATGCGCGACATGGCAATAGGCAAGGAAGTTGCAGTTGTCGCCGACGATGGTTGCGCCGCGCGAATTGTCCGTGCCGGTGTTCATGGTGACGAATTCGCGGATCGTGCAGTTGTTGCCGATCGTCAGCGTCGTGCGACCGCCC
>JAEWHN010000182.1 GCA_023387775.1 Pseudomonadota bacterium | reverse complement strand
CCTCCCGCACAGGATCAAACCGCAGATGTACGTGGTGCGGCAGCGATGGCATCGACTGGACCGATATAGTGTTTCGTTGGTGCATGGCCAGCATCAGACTGTCTCCGGCCTGAAGGCGCCGGGCGGGATGTGGCCCGGCTCGACATAGGCGTGCATGAGCGCGTCGAGCATCGCCCACAGGACATCGCATTTGAACACAAGGGCATCTATCGCTGCCTGCTGCCGCTCGGGCGTGTCGGCATGCTGCAGCACATAAGCCAGCGCAAAATCGGAATCGCGCGACGCCTGCTCCGGCCTCTTGTCGAAATAGGACAGGATGTCCTTCGTTACGTAGTCATAGCGCGCCAGCATTGCCGGCACGCGCTCGCCGATGATGACGGGCGAAAACAGCTCTGTCAGCGAGGAGGCCACCGCCTCCAGCAACGAGCGGCTGGCGCAGAAGGTCAGATAGGCGCCCACGGCAAAGCGCGTGGCAGGCAGAGCCAGCCTTTCGCTCTTGACCGCTTCGGCGGGAAGGCCGAGCCCGGTGGCCAGCTTGAGCCAACGGGCGATGCCGCCGCTCCAGCCGTCCTCTCCGTCGTGATCCTCGATGCGCTTGCGCCACTCGGCGCGGAAGGCGGGATCTTCGGCCCGCGCCAGGATGGCGGCATCCTTGCGCGGGATCACCGCCTGGTAGCAGTAGCGGTTGAGCGCCCAGGCCTGCATCTGGGCCTTGGTCAGCAGGCCGGCGGTCATCAGGTGATGGAAGGGATGCAGGTTGTGATAGCGCTCCGCGCCGACCTGGCGCAGCACTGCCTCAAGCTCCCGGGCGCTGAGCCCGCCCCTGGCCACATTGCTGAAATCGTTCACAGGCGGATCTCCATGCCGTCGCAGCCGATTTCCCAACCGGCGGCGCGGACCAGCTCGTGCTCGAGAGAGCTTTCGTCCAGCACCGGGTTGGTGTTGTTGATATGGACAAATATGCGTCGCCCGATCGGGATGCCCGCGAGCTGACTGATGGAGCCGTCCTCGCCGGACATGGCGAGATGCCCCATGCGGCTGCCGGTCTTCGGGCCGACGCCGGCGGCCAGCATCTCGTCATCGGTGTAGAGCGTGCCGTCGAACAGCAGGCATGTTGCCCCGGCAAGCCTCGTGCGCAGCTCGGGATCGATCCGCGCGCAGCCTGGAATGTAGAACAGCGAGCCGGAATTGTTGCTTGCGGCGAGGCGCACGGCGACGGTATCGCCCGCCTCGGAACCGTAGTTGTCTTCCGGGCGGCTCGGATCCTCCAGGTAAAGCGCGATCTTGCCGGGCACTGAAAAGGCCTGGACATAGAGGCCGGTCTCCCGCCCTTCAGCGTCCCTGATTTCGAATTCCTCGCCTTCCTGAAGTTCGCGGCGGGGGACGAGGGCAGGATCGAGCACGTTGAAGACGGGATTGTCGCGAAGGGCGGTCAAAACCCGCTCGGTGGCATATATGGCGAAGGGCTGGCGTTCGCGCAGGCTGAGGAGCCCGGCGATGTGATCGACATCGCCATTCGTGAGCACGACGGCGCTGATCGGGGTCGATCGTGGGCCGTTGCCCGCCTGCGGCTGGAGTTCAGGCGTGTCGGCGATCTGCTGGCGGATGTCGGGCGATGCGTTGAACAGAACCCAACGCTTGCCATCGGCCGAGGCCGCCAGGCTGGACTGGGTGCGGGGCCTGACGCCCACGACGCCCGCCCGTGCGGCGCGGCTGAGGTAGTGATTGCAGTTCCACTGCGGAAAACCTCCGCCCGCTGCCGATCCGACGATCTTCACGCGCATCGCAAAAATCCCGCTTTTGAGGGGCTTTGGCCAGACGGTACCGGAGGTGTTGCAGCTGAGGGCCGGCCAGACTGAGTTTGGCGCGTGCCCACCGGCTGATGGGCACGCGCCCTCGCTGCTTACTTCTTCGGAGTGATCTCAGCCGGCAGATAGCGAGAGATTTCCATCCCTGCCGCTACCTGGCACATGCTCGGCTTTGTCCAACTCTTCTTCATGATCTTCTCCTTTTCATCGACCCTTTCAAGGAGGGCCGTCTCCTTCCCTTGGCCAATGCCGTGGCACCGTAGTGCATTGGCCGTGTCCATCATGGAAAATGGACAAATGAATGAGGTCGTCATGAAATGATAATCAAAACAGCGATTTACGCGGCGACAGGCCAATTGCGCCCGTCCGATACGGGCGTGCGCCTGTCACAGGCCATCCGACGCCCAGCCACAAAAGCAAACCGTCATATCCGCTTAAATATAGTGCACTCGCCGCGTTTTTCAGCATTCGCATCCCTATAATTGCGGAAATAATTCGCGGCGGGAGGATCTTGGGGCGTTCTCCGGAGCGCTTGCCATCTCCGTGGCCTTCTGCGCGCGACGGAAACACGGTGAATGCGTGAATGCCGACGCGGCCCGAAACCATCATTTTCTCTCGTCGCCTCCCTGTTGTTGCCAGCCGAGAGGGGCCTGGCCTTTCCTGAAAATCATTGCGTGATCAAATTGTCGCGTTCATCGAGCAGGGGCACCTGGTACTCCAGCAAGAGCTTGTTGATCTCGCCCTGGTTCTCCTGGATGAAGCGGTTGAGCGAGCGTTTCCATTCCTGGTCGGACGGGCGCACGCCCATGGTGATGCGATAGGTCATGCGCGATCCGTTCTTCTCCTTGACCAGCGGAACCACGACGAGATCGGCGTTGGCCTTGTGGGCGAAGTAGCCGGCCATGGGCCCCCAGAGGATCGCCACGTCGATCGTTCCGGCCATGAGATCCTGGATCATGGTTTCGCCAACGGGCGGCGTCGAGCGCGAGTCCACCACCAGCGGGTAAGCCTTGGCGGAAGCCATCAGCTTGGCCGCGGCCATGTTGGTGGAAGGTGGCGTACCGCCGACGACGCCGATCTTCTTGCCGGCGAGACGCGGGTCCTCGATCGTTTCGACGCCCTCAAGCCCGCTGCCTTTCTTGAACACGAGCGCGTAGGTAGAGCGGTAATAGGGGTTGGTGTTCTGCACAAGCACATCGCCCTGCGCATAGCCGATAATGACGTCGCAGCGATTGGCCCGCAGCGTGTTGCGCACAAAGCCGGTGGCCATGGGATACCAGGTGTAGCGGACGGACTTGCGTCCCAGCTTCGGCGCCATCATCTCGGCCAGCTTGTTTTCGAAGCCTTCGCCGGACTGGTTCGAGAAGGGCATGTTGGAAGGATCGGCGCAGACGCGCAGTATCTCCGGATCGACC
>JAEWHN010000059.1 GCA_023387775.1 Pseudomonadota bacterium | reverse complement strand
TGTAGTTGCGCACGAACCAGATCACGAGCGCGCCCGGGATCAGGGTCAGCACGCCGGCGGCGGCCAGCAGTCCCCAGTCCATGCCGGCGGCTGATACGGTGCGCGTCATGGTCGCCGCGATGGGCTTGGCGTTCGTCGTGGTCAGCGTGCGGGCGATCAGAAGCTCCACCCACGAGAACATGAAGCAGAAGAAGCAGGCCACGCCGATGCCGCTCGCGATCAGCGGCATGAAGATCTTCACGAAGAAGCGGGGGAACGAATAGCCGTCGATATAGGCGGTCTCGTCGATCTCCTTCGGCACGCCCGACATGAAGCCTTCGAGTATCCACACCGCCAGGGGCACGTTGAACAGGCAGTGTGCAAGTGCCACCGCAATATGCGTGTCGATCAGGCCGAAGGCGGAATAGAGCTGGAAGAAGGGCAGGGCGAACACGGCAGGCGGCGCCATGCGGTTGGTGAGCAGCCAGAAGAAGAGGTGCTTGTCGCCAAGGAAACGGTAGCGCGAGAAGGCGTAGGCCGCCGGCAGCGCCACCGCCACCGAAATCACCATGTTCATGACCACATAGAGGATCGAATTGATGTAGCCGGAATACCAGGCCGCATCGGTGAAGATGACGCGATAGTTCCGCAGCGTCGGCTCATGCGGGTAGAGCGTCAGCGAGGACACGATCTCGTTGTTGGTCTTGAAGCTCATGTTGATGAGCCAGTAGATCGGCAACAACAGAAAGATGATGTAGAGCGTCGGAACGATCCACCACCACCGGCTTTCCTGCCCGCGGCGGCGCATGCGGTGCGCGACAGCGCCCTGCGCCAGGTCGCTCTCCAGACGGCTGACAGTGACCCTCTCGTTCATCGTGCCTTGGCCTGTTCTCTCGTTCGCGCTGCTCATTTCAGCGCTCCGCATCGTAGTTGGTCATCACGGTGTAGAAGACCCATGACAGCAGCAGGATGATGAGGAAGTAGACCAGCGACATGGCGGCCGCCGGCCCGAGGTCGAACTGGCCGAGCGCCATCTTGACGAGGTCGATCGACAGGAAGGTCGTCGAGTTGCCGGGCCCGCCGCCGGTGACGACGAATGGCTCGGTGTAGATCATGAAGCTGTCCATGAAGCGCAGCAGCACCGCGATCAGCAGCACCCGCTGCATCTTGGGAAACTGGATGTAGCGGAACACCGACCAGCGCGACGCGCCGTCGATCTTGGCCGCCTGGTAGAAGGCGTCGGGAATGGCAACCAGCCCGGCATAGCAAAGCAGCACAATAAGGCTCGTCCAGTGCCAGACGTCCATGACGATGACCGTGACCCAGGCATCGAACGGGTTCTGGACGTAGTTGTAGTTGATGCCGAGCGCGTTGACGGTATAGCCCAGAAGCCCGATGTCGTTGCGGCCGAAGACCTGCCAGATCGTGCCCACGACGTTCCACGGGATCAGCAGCGGCAGCGCCATCAGCACCAGGCACACCGGCACGCCCCATCCCTTGCGCGGCATGTTGAGCGCGATGAAGATGCCGAGCGGCACTTCGATCACGAGGATGATGAAGGAGAAGAGCAGGTTCCGGAACATCGCCTGCCAGAACCGGTCTGAGGCCAGCAGGTCCTCGAACCACTCCGTCCCCGCCCAGAAGAACTGATTGTTGCCGAAGGTGTCCTGAACCGAATAGTTCACCACCGTCATCAGCGGGATGACAGCCGAGAACGCCACCAGCACCAGCACCGGCAGCACCAGGAACCAGGCCTTGTTGTTCTGGGTCCTTTCCATCTCACGCTCCCATCTCGACGCGCCAGGAATCGGCGTAGATGTTGATGCCCGCCGGGTCGAAGCTGATCCTGGGTTCGGCTGGAATGGCGTCGTCCTCGCCCATGATCGCCGCAATTTCGCGGCCTTCCAGGCTGGCGCGCACCACCTTGTGGCGGCCGACATCGTCGACCTTGCTGATCGAGACCGCCATGCCGTGGCGGCCGAGCCGAACATATTCGGGCCGGATGCCGAGTTCGGTCACGCCGCCGATGACGCCGGGGGCGCCCGGCAGGTCGATCGTCTGCGAGCCCAGCCGGGCGGTCCGGCCCTCGATCTCCACCGGCATGACGTTCATGCCGGGCGAGCCGATGAAATAGCCGACGAAGGTATGACGCGGCCGCTCAAACAGTTCCTCGGGCGTGCCGATCTGAACGATGCCGCCGTCATACATCACCACCACCTGCTCGGCGAAAGTCAGCGCCTCGGTCTGGTCGTGGGTGACATAGACCATGGTGTAGCCGAAACGCCGGTGCAGTTGCTTGAGCTGCGAGCGCAGCACCCATTTCATGTGCGGGTCGATGACGGTCAGCGGCTCGTCGAACAGGATGGCGTTGACGTCGGAACGGACCAACCCCCGTCCCAGAGAGATCTTCTGCTTCTGGTCGGCGGTCAGGCCCCTGGCTTTTCGCTGCGCCCCGTCGGCGAGGCCTATCATGTCGAGCGTCTCGCGCACGCGGCGCTCGACATCCACTGCCGGCACGCCGCGGTTGCGCAGCGGGAAGGCCAGATTGTCGTAGACGGTCATGGTGTCGTAGATCACCGGGAACTGGAACACCTGCGCGATATTGCGCTCCTGGGTCGAGAGTTCGGTCACGTCCCGGCCGTTGAACAGCAGGCGGCCATGCGAGGGATGGAGCAGCCCGGAGATGATGTTGAGCAGGGTGGTCTTGCCGCAGCCCGACGGCCCCAGCAGCGCGTAGGCGCCGCCATCCTCGAAGGTCTGCTGCACCTCCTTCAGCGCGAAGTCGGCCTCCCTGACGGGGTCCG
This sequence comes from Pseudomonadota bacterium, assembly GCA_023387775.1. Lineage (GTDB taxonomy): Bacteria > Pseudomonadota > Alphaproteobacteria > Rhizobiales > Rhizobiaceae > Pseudaminobacter. The sequence continues at coordinate 2,431 of JAEWHN010000059.1, read as the reverse complement.
GCAGGTAGGAGTGGCGGATATGGTTGACGTCGATGCGTGCCATTACCCGCTCCCCCTCAAGCCGTTGGCTTCGGCTGGCCGATGGCACGGCCGCTCGGGTCGAACACCATGATATGGCGCGGATCGACGAACACCTCGATCTCGTCGTCGGCCTGCAGGTCGCGGATGCCGTGGGCAAGCATGACCCAGCGCGCGTCGGCCAGGCTGAGATGCACGAAGCTCTCCGAGCCGGTGATCTCGGTGATCGCGACCTTGGCGCGCAACGGAACGGCGGCAGCGTTCGGCCGCTCGAGAAAGAGATGATGGGGCTGGAAGCCGATCGTGTAGCCGGTGTCGGAGATATCGGCGAGTCCGGCCGGCACGGGCAGCTTCATGCCGCCATCGAGAAGGAAATGCGCGCCCGCCTTCCGCAGCTCGATCGTGTTCAGCGGTGGATCGGCGAAGGTCCTGGCCGTCACCAGATCGACAGGCTTGCGGAACACTTCGAGGGTGGGCCCGAACTGCGTGACCCGGCCTTCCGAAAGCGTGGCCGTGTTGCCGCCGAGCAGCAGCGCCTCGTGCGGTTCGGTCGTCGCGTAGACGAAGATGGTGCCGGCCTCCGCGAAGATCTTCGGCAGTTCCTCGCGCAGTTCCTCGCGCAGCTTGTAGTCGAGATTGGCCAGCGGCTCGTCGAGCAGAACCAGGCTGGCATTCTTGACGATGGCGCGGGCCAGCGCCGTCCGCTGCTGCTGTCCGCCGGAAAGTTGCAGCGGCGTGCGGTCGAGATAGGGCGTGAGCTTGAGCAGTTCCGCGGTCTTCCTGACCTGGCGATCGACCTTGGACCGGTCGATGCCGGCGACGCGGAGCGGGGAGGCGATGTTCTCGTAGACCGTCATCGCCGGATAGTTGACGAACTGCTGGTAGACCATGGCGACGTTGCGCTTCTGCACCGGCAGGCCGGTGACGTCGCGGCCATCGAACCATATCGAGCCGGAGGTCGGTGCATCGAGCCCCGCCATCAGCCGCATCAGGCTGGTCTTGCCCGAGAGCGTCGGGCCGAGCAGCACGTTGAGCGAGCCGTGCTCGAGCCTCAGCGATACGTCGGTTATGTGGGTTGCGGCGCCCACCACCTTCGAGACCTGCCTGAGCTCAAGCATCAAGTCCTCCCCTCTCTGCCGCTATCCGGTCGCCGAGGTTCGTGGTCCGGCGACTGGCCGCAAGAACTCCGCCAGCAGCGAAGCCTGTTCTGGGCTGAAACGCAACCCGCATTTGGTCCGGCGCCACAGCACGTCCTCGGGCGTCAGCGCCCATTCGTGCTGCATCAGGTGGCGGACCTCGGCCTCGTAGAGGTCGGCGCCGAAATGGCGGCCGAGATCGGCGGCCGAGCGCGCCGCGCCGAGCAGTTCGGCCGCGCGCGTGCCATAGGCCCGCGTCAGCCGCCGGGCATGGCCGGGCGCGAGGAAGGGATAGGCCCGGCTCAAAGCCGCCACCTGCGCGTCGAAGCCGATGGCGAAGAAGTCGCCGCCCGGCAGCGGCGCAGACGACGTCCATGGGCTCCCGCGCCGGCCCAGATGCGCCGCGATCCTGTCCAGCATGGCCTCGGCCAGGCGCCGGTAGGTGGTGATCTTGCCGCCGAAGACGTTGATCAGCGGCGCGCCGTCGCCCGCCGCCGCCTGCAGCACGTAGTCGCGCGTCGCCTCCTGCGCCTTCGAGGCGCCGTCGTCATAGAGCGGACGCACCGCGGCATAGGTCCAGACGATGTCCTCGCGGCGCACGGGATCGGCAAAATATTCGCTCGCCGCCGCGCACAGATAGTCGACCTCCGCCTCGCTGATCGCCACCGCGCGCGGATCGCCGTCATAGTCGCGGTCGGTGGTGCCGATGAGGGTAAAATCCTCCTCATAGGGAATGGCGAAGATGATGCGGCCATCCTTGTTCTGGAAGAAATAGGCGCGCGGGTCGTCGAACTTCCTGCGCACCACGATGTGGCTGCCCTGCACCAGGCGCACATGGTGGGCCGTCGCCTCGCCGACCGCATCGGCCAGCACCCGGTCCACCCAGGGCCCGGCGGCGTTGACGATCAGGCGGGCCCGCACCTCCCCCACCGCGCCGCTGCGGCTGTCTTCGAGCCGCACCAGCCAGTGGTCGCCGGCGCGGCGGGCCGCCACCACCTTGGTGCGGGTGCGGATGTCGGCACCGCGGTCGGCGGCGTCGCGGGCGTTCAGCACCACCAGCCGGGCGTCGTCGACCCAGCCGTCGGAATATTCGAACGCCCTGGCAAACAGCGGCTTCAGCGGCCTGCCGGCTGGGTCGCGACGCATGTCCAGCGTCCTGGTCGTCGGCAACAGCTTGCGCCCGCCGATGTGGTCGTAGAGGAACAGGCCGAGCCGGATCAGCCAGGCCGGGCGCAGGACCGCGGCATGGGGCAGCACGAAGCGCATCGGCCGGATGA
>JAEWHN010000392.1 GCA_023387775.1 Pseudomonadota bacterium | reverse complement strand
CTCTGCTGCTGATCTGTTTGTCCCGCCGTTCCCGGGATGAGCAGGAGCCGCCACGATGAATCCCTGCTTCGCCAATGGCGTTGCAATCCAGCTCATCGCTTGCGGGGTTCCTCCCAAGCCAGCGCCATGGGATAGCAAAATCAGCGGATATTTTCCGCGCGATATCGGGGCTTCGAGCATGGCGCTCGTCCCCACAAAAAATATGCTCTCGCCAAGTGTGACAGGTTTGCCCCCCGCGTCCGCCGGGTACCAAATAGTCACGGCCAGATCGCTGCCTCGTTCTTTGGAGGGAGCTGTAATCTGCCGCACGCCGACAAATTCGCTGGCAGCGGCAGAGTGGTGCACCATCAGCATCGGAGAGATGCTGCAAAACATCGTCGCGATTTTTGTCAACAGTTTCATCGAAGTTCCTTGTGGCCGTGGGGTCAGGCCGGAACTTGCCGGAAGAGAAAGAGCGACGCGCCCTTGAACGCGATTTTGGACGTTCGAGATCGCGATTCAGGTCGTTTGTGTGATGATTTGGACCGAAGGACTATGAGGCGGGTGCTTCCGCCCCCGCATCCGGCGCGGCAGATGTCTCGCGACCAGCGCGCCGATAGCTGCTCGGCGTCATACCCGTGACGCGCGAGAATTCCCGATTGAAGTTCGATTTTGTGCCGAAACCCGATTCCAACATAATGGCTGTCACCGGATCGCGTGTCGCGACAAGCCGTCGTTTGGCATCGTTGACCCGATATTCATTCACAACTTGAGAGATATTGCGGCCGTAGATGCGGTTCAGAGCGCCAGATATCTGCCGTCCCGGGATGCCGACGCGCCGTGCAAGACGCTCCAATGTCAGGTCTGGATCGCGATAGAGATGCTGCTCCAACATCAGAGCATCGACCCGGCTTGCTATGGCTTCATCATCCCGTACGCTTGTAGACGCCGGCAGTGCGGAGGAGGAAAAGGTGAAATCGTCCGCAGTGGTATTTGCCTCATTGTCTGGGCGAGTATTATCCGCGACCGTGGCGGCATAACCGGCAACCGCTAGCCATAAAACGCTCGCGATGGCGAGAACCGTTCGAGCCTGCTCGCCATCTCCAAGGAAGAAATCGAGCGACACGATTGCGTCGATAAAGGCCGTCGCGACAAGCATGACCGCCATTGCGATGAGCGCTTTCTGGGCGGTCCATTCATCGGTGATACGTACCGCGGGAAGCGCACCTGGCCCTTGCCGGGCAACCCGCAGAAGCGCGAGACCGTATCCGAGGTAGATGGCAAATAGAGCGATATCGATTGGCGCGCGCCAGAAGGCGACGAGAGTTGCAACGAGGCCCGCCGGCACCAGGTGCGGCAGGATGTCCGTGGGCCTTGCAAGGCTATTGCGGCGTAGCTGATCGAAGGCTGCAAAGGAGAGGGCCGGAAGGACCGCCGCGACGACGGGCTGAATAAAACGGGCCGGATGCCAGCCGACGTTCCAGTTCAGTCCTGACAAAACTCCCTGAGCGGCAAAAGTGGCGACGAGCAGAGAAAACAGCCCAAGTTTCCGTTCTCCCTGCCGGATCATCCGCACAAGGATTAGGCAGAGAAGCAGGGAGATGACGAAGGGCAGCGGTATTGAAGGCATGAACAACGATTATCACGGACCGGTTTCTAAGTCTCACCCAGCCATCGTCTTGGATTCGCGAAAATCCCGGCGACACTTCTGCACCTGATTTCTGCGGCAGATATGATCCAGAATGACGGTCTACCGCCAGGTCCGCTTTCAGTGCTGCACCCGTTACAGCGAACGGCCGACACGAGGCCGTAAGCAGCTCTCCCATACCCAACGGCAAGCAGATTCCGCCTTGGTCCCCACGTGTCCTGCAAACGCCGAACCGACCGAAGCAGAGCTACGATTTCGTCCCCCTCCCCGCGCGCATGGCTGCCATGCTGAAAAGTCGCAAAGATTCCCACATATTTGGGGTTACAAGCGTGCCGGCATTTGCCTATAAGGCGCCCTTAGCCTGACAACAGACTCTGCGACCCCAACGGCCCGGCATTTCCCGCGCCGGGGTTTCGTGTAGAGCCAACGACGAATGGACCCGACCATGCCAAAACGCACCGACATCAAGTCCATCCTGATCATCGGCGCCGGTCCCATTGTCATCGGGCAGGCCTGCGAGTTCGACTATTCCGGCACCCAGGCCTGCAAGGCGCTGCGCGAGGAAGGGTTCCGCGTCATCCTGGTCAACTCCAACCCGGCCACGATCATGACCGACCCGGACCTGGCCGACGCCACCTATATCGAGCCGATCACGCCCGAGGTCGTCGCCAAGATCATCGCCAAGGAGCGCCCGGATGCGCTGCTGCCGACCATGGGCGGCCAGACCGCGCTCAACACCGCGCTGTCGCTGCGCCGCATGGGCGTGCTCGAGCGCTACAATGTCGAGATGATCGGTGCCGACGCCCATGCCATCGACAAGGCCGAGGACCGCGCGCTGTTCCGCGAGGCCATGGCCAAGATCGGGCTGGAGACGCCGCGCTCGATGCTGGCCAACGCCACCGACGTCAAGGACGCCGACCGCAAGAAGCATGAGGCCGAGCGCGCCGAGCTGAAGGCCTCGGGTGCCTCCGACACCGCGCTCGACGCGCTCGAAACGCAGTGGAACCTCGGCGAAGGCGACCGCAAGCAGCGCTATGTCTCGCACGCCATGGGCGTGGCAGCCCAGGCGCTCGATGCCGTCGGCCTGCCGGCCATCATCCGCCCCTCGTTCACGCTCGGCGGCACCGGCGGCGGCATCGCCTTCAACCGCCAGGAATTCTTCGAGATCGTGCAGTCGGGCCTCGACGCCTCGCCGACCACCGAAGTCCTCATCGAGGAAAGCGTGCTCGGCTGGAAGGAGTACGAGATGGAGGTCGTCCGCGACAAGGCGGACAACTGCATCATCGTATGCTCCATCGAGAACATCGACCCGATGGGCGTGCACACCGGCGATTCCATCACGGTGGCCCCGGCGCTGACTTTGACCGACAAGGAATACCAGATCATGCGCAACGCCTCGATCGCGGTGCTGCGCGAGATCGGCGTCGAGACCGGCGGCTCCAACGTCCAGTTCGCCGTCAACCCCGATGACGGCCGACTCGTCGTCATCGAGATGAACCCGCGCGTGTCGCGCTCCTCCGCACTCGCCTCCAAGGCCACCGGCTTCCCCATCGCCAAGATCGCGGCAAAGCTCGCCGTCGGCTACACGCTGGACGAGCTTGAGAACGACATCACCGGCGGCGCGACGCCGGCCTCCTTCGAGCCGTCCATCGACTACGTGGTGACGAAGATCCCGCGCTTCGCATTCGAAAAATTCCCCGGCGCCGAGCCGACGCTGACCACCGCCATGAAGTCGGTGGGCGAGGTCATGGCGATTGGCCGCACCTTCCAGGAAAGCTTGCAGAAGGCGCTGCGCGGCCTCGAGACCGGTCTCACCGGCCTCGACGAGATCGAGATCCCCGGCCACGGCCACGGCGACGACAAGAACGCCATCCGCGCAGCCCTTGGCACGCCCACGCCCGACCGGCTGCGCATGGTCGCCCAGGCCATCCGCATGGGCACCTCGCTGGAAGACGTGCACGCCATGTGCAAGATCGACCCGTGGTTCCTGGAGCAGATCGCCGGCATCATCGCCATGGAAGAGCGCATCCGCGAGCACGGCCTGCCGGAAGACGCGGTGAACCTGCGCATGCTGAAGTCCATGGGCTTCTCCGACGCCCGCCTTGCCTCCCTCACCGGCAAGACCGCCAAGGCGGTCGCTCAGCTGCGCAATTCGCTCGGCGTCCACCCGGTCTACAAGCGCATCGACACATGTGCTGCCGAGTTCGCCTCACCCACCGCCTATATGTACTCCACCTATGAGGTGCCGTTTGCCGGCCAGCCCGCCAACGAGGCCGGCGTCAGCGACCGCAAGAAGGTGGTGATCCTCGGCGGCGGCCCCAACCGCATCGGCCAGGGCATCGAGTTCGACTATTGCTGCTGCCACGCCTGCTTCGCGCTTGCCGAGGCCGGCTACGAATCCATCATGATCAACTGCAACCCGGAGACGGTCTCGACCGACTACGACACCTCCGACCGGCTCTATTTCGAGCCGCTGACGGCCGAGGACGTGATCGAGATCCTGAAGATGGAGCAGAGCCGCGGCGAACTCGTCGGCGTCATCGTGCAGTTCGGCGGCCAGACCCCGCTGAAGCTCGCCGAAGCGCTGGAGAAGAACGGCATCCCGATCCTCGGCACCTCGCCCGACGCCATCGACCTCGCCGAAGACCGCGACCGCTTCCAGAAGCTGCTGCAGAAGCTCGACCTCACCCAGCCCAGGAACGGCATCGCCTACTCGGTCGAGCAGGCGCGCACGGTGGCCGGCGAGCTCGGCTTCCCGCTGGTGGTGCGCCCGTCCTACGTGCTGGGCGGCCGCGCCATGCAGATCATCCACGACGAGAGCATGCTGCAGACCTACCTGCTCGACATCGTGCCCGGCCTGGTGCCCGAGGACATCAAGCAGAAATACCCGAACGACAAGACCGGCCAGATCAACACTCTGCTCGGCAAGAACCCGCTCTTGTTCGACACCTATCTCACCGACGCCATCGAGGTGGACGTGGACTGCCTGTGCGACGGCGAGGAAGTCTTCGTCTCCGGCATCATGGAGCACATCGAGGAAGCCGGCATCCATTCGGGCGATAGCGCCTGCTCGCTGCCGGTCCACTCGCTGTCCGCCGAAATCGTCGAGGAGCTGGAGCGCCAGACCGCCGCACTCGCTCGCGCGCTGAAAGTCGGCGGCCTGATGAACGTGCAATACGCCATCAAGGACGGCACCATCTATGTGCTGGAGGTGAACCCGCGCGCCAGCCGCACCGTGCCCTTCGTGGCCAAGACCGTGGGCAAGCCGATCGCCAAGGTCGCGGCCCGCATCATGGCCGGCGAGACGCTGGACTCAGCCTTCGCCCATTACGGCGCAAGGCCCGACGCGCGCACGCCCGGCCACATCGCGGTCAAGGAAGCGGTGTTCCCGTTCGCGCGCTTCCCGGGCGTCGACATCCTGCTCGGGCCCGAAATGCGCTCCACCGGCGAGGTCATGGGGCTCGACCGCGACTATGCGCTGGCCTTCGCCAAGGCCCAGCTCGGCGCGGGCGTCGACCTGCCGCGCTCCGGCACGCTGTTCGTCTCGGTGCGCGACGACGACAAGCAGGGCGTGCTCGCACCCGTCAAGCGCCTGGCCGGCCTCGGCTTCAGGGTGCTGGCCACCGGCGGCACCCAGCGCTTCCTGGCCGAAAACGGCATCGAGGCGGAAAAGATCAACAAGGTGCTGGAAGGCCGCCCGCATATCGAGGACGCCATCCGCAACCGCCAGGTCCAGATCGTGTTCAACACGACCGACGGCCAGAAGGCGGTGTCGGACTCGAAGTCACTGCGCCGCGCGACGCTGATGCAGAAGGTGCCCTACTATACCACGCTGGCCGGCATGGGCGCGGTGGCCGAAGCCATTGCGGCGCTGAAGGCGGGCAGCCTGGAGGTCAGGCCGCTGCAGGAGTATTTTTGAGCCTAGCGCTTAATGACGCTTAAGGACGGGGGCGAAGTTCGCGCGCCCTCGCCTCCTCTGGCCGGTAGCCCAGCTACTCGGCGGCCTCGGCTTCGAGGCGCAGGCCACCGGCGGTGGCCGAAGCCATCGCCGCTGAAGATAAGGCCATTGGAGACCCAACCTCTGAAGAATATTTCTTGAGGGAAGGAGCTCCAAAAAACCTCATTAGTTCTTTATTCCAGTGTTGCAGTATGGGTGAACAATTTGACCATTCTCAGGTGCACCCGAGCCACCGTCTTGCCTTCTCACAACATGATCAAATGACGATGACTTCGTAGGATCCAGGTATCCGCTACAAATTACGCACTTCATCGCACCCTGCAAAGACTGGCGGATAAATATTGTAGATTTCGCTTCTGCTGAAAATGATGAGCTCGACGGATTTTGTGCTACAGCGAGTACTTTTGACACAGCACCAGGCGCAACAACCGCGATCATTTTTTCATCGTCGATATCACGACCTTGGTTTATCTCCTCGATAAGAAATTCATATAAAGCAGCCACTCTTTCGTATCTAACCGCGCTACGCGCCAATTGTAGCGCCTGAGTGATCAAGCCCTTATTTTCTACGAGATAGGACTCCATTTTACTCCGTGCTGATATAAACTTTTTGAAGAATCCAGAATCATTGCTTTGGATCTTTCTTCTAAACAGCAAAAGTATACCGACTAAAAGATCTGGTATATGTCTCCCTCGTTCAGAATAAAAGTAAACAGCAGGATGAAGACCCAGGCTAGAACCATTGTTCCCTGATACGCGCTCCACTATTCGTGCGCAGTCCCTTAATACCTCAACCGTTCTCTCTCCAGACGGGTCATTTTCAAAATCTCCTATTTCCTTCTTATTGGTACCCTGACTTCCATTCGTTACGGATATTAGGCTCATCAAGAGCTCAAGTGCGTGAATCGGAGATTTCGACCCGCCGAGCGGAAGATCCAGAGTTTTAATCGGATGGTTAACCTCCGGATTGAAGAGAGAATGATGCAAGACTTTTGCGCTTCCCTCAATCTGCTGCCGAGTATCTGCTGAAAATTTTGACCAATACTTATGTCCAGTGGCAGCGCGCACTATTGATCTTGCAGCTATTGCTACAGAGCGATGCCGATTTCGGAGTAACAACTCCTCCGATTTATCGAGCGGAGTACCTTGGGTATTTATTTTAAAAAAGCTCGACTCAGCTTTCTCAGCGTCACCACTTACCCACTGCAAATCCAGGGAACGCATAGCCATATTCCGCGCCCGTCGAACTCTATCGGCAGTGTGCGCGTCTTGATTTATCAGAGCGTCTTTTATCGTGGTGTACTTTCCGATATTCTCCTCGACAAGTTTTCTTGTCGCATTTGCAACCTTCTTTTGAACAGAATTTATCTGACTTGAGAAATACTTGCTCGATATTAATCCATCACCATAGTCGTCCTCAATCCACGCCCGTAGTGCGCTGAGCCGGTGACCGCCATCAATAACAAAAACAAAGCTATCAGATTTCCACAAAATCACTGACGGGATAAGCTCATTATCCAGGAAGCTTTCTAAGAAGCTCAAAACCTGCTTTGGCGTCCAATGATTGGTCTCTCGTTGAAAATCAGGCTTTCGCAGCAGCGGGACGATCATTCCCGACGAAGTTAAATTTTCAATAGAAAGCGTCCTGATTGCTTCAGAGGTTTCCAGCTTTGGTC
>JAEWHN010000381.1 GCA_023387775.1 Pseudomonadota bacterium | reverse complement strand
GGTCTCCACTGCCGGAAGCGTTGAAAGATCTCCGTCATGCCATTCGATTGGCTGGCCGATCAGCGTCTCGATTGCGTTGACATTCTTGACGTCGCCCTTGGTGACGATGGTGAAGGACTTGCCCAGCCTGCCCGCGCGGCCGGTGCGGCCGATGCGGTGCACATAGTCCTCGGCATGGATCGGGACGTCGAAATTGAACACGTGGCTGACGTCGGGAATGTCCAGGCCGCGCGCGGCGACGTCGGATGCGACCAGCAGCTTGAGCTTGCCTTCGCGGAAATTGGCCAGCATGGTCATGCGCGCGCGCTGGTCCATGTCGCCATGCAGGGCGCCCGCGTCGAAGTCGTGCTTGATCAGCGAGCGGAACAGTTCGGACACTTCCACCTTGCGGTTGCAGAAGATGATCGCGTTCTTCAGCTCTGCGTCTTCCGCGCGGATCAGGTCGCGCAGCACGGCGCGCTTGTCCCAAGGCTTGCTGCCCGACTTGACCAGGCGCTGGGTGATGGTGCCCGAGGTGCTGGAAGCCTTCGCCACTTCGACCCGCACCGGCGCATGCAGGAACTGCTCGGTCAGCTTGGTGATCTCCGGCGGCATCGTGGCCGAGAAGAACAGGGTCTGGCGCGTGAAGGGGATGAGCTTGCAGATGCGCTCGATGTCGGGAATGAAGCCCATGTCGAGCATGCGATCGGCCTCGTCGATGACGAGGATTTCGACGGCCGAAAGCAGAAGCTTGCCGCGCTCGAAATGGTCGAGCAGGCGGCCGGGCGTCGCGATCAGCACGTCGGCGCCGCGCTCCAGCTTCTTTTCCTGTTCGTCGAACGAAACGCCGCCGATCAGCAGCGCCCGGTTGAGCCGGTGGTTCTTGCCGTATTTTTCGAAGTTCTCCTCGACCTGTGCCGCGAGTTCACGCGTCGGTTCGAGGATGAGCGTGCGCGGCATGCGCGCTCGGGCGCGGCCCTTTTCCAGCTGTGTCAGCATCGGCAACACGAAGGATGCCGTCTTGCCTGTGCCCGTCTGGGCGATGCCCAACACGTCCTTGCCTTGCAGGGCGTGCGGAATTGCGCCCGCCTGGATCGGCGTGGGCACGGTGTAGCCGGCGTCGGTAACGGCCGAAAGAACCTTCGGCGAAAGGCCGAGGTCTGCGAATGTCAGCGCGTCTTGAGCGATCTTGGTGTCTGAGGACAAGTGTTTTGGCTGTCTTTGGCTGCTTGAAGGGCGCGCCCGAAGGACGCGGCAAACGCCTCGCGCTTGCAAATATTTCATGGCGTTACGGGCAGTAACGCCGTTTGTCAACACAAGCAGGCAGAAAATGCCGCGTTTGTGCCTGTTAATACTTAACGTTTTGGGCTGTTCATGGCAATGGCGTCAGTAGCGGAATTGTTCGGTCAGGATGCGTTCATCCCAGGAATGGCCGGCATCGAACAGCAGCGTGGCCGTGTGGCGGCGCGACTGGCGCACCGTGACCGTGAGCACGGATTTGGCCTCGGTATGGTCCGCCGCCACGTTCACTGGCCGCTTATCGGCTTCCAGTACGTCGAAACGGACGACGGCGCGCTCGGGAAGCAGCGCACCGCGCCAGCGCCGCGGCCTGAACGGGCTCACGGGGGTCAACGCCAGCAAGGGGGCGTCGAGAGGCAGAATAGGACCGTGCGCGGAGAGATTATAGGCGGTTGAGCCGGCAGGCGTGGCCACCATCACGCCGTCGCAGCTCAGTTCCTCCAGGCGCACCTTGCCGTCGATGGTGATGCGGATCTTGGCCGTCTGATAGGATTGCCGCCAAAGCGCAACCTCGTTGATGGCAAGCGCGTGGAGGACCGAACCGTCCGCCAGGGCCGTCTCCATCTCCAGGGGGCGGATGGTTTCGGCCACCGCCGCCTGAAGCCGCTCGCGAAGGTCGTTCTCGCGGAACTCGTTCATCAGGAAGCCGACCGTGCCGCGATTGATGCCGTAGACCTGCTTGCCGGTGCTCATCGTTTCGCGCAGCGTCTGCAGCAGGAAGCCGTCACCGCCAATGGCAACGATCACGTCGGCGTCTTCGATCGGAGTGCTGCCGTAGGTGGCCTGCAGACGCGCGGCTGCCTCTTCGGCCTCGGGGAAGCCGGAAGAGACGAAGGCGAATTTCTCGCGCGCTTTGCGTGTCATAGGCCGTGCCCTGTTGCTCGCCTGAAAACCATGGCGTGCGAGGTAGCATGCCCTATTGCTCCTGCAAAGTGATGCGAAGCCGCGGAGGGGGCGTGCATTCACCCCTTGAGCGCGCGGCGCAGCTTGTCGAAGTCAACCCAGGTGTCGGCGGCCTTGAGCGCCTGCGCGAGCGCCTTGTCGCCGACTGCGAATTCGGTGGGACTGATCCCGTCTTCCACCTTGTCCCACGTTATCGGAACCGAGACAGTGGCATTGGGTGTCGCGCGTGTCGAAAAGGGCGCCACCGTGGTCGCTCCGCGCGTATTGCGCAGGTAGTCGATGAAAATGCGACCCTTGCGGGCCGACTTGGCCAGCGTGGCCGTGTAGCGCTTCGGGTCGGACTGCTCCATCGCCTTGGCGAAATCGTGGGCGAAGGTCTTGACCGCGGTCCAGTCGGCTTTCGGCTTCAACGGCACAACTATGTGAAAGCCCTTGCCGCCCGAGGTCTTGACCAGGCGGGGCAGCCCGATCTCGTCGAGACGGGCGCCGATTTCCAGTGTCGCGGCTCGAAGTTCGTCGGCACTCAGGCCCTCATCCGGATCAAGGTCGAAGACCATCTCGTCCGGCGTCTCCAGCGCATCGATCGTCGAGCCCCAGATGTGGATTTCCACCACTCCCAATTGAACGAGCGCCGCCAAGCCATTGAAGTCATTTATGTACAAGATCTCTTCGCCATCGGTCGGGTCGCGTGTGCGCAAGATCGCCCCGTCCATGCCCGGCGAGCTGTGTTTCTGGAAGAAGCGCTGGCCGCCGCCGAGGCCGTCGGGTGCGCGCAGCAGGGCCAGCGGGCGGTTGACCACGAAACGCTCCATGCGCGGCCACACCATCTCGTAGTGGTCGAGAAGGTCCTTCTTCGTCACCCCGGCGTCCGGCCAAAGCAGCTTGTCGGAACTTGAAAGTCGCACCTTGCCTGTCCCCTCTTTGTCCGCGGCCGCAGCTTTGCGGCTGCTTCGGTTGCCTGCGCCGTTGCTCGCCTTTCCAGAGGTGTCGTCCGGCTTCTCGGCGACCACCTGCTCGGCCGGCTTGTCCTCGCGCAGCCCCAGGAAGGAGGCATGGCGAATGCTGCCACTCGCCGTCCACGACCCGAACTCGACCTCCGCGACCAGTTGCGGCTTGACCCACACCGCGCCCTTTTCCTTTGCGGCCGCACCGGAGATGGGTGGTTTCGGCGTCTTCAGGCGGTTGAGCCTTGCCAGCAGATCGTCGGCAGTGCCGGCGCTGAACCCTGTACCGACACGCCCCGCCGGCTTGATCTCGCCGTTTTCGTTGTAGCCGACCATCAGGGAGCGAATGCCGCGTCCGGTCTTGTCAGAGGGGAGGTAGCCGAGGATCAGGAATTCCTGTCTTTTCGTGCACTTCGCCTTCACCCATTCTCCGCCGCGGCCGCTGCGGTAGGGGGCGTCGGCGCGCTTGGAAACCACGCCCTCCACCCCCATGCGGCAGGCATGCCTGAACACCGCCGGCCCCGGTTCCGTGAAATGCTCGCTGAAACGCAGAACGCCCTTGCCGTGCGCGCCGATCAGCGCTTTTAGCCTCTCCTTGCGCTCGACAAGCGGCTCGGCTCGCAGGTCCTCGCCGTCGAGGAACAGAAGATCGAAAACGTAGTAGACCAGCCGGTCGCTGCGCCCTTCGGACAAATCCGCCTGTAGGGCGGAGAAGGAAGAGACGCCCTCGTCGGAAAGAACCACGATCTCGCCGTCCACGATCGCGTTCTCGCATTCCAATGCCGCAAGCGCTGTCGGGATCTCCCGGCCGAAGCGCTCGGTCCAGTCCAGGCCAGCACGGGTGAGCAATCTTGTTCGGCCGCCGGAGACATGCGCCTGCATGCGATAGCCGTCGAACTTCAGCTCGTGGACCCATCCGGCGCCAGCGGGCGCCGCGGTCTTCAATTTCGCAAGGCAGGGCTCGATGAAGCCCGGCAGCTTGGCCACCTTGGCTGCCCGCCGCCGGGCAGGCTTCGCCTCATGCGCTGCCGGAGTGTTCTTCGCAGGCGCGGAGTGCCAGACCGCGGGGTTGCGCTCGCCGACCTGCTCCACCGTCAGCCCCGATTTCACCGATTCCGGCGCCTCCTCGAGAATGTCTTCGCCCGGGCGGGCGAATACGTCGTCCGATTTGATAAGAAGCCAGTTCTCGCGTTTCTCACCGGGGCGCGGCTTCAGCCGCACCAGGTGCCAGGCACCATTGAGCTTGTTGCCCTTCAGCTGAAATTGCAGATGGCCCTTCTTCATTCCGGCGTCCGGGTCCCCTTCGGGCGTCCAGGTGCCTTCGTCCCAGACGATGACCGAGCCGCCGCCATATTCGCCCTTGGGAATGGTGCCTTCAAAAGATGCGTAATCGAGCGGGTGGTCCTCCACATGCACGGCCAGCCGCTTCTCGGAAGGGTCGAGGCTGGGCCCGCGGGTAACGGCCCAGCTCCACAGCACGCCGTCGTGTTCAAGGCGGAAGTCATAGTGCAGCCGCGTGGCGGCATGCTTCTGCACCACGAAGATGCCAGCGCCTTTCGGTCGCCTGCGTTGCACCCGCCCGGACGGCTCGGTCGTTTTGCGGAAGTCGCGTTTGGCCTGATACTGCTGGAGGGGCGCCACGGGCCGGTTCCTCAGGCCGACTTACGTTTGCCGGAACTGCCGCCTTCGGCGCGCTTTTTCGCGCCGGCCTTGCCAGCAGACCGGCCGGTGGCTGCCTTGGGAGCCGGCTCTTCGCCGCCGCCTTCCGCGGCCAGGCTCTCGCGCAGCGCATCGAACAGGTTCACCACGTTGGACGGTGCAGGTGCTGCCTTCACCACCGGCGGCTTGCGCCCGGCCTGTTTGGCGCGGATCAGTTCGAGCAAGGCGTTCTCGTAGTGATCCTCGAATTTGTCCGGATCAAACCTCGTTTTCTTCTTTTCGATGATGTGGGTGGCAAGGTCCATCATCTCCTTGTCCATCATCACGTCTTCGATTTCCTCGAAGACGACTGCCGGCTTCCGCACCGTGCTTTCATACCGCAGCGTGGTCAGCAACATTCCCTTGCCCAGAGGCTCGATCACCACGGGGCGCTCGCGCCGGTAGAGCACGATGCGGGCCAGGCCCGCCATCTTCTTCGCCTGCAGCGCGTCGCGGATAACCGCAAAGGCCTCAAGCGACACCTTGTCGGCCGGCACCACATAATAAGGCGTATCGAGGTAGATCTGCTCGATTTCGGATTTGTCGACGAAGCCGTCGAGGTTCATCGTGTGGGAAGATTCGATCTGCAGTGCGTCGATCTCGTCCTCCTCGATGAGCAGGTACTCATCCTTGTCCACCTCGTAGCCCTTCACCTCGTTCTTGTCCTCCAGCGGCTTGCCGGTAACCGCGTCGACATACTGCCGCTTCACAGTATTGCCGGTGGCGCGGTTGATGACGCGGAAGGAAACCTTTTCCGCGTGTGTCGTGGCGCTGGAAAGCTCCACTGCGCAGGTGACGAGCGACAGCTTGAGATAGCCCTTCCAGATGGGACGCGGCGCCATCAGCCCACCTCTGCTGGGGTCGGCAACGGGGCGCTGGGCAGATGTCTCACGGCGGCCAACCGGTGAATCATGGCGGGTGCCTTCATCCATTTGGCAGATGCGGGCTCAACGCCGCGGGCGCGCCATGGTTCCTGTCATCGGGGAACTGCCGGCAATCCACGCATGTTCGCGCCCGACCCGGAGTTTTGTCTTTACTGGGCCGGCAGATGTGATAACCGGGAGGCGTGCCCTTGTAGCTCAGTTGGTAGAGCACCTGATTTGTAATCAGGGGGTCGCGGGTTCGAGTCCTGCCGGGGGCACCAGCAATTCCAATTGCTTGCATCTCAGTCGCCGGAGGTGGGCCAGCCGAGCGTTCTTGCGACCTCGCGGGGAACGACGTCCGTTCCGAAACGACGGGCCATATGCGTGGCAACCCCGAGCATGACGTTGCGCCGGTGCTTTCGCTCCTGGAAATGTCGGGCCGACAGGTTGTAGAGGTACTCCACGCTCCGGCGGGCCTGCACC
>JAEWHN010000130.1 GCA_023387775.1 Pseudomonadota bacterium | reverse complement strand
TGGCAATGGGGCTCATGATCGCCATAGCCGCCCGCTCGAGACGAGCTCCTTCCTCGACCATCGCCATGTCCAGCCAATCGGGCACCGTTTCCATCGCCGCGATGAAGGTGCGCAGTTCCGCCGGGGCGTCGGCAACGGAATCAATGCCGTGCTTGCAGGCCTGATCGACCATGTCGATCAGGCGCTTGAAGCCATGTTCCGGCATCAGGGCGGCATAAGGATCGGCCACGCGATCGCCCATGAAAGTGTAGGCGCGGATGAGTGTCATCAGGTCGTCATCAGCGAGAAGCTGGGCACGCTCTGCCTCGCTTGCAGATCGCAGTTCATTCGGATCACCGGCAGTTCCGGCAAAGCGCTCCGGCACGGCATTAAAATCCACGGCCCCGTAGATCGAAGGCGTGGCAATGGCTTGTGACCGCACCTGATCCCAAATCTGCTGCTTATCCATGCTGCTCATCCCGATCGGAGCCGTGTCGAAGCGGCTCCCTAGAGCAACGCCGGGCGCACAATAGGAAGCAACACTTAACTCCAGCTTACCCGTGTGCACGCTCGGTTCCGGCGTTGCTTGACGAAACGGCCGATGCTCTGGGACACGGCAGTGCCTCAGGGGATCAACCTTCTTCGGCGCCGCGACAAATCCTGCCGGCAGCCGGCGTTGAGACAGCGGCCGACTGGCTGCCGATCTGGAGGCCGCAGCGCTGCCTCGGGCTGGTCGCCAGGCAAGTGCTGGCTTCTGCGAGCGTGGAGCCACATCTGCGGCGCGCCGCAAAAGCCTCGAACTGTTGTGTCGAACGATGCGATCTGTCCGGCGTCAGCGCCGATGGGGCCGAATGGCTGACCTTCGTACCTCCGGCTGACCTGGTCAATGTACGCTATCTGACAGGTTACTGGTGCTATCTGCCGGGCAGCATTCGGCCCCTGCCTTGACGTTTTCCGTTTCTCGACTGGCCAATTATGGCCGAGGAGAAACTTGATGGGTTACTCGCGGCGTCAGCGTTCCTGTGGTTGCCGGATCTCTGGTGCTATTCATTTGCCCCCCTGCTCATGAGCTGCTGCCGGTTCTGTGTAGCATCACATCTCTGAGCCGTCGTGGCGGCCTGACAGGCTTTCCCTAACATTTCGCCGGTGGACATCGAAGCGCCTGAGGTTCTGTGAAACGTCTTCTGGCGGCTACAGGCGCTCGGCGGTGGTCCGAATATCGGCGCGGAGCTGCTATCGCGGGTATGGAGGCGCGCGGCTGCTTTCGGGATTCCGAAACTCAGCCGCGAATGACCGAAATGACGTCGGAAGCCGAACGGCAGCTCACCGCAGAACTCGGCTGAAACCAGACGGTCCGTTGACGGCCGCCATATTGGCGTTCCGAAAGCACGTTCGAATGGCCTCCGAAACGCCTGTGGTGTGGCGGCAACCACGCTGGAGATAGCCGTCACGCTTCATGTCAGTCGTTGACGTCAGCTTTACAGCCTAGGCCTTTGCTCGAGATCGCGGAGGCTCCTTAGGCCCGGTGCGCTCACCCGCTCGTGCCGATTGACCATCAGCGCACAGGATGCCTTGAGGTCCTGATCGCAAGGCGCAATGGAGCCCTCAGCCGTTACCGGGTCATCAACGATAACTCGTTCTGCCCCTAGCGGAACATCATGCGGGGCAGCCGCGCCGAGATTTAAGCACCAAGCTCCAAACCCAATCCGGCTGCTTAAAAACAGGGCAGTGTGCTCATGGAAGGCGAATTCTGGCTGATCGATAGGAAGGTGGTCCGGCGCAAGACGGGTCGATGATCGCCTTGGAAGTTGTCGGAACCTGCAACGAACATCAGATGACGGCCTCTATGAGAAACGGGCCCTTGCGTGAAAACGAGGCGCGAAGCACGTCGGCGAACGCCTCGCAGGTTTCGACGCGAACGGCCTCGACGCCGTGTCCCCGGGCCAGACTCACCCAATCCAGCGTCGGCGTGTCGAGCTTGAACATACGCCGGGCATTGTCGCCATATTGCTCGATCCCGACATTCTTCATCTCCAACTCCAGGATCGCATAGGCGCGATTTGAATAGATCACCGTGGTAACGTCGAGGTTTTCGCGCGCCTGGGTCCACAATGACTGGATCGTATACATGGCGCTGCCGTCGGCCTGCAGGGAAACGACCCGCCGATCGGGACAGGCCACGGCCGCGCCCGTCGCCAGCGGCAGCCCGATCCCGATCGAGCCGCCCGTAAGCTGCATGTAGTCATGGCGAGATCCGCCGGCGCTCGCGACATAGAAAGCGCGGCCGGAGGTCACCGATTCATCGCTGACGATCGCATTCTCGGGCATGAGTGCAGCCACGATATGCGAGACGTTCTCGGCCGTGAGGCCTCCCGTCGGCAAGGGGCCGGTAGTTTCGAGCCGATCGCCTGCGATTGGCGGCATGGCTTGCGCACCCACTTCGCCGGCAAGCCGGTCGAGCGCGAAACCGAGATCGTCGCCGGGGGCGGCGAGGGTGAGAATCTTGCAGTCCTCGCCGTAGAGCAGGCTGGGTTTGTCGGGATATGCGAAAAACGCCACCGGCGCGGCCGCTTCGACCAGGATTATCCTGGCTGCGCCCGCAAGATAAGCGACGGCCCGGTCGATGGCGTAGGGAATCTTGGCAACCGGCACTCGCCCCCGGCCCCTTTCGATCCGAGCATTGAATGTCTCGGCGACGAACTCGGCGCCGGTCTTCTCGCAAATGGCCTTGATCATGGCCAGCTTGTCGGCGCGCAACGCTCGGCCGCCAAGCAGGAAGATCGTCCGCCCGCCCTTCGCGATTTCCTTCGCGATCGAGCGGATGGCGTCGGAATCGAGGCTGCGGGGCTCCGGCAGTGCGCGTTTCTCGATCGGCAGGGCATCAGCTTCACCCCAGGCGACGTCGGCGGGCAGGATCAGGGTTGCGATGCCGGGCGTGGCAAGCGAGGCCTGCCAGGCTTCCGCGGCAGTCTCCGCAAGGCGGCGGGGATCTGAAGCCCGCTTCACCCAATTGGACATGGGCCGCGCCAGGCTTTCGATGTCGCTGGCCAGCGGCGCGTCAAATTCCAGGTGATAGGCCGCATGGTCACCCACCACATTGATCATCGGCGTTCGCGCCCGCTTCGCGTTGTGAAGGTTGGCCAGGCCATTTGCGAGGCCCGGGCCCAGATGAAGCAGTGTCGCAGCCGGTTTGTCAGCCATGCGTGCATAGCCGTCGGCAGCGCCGGTGACGACGCCTTCGAACAGGCCGAGCACGCAGCGCATCTCCGGGCGCCTGTCCAGCGCTCCGACGAAATGCATTTCCGAAGTGCCGGGATTGGCGAAGCAGACGTCGACGCCATGCGTGAGAAGCGAATCGCAAAGGCGCTCGGCGCCATTGGTCGTTCCGGTGCGGGTCATGAGATCCTCCTCTAGGACACTGCCATGCATGTGGTGTTGCAAGCTCGGTACATAGCCCGGGAAGGTCGTTCATTCCACAAAAACAATCCGACCGTATTGCATATCGATGCGGCAGGGCTATAAAATCTTCGGAAAGGGTTCTTTAGCGCTGCGCAGAACGCACCTGTCCAGGAGGATTTCATGTCGGTTTTGTTTTCGGCCTTCCGTTGCGGCCCACTGGAATTGCCGAACAGGATCGCAGTCTCACCGATGTGCCAGTATTCGGCCGACGACGGCTGCGCGGGCGATTGGCACCTGCAGCATGTCATGACGCTTGCCATGTCCGGCGCGGGCCTCGTCATTCTGGAGGCGACCGCCGTAGAGCGTGCGGGACGCATCACACATGGCGATCTGGGGCTTTATTCGGATGCCAATGAGCGCAGCCTGGCCCGAGTTCTGGCGAGCGCCCGCGAAGTGGCCCCGCACGGCACGAAATTTGGCATCCAGCTCAGCCACGCCGGTCGCAAGGCATCGACGGAGCGGCCCTGGGAAGGCGGGCGCGCGCTTGGTGCTGCGCACGATCCATGGCAGACGGTCGCGCCTTCCGCCACGCCCTTCGCGGACGGGTGGCATGTCCCGGAAGAACTGGACGAAGCCGGCATCGAGCGCATCCGGACCGCTTTCGTCGACGCGGCTGAACGGGCGGTGCGGCTAGGCTTCGACGTCATCGAGCTTCATCTGGCTCATGGTTACCTGCTTCACCAGTTTCACTCTCCATTGACCAATGACCGACAGGACGCCTGGGGCGGGGATGCCGAACGCCGCCGCGCCTATCCCCTCGCAGTGGCGCGCGCTGTCCGCCAGGCTGTTCCGGCCGAAATTCTGGTTTCGGCGCGCATCACCGGCAGCGACTGGCTGTCGGAGGGTCTCTCTCCGGATGATGCCGTCGCAATGGCTGCGGCGCTGAAGGGGGAAGGCATCGACATGGTCTGCGTCACGTCGGGCGGTGTCGCCACGGCGCCGATCAAGGTGGGGCCGGGCTATCAGGTCCCGTTCGCCGAGCAGGTCCGCCACCGGGCGGGGATAGCGACGCAGGTGGTTGGCATGATTTCGTCGGCGGCACAGGCCGAATCGATCATCGCCGAAGGAAAGGCCGATCTGGTCGCCATCGGTCGCGCCTTTCTCGACGACCCGCGCTGGGCCTGGCAGGCGGCGAAACAGCTTGGTGCGAGCGTGGACGTGCCGCCGCAATACCAGCGGGCCGCAGCGCCCTATTGGCAGGGCAGGGCGTGCTAGCCGCCCCGGCTGACCGACCTTTCTAGACTTCGAAACGAGCGAGATTTCATGCTGTCAACGCAACAGAGTCAGATGCCGAGCGAGCGTCGTCTGCAGATCGCCGGCTTGAAGGACGCCGTCGAAATTGCTGTCGACCGTTGGGGCATAGCGCATATCCGGGCCTCCAACTCCGATGATCTGTTCTTCGCGCAGGGATACAACGCCGCTCGGGACCGCCTCTGGCAGATCGATCTTTGGCGCAAGCGCGGCCTCGGCCTTCTGGCG
Organism: Pseudomonadota bacterium; assembly: GCA_023387775.1. Classification (GTDB taxonomy): domain Bacteria; phylum Pseudomonadota; class Alphaproteobacteria; order Rhizobiales; family Rhizobiaceae; genus Pseudaminobacter. The sequence goes on along the minus strand of JAEWHN010000130.1, from coordinate 11,367 downwards.
GCCGATTTCGGCCCGGGTTTTCTCGCGCAGGACCGCGCCTCGCGGCTTTTCCTCTATCGCGGCGAAATGGACCGGGAATGGGCAAGCTATGCGCCCGATGCCCGTCAGATATGCGAGGCCTATGTTGCCGGCATCAACAGCTATGTGGCGCGCACCGAGCGTGGCGAGGAGAAGCTGCCGCTCGAATTCACGCTGCTGAATACGCGCCCGGCCCGCTGGAAGGCCGAAGATGTCGTGCGCATCCGCAGCCATTGCCTGACGCGAAACGGCATCTCGGAAATCCTTCGTGCAATCGTGCTCTCGAAGGCCGGCGACAAGGCGGACGCCATCCGCAAGCAGCTTACGCCCTCCGTTTCTCCGGTGACCGCGCCTGATCTTGACCTTTCCAGCATCCCGCTTGCCGCGCTCGACGTCTTCAAGCTTGCGACCGCCTCCGTTTCGTTCAGCCCTGAACGCCTGAATGCACCGCTCGAGGCCGCGGCTCGGTGGGTTCAGGTCAACGGCGTTGGCGATATTGTCCAGCGCGCGGAATCCGAAGGATCGAACAACTGGGCGATTGCGCCGGAAAGAACCTCGACCGGCCGCCCCATCATGGCCATGGATCCGCACCGCACTCACGCCGTGCCGTCGCTGCGCTACATGGTGCATCTGTCGATGCCGGGCTTCGATGCCATCGGTGCCGGAGAACCCGCGGTGCCCGGCATTTCGATGGGCCATAATGGTCACAGCGCGTTCTCCCTGACGATCTTCGGGGGCGATCAGGAGGACGTCTACGTTTACGAAACCAGGGACGGCGACCCCACGTCCTATCGTTATGCGGACGGCTGGGAGCAAATGTCGGTCATGGAGGAGGTGTTCGAGGTCAAAGGGCATCCCGACCAGCGCCTGTCTCTGCAATTCACGCGTCACGGTCCGGTGTTGCTGGAAGATCGCGAAAACCAGCGGGCCTACGCCCTGCGCACCGTGTGGACCGAACCGGGTTCTGCGCCCTACATGACCAGCCTTTCGGTCATGCGCGCAAAGTCGATATCCGACTACAGGAGCGCGTTGCGCAACTGGGGAACGCCTTCGATCAATCATCTCTACGCCGACGTCACCGGCACCATCGGCTGGCAGACGGTGGGCATGACGCCAGTCAGGCCGAACTGGAACGGCCTTGTGCCCGTTCCCGGCGACGGCCGCTACGAGTGGGATGGCTTTGTCGCGCCGGAGGCCTTGCCTGCGTCGACCAATCCGCAAAGTGGCTTCCTCGCGACCGCCAATGAAATGAACCTTCCGCAGGAGTGGCTGGAGAAGCATTCGCCGGTCGGCTACGAGTGGATCGACGCAAGCCGCGCGCAACGAATCCATAGCGTGCTCGAAGGCCAGCCGAGCCACCGGCTCGAGGATTCCTGCGCACTGCAGAACGACCTCCATTCGATGCCGGCCGAGCGCATGCAGGCGGTCCTTCGCCCATTGGCTTTCGGGCTCGATCTGGCGCGACAGGCGGCGAACCATCTTCTGGGGTGGGATTGCTGGATGGGCGCGCAGTCCTCGGCTGCGGCTCTCTTCGAAGTCTGGGTGACCAGTCATTTGAAGCCGGCGCTCTATGAGCAGTTTGCGAGCGCCCCCAAGGTAAGGGCGCTGCTGCAGCCGGGGGACATCCAATCGGTTCTGGACGTCATGGAAAGCCCCGCCGACTGGTTCGAGGGCGATGCTCTCGAACATCGCAACGCCATCATCGAGCGTACGCTTGAGGCAGCCTGGCGGGATTGCGCGGCACGGTTCGGCGACCAGCCCGACAAATGGGAATGGGGCAAGCTGCACCGCTTGTCGCTGGAGCACGCTGTCGCGAAGGCCTTTCCGGAGACGGCTGCCGCGCTCGACATCGAGCCGATCGAGCTTGGAGGCAGCGGCTCAACCCCCATGTACGCGGTCTATCGGCCGAGCGACTACCAGACGATCACCGGCCCCTCGGTGCGGATGGTCATCGACGTCGGCGCGTGGGACAACAGCCTGTTCATCAACCTGCCGGGGCAGTCCGGTACGCCGGAATCGGGCCACTACCGCGACCTGACGGCCGCCTGGACAAAGGGCGAGTACAATCCGCTCGTCTACTCGCGCGAGGCCGTGGACCGTGAGACTGTCGCACGTATCGTGCTGTCGCCGCAGTAAGGGCGTTCGCCCGCCGGCTGGCCTAAACCGAAAGCGCGCGGGCGGCCTCGATTGCGAGGGGAGCGAATTTCCGCCGAAATTCGGCTTCGCTCCATTCTCCGAGCGAGCCGGCAATGTGGACGGCGGCGATGGGCCTGCCTTTGTCAGTGACTGCCGCCGCGATGACAATCTCGCCGATCAGGCTTTCTTCCAGCGCGCAGGCATAGCCATCGAGCCGAGCCTGAGCCACGCGTTCCATGATCGTTTCAGGGTCGATGATGGTCTTCGAAGTCTGCGGCTTTCTGTCCGAACCTTCCACGATGGCTCGCGCCGCGGCTTCGTCAAGATGCGCCAGGCAGGCCCTGCCGCCGGCCGACGAAAAAGTGGGTATGCGCCGGCCTATGAGCGTTGCAAAGAAGGTCTCCCGCTTGCTCTGCAGGCGCAGCGCATAGATGATCGTGAAGCGGTCGAACAGACTGAAGTCGACGCGTTCCTTCGTGGCTTCCCGCAACGAGGTCAGCACCGGCGCGGCCCGCTCGACGATCGGATTCATCCGCAGGTAATCGAAAGAGCGGTCGAGCAGGGCTTTGCCCGGCAAAAGACCTGCGTCGTTGGGCGCCTTTTCCAGGTAACCGATGCTCAGCAGCGTCTGGGCGATGCGCTGGGCGGCACTCTTGTCGATCCCTGCCGCCTGCGCGATTTCGCGCAGCGAAAGCGGGCGAGCTTCCTTGCCGAAAACCTCGAGGACCTGGAAGGCACGCGCGACCGAGCGGAGGAACAGCCGCTCATCCACCCTTTCCCCGTCATCCCTTGCAGACATGCTCACTCCTCATCTTGTGTGCGCATTCTTAGCGGCATTGACGGGCGTTTCAACACGAAATAAGATATAAAACGAAACGATCGTATTGATACGCAATACGGTCGCTTAGAGGAGGACCGGCACGGCCCATGCTGCATCTGCATTGGCGATCGGGCGGCGGGGAGGGGCTGATGAAGTTGCGTCTATCTGTGTCGGGCACTTCGCACCGGGCGCGCCCAGGCGGTCAACCCGAGGTGCACTCTCGCCCCTGGAGCCGGTCATGAAGGACGCATTGCGCGCCATTTTTTCAAGAGCTGCGAAGGCTGTCGGAGTTGTCCTGGCCATCGTCTTGCTCAATTTCCTGCTCATTCGCATGGCGCCGGGCGATCCGGCTGCGGTCATGGCTGGCGAGATTGGCGCGGCGGATGCTCAATATATGGAGCAGCTGCGGGAGCGGTTTGGGCTCGACCGTCCGCTTTACGAGCAGGTCGGCATTTATCTGGCCGGCGTGGTGCAGGGCGATCTCGGCTACTCCTATCGTCAAGGTACGGCGGTTTCCGAGCTGATCCTCGACCGGCTTCCGGCGACCCTGCTGCTGACCGTTTCGGCCTTCATCTTCGCGATCTTGGCCGGTGTCTGGCTCGGTGTCATTGCTGCGATGAATGTCGGCCGGCTGCCCGACTTCGTCATCTCCATCGCGTCGCTGCTGTTCTACGCCACACCTCTGTTCTGGGTGGGGTTGATGTCGATCCTGCTGTTTTCCGTGCATCTCGGCTGGTTCCCGGCCGTCGGAATGCAGACGATCGGCGCGGGCTACACCGGCTGGGCGCATGTCCTCGATGTGGCCAGGCATCTCGTTCTGCCGGCCGCGACCCTCGGGCTTTTCTACATGGCCGTCTATGCGCGGATGACGCGTGCCTCGATGCTGGAAGTGCGCGATATGGATTTCGTCCGGACGGCCAAGGCCAAGGGCCTGAAACACCGCGCCACCGTGCGGAGGCATATTCTGCGCAACGCCATCCTCCCCGTCATCACGCTCGCGGGAATCCAGGCGGGTCAACTGGTGGGTGGCGCAATCCTGACGGAGACCGTGTTCGGCTGGCCGGGTATCGGGCGCCTCGCCTTCGATGCCCTGCTGCAGCGTGACTACATGGTCCTCATGGGCGTCTTCCTGGTGACGTCGGTCATGGTGGTCGTCTTCAATATCGTCACCGACCTCATCTATCGCATCGCCGATCCGCGCATCGGAGCTTCAGCATGAACGCAAACGTCCGGCGCTTTCTGTCCAACCCTAAAGCAGTCATCGGGCTTTCGATCATCCTGATCGTGGTCTTGGCCGCCTTCCTGGCGCCGGTTCTTTTTCCGCGCAGCCCGTGGGACATGGTCAGCCGGCCGTTCTTGCCTCCGTTCCAGGACGGGCGCTACTGGCTCGGCACCGACATGCTCGGCCGCGACATCTTCGCGGGCCTGGCCCATGGCGCACAGGTCTCTCTGATCGTGGGCTTCGTCTCCACGCTGGTGGCGCTCGGCGTTGGCATTCTGTTCGGGGCGCTGGCGGGCTATTACGGCGGACTGATCGATGACGCGCTGATGCGCGTGACCGAATTCTTCCAGACCATCCCGACCTTCATCTTCGCGCTCCTGCTCGTTGCGATCTTCAATCCGTCCGTCACCTCCATCATCGTGGCGCTCGGCATTGTCAGCTGGCCGCCCGTCGCGCGGCTGGTCCGCAGCGAATTCGCCAGCCTGCGCAGCCGCGAATTCGTGAAGGCGGCCGTCGTGCTGGGCCAGTCCAACGGTCAGATCATCTTCAGACAGATTCTGCCCAACACCATGTCCCCGGTGATCGCGATGGCCTCGCTGATGGTTGCCACTGCCATCCTCAACGAAGCTGCGATCAGCTTTCTCGGCCTTGGAGACCCCAACCGCATGAGCTGGGGCTATATGATCGGCGCCTCGCGCACGGTTATCCGCCAGGCGTGGTGGATGAGTTTCTTCCCCGGGATGGTCATCCTGCTCGTGGTGCTGGCGCTCAACCTTGTGGGCGAGGCGCTGAACGACGTTCTCAACCCGCGCCTTGCGCGAAAAAAGGGTCACGGATGAGCGCGCCCCTTCTCCATGTCGTAAACCTGACCATTGCGCTGCCCTTCGCGGGCGACCGGCAACACGCGATCAGCGACATCAGCCTGGAGCTGAAGGCGGGTGAGATCCTGTGCGTTGTAGGCGAATCCGGCTCGGGCAAATCCATTACCGCCTCGGCCGTGATGGGCTTGCTGCCGAGCGATCAGCTCCGGGTCGAATCGGGCGCGATCCACTATGGCGGGCGCGACCTGCTGAAGATCGGCGAAGACGAGATGCGCAAGCTGCGCGGCGCAAGGATCGGCATGATCTTCCAGGAGCCGATGACGTCGCTCAACCCGGTCATGCGTGTCGGGCGGCAGATCGAAGAGGTTCTGGAGGCGCATGACGTGCCGAAGGCACAGCGTCGCCCGCGCATGCTGGAGCTGCTGCAAGCCGTGGGCTTGCCCGACCCCGAATCCCTGGCCGAGCGCTATCCGTTCCGCCTGTCCGGTGGGCAGCGGCAGCGCGTGATGATCGCCATGGCGGTCGCCCTCGAGCCGGACATCCTGATTGCCGATGAGCCGACCACGGCGCTCGACGTGACAACCCAGGCGCAGATCCTGAAGCTGATCCGTGACCTTCAGCGCTCGCGCGGCATGGGCGTTCTGTTCATCACCCATGATTTCGGCGTGGTTGCCGAGATCGCGGACCGGGTCGCGGTGATGAGGCGGGGCGAAATCGTCGAGATCGGGCAGGCCAGCGAGGTTCTCGTCAACCCGACGCACCCATACACGCGCACGCTTATCGATGCGGTGCCGCGCTTCCGCACGCAGGCCTGGGAGGGCAGGCAAAGGCAGGAAATCCTTTCGGTCTGCGGCCTGCGAAAGGTCTACCGCAGCAAAGGCGGGCTCTTCGAGGGCGCTCGCGAGACTGTCGCGGTGAACGATGTCTCCTTCAAAATCGCGCGCGGTGAAACCCTGGGCCTGGTCGGCGAGAGCGGATCGGGCAAGTCGACGATCGGCCAGTGCATACTGCGCATCAGCAGCATCGACGGCGGAGTCATTGCCTTTCAGGGGCGCGACATCGCGTCGGCCCGGGGCAGGGACCTGAAAGCCTATCGGGCCAAGGCCCAGATGGTGTTCCAGGATCCCTTTGCGTCGCTCAATCCGCGGCACAAGATCGGCCGCAGCATCCTGGCAGGGCCGCTCGCGCACGGCGTGAGCCTTGTGGAGGCGCGACAGCGCATGGAGCGGCTGCTCGACCGTGTAGGCCTGGACCGCTCGGCGGCCGACCGCTATCCGCACGAATTCTCGGGAGGCCAGAGGCAGCGCATCGGCATCGCCCGCGCGCTTGCCGTGGAGCCGGACCTTCTGGTGGCTGACGAGGCCGTGTCGGCACTGGACGTGTCGGTCCAGGCCCAGGTTCTCGATCTGCTGCGGGAGGTTCGCGACGAGTTCCATCTCGCCATGCTCTTCATCACCCACGACCTTCGCGTGGCATCGCAGATCTGCGATCGGGTGATCGTGCTCCATAAGGGCGAGATCGTCGAAGAGGGCGAGGCCACCGCCGTCTTCCAGTCTCCGCAAGATCCCTACACGCAAAAGCTTATCGCGGCTGTGCCGGGCCGCGACTGGCATCAGAAAGGCGAACAGGCGCCGATAGCCTGAGCCTGGCCTATTCAGAGGAGAGAATACGCATGAACCAAATCGTTGTAGACAGGCGCAAGGTGCTCCTGGGCGGATCCCTCGGCGTGATGGCCGCCATGATGCCGCGGGTCGCGTTTGCTCAGGCGGGCGAGCCGGCACGCATGAACGTCATCGCTTTTCCCGAGCCGCCAACGCTGTTCATCGGCCTCGACCAGAATGGTTCCACCCAGACCGTGGCCGGCAAGATCTACGAGAGCCTGCTGACCTTCGACTTCGATTTCACGCCGCGCCCTGGCCTGGCGGAGTCCTGGGACGTATCCGAGGATGGCCTCACCTACACCTTCAACCTGGTCAAGAATGCCAAGTGGCATGACGGCAAGCCGTTCACCGCGGACGACGTGGTCTTCACCACCAAGGAATTCCTGATGGAGGTCCATCCCCGCGCTCGCGGCATCTTCGCCAACTGCGAGACGATCGAAGCGCTCGACGAGCACACGGTCCGCTTCGTGCTCAAGAAGCCCTTCGCGCCGTTCCTGATGGGCTTTGAGATGTCGACGGCTCCGATGATCCCGGCCCATCTCTATCGTGGTACGGATTTCCGTACCAACCCGAACAACAACAATCCAGTCGGCACCGGCCCCTTCAAGCTGGCCGAGTGGAATCGCGGCACCTACATCCGGCTCGAGAAGAACCCCGACTATCACGGCGAGGGCGAGCCGCATCTCGACGAAATCACCTTCCAGATCCTTCCGGATGCCGGTTCGCGTGCGGTTGCGATCGAACAGGGGCAGGTGCAGCAGGCGCAGTTCTTCGATGTCGAAATGTTCGATGTCCAGCGGCTGGCGGATCTGCCGAACGTCGATCTGACGACCAAGGGCTACGAGTTCTATGCGCCTGTCGCGCGCATCGAGTTCAACACGCGCGTGGCGCCGTTCAACGACAAGCGTTTCCGGCAGGCCGTGTGCCACGCTCTCGACAAGCAGATGATGACGGACACCATCTTCTTCGGCCTCGGCAAGCCTGCGACGGGACCGATCAGCGAGCGCACGCGCTTTCATGACAGCGACGTCAAGCTCTACGACTACGATCTCGAAAAGGCGAAGGCTCTGCTCGACGAGATGGGCCTGACGCCCGACGCGAAGGGCGTTCGCACGCGGGTCAGCTTCCTGCGTCTGCCCTGGGGCGAGACCTGGGCTCGCTTCGCTGAGGTGGTGAAGCAGTCTCTGGCGCAAATCGGCGTCGAGGTGGAGATCGAAGCCGCCGATCCGGCCTCCTGGACCTCGCGTTACGCCAACTGGGAATTCCAGATAACGTCGAACTACCCCTATCAGTTCGGCGATCCGGCGCTCGGGGTTTCGCGCTTCTTCGTCTCCAGCAACATCCGCAAGGGCGTGGCCTACTCCAACTGCACCGGTTACTCGAATCCGCGTGTCGACGAACTCTTCGAGCAGGGCGCGAGCGCGACCAGCGACGAGGATCGTCAGAAGGCCTATTCCGAAGTCCAGAAAATCCTTACCGAGGACGTGCCGATGGCCTGGCTCGTCGAGGTGGACTTCCCCACGCTCCTCGACAACCGTTACGAGGACGTCGTCGTGTCGGCGATCGGGGTGAACGAGACCTATCGCCGGGCCAAGAAGACGAGCTGACCGAAACAGGCTGGCCCCGGTGTCCCCGGGGTCAGCTTCTGATTGGAGTTGAGACATGAAATGGCCGAATGGCGCGCGTTGCGCGGTGATGCTGACCTTCGATTTCGACGCCGAGACGCTGTGGCTGTCTCGCGATCCCGCCAATGCGAAGAAGCCCGGCGTGCTCTCGCAAGGCATCTACGGCGCCGTTCGCGGCGTGCCGGAAATCCTGAAGGTGCTCAAGAACTATGACCTTCCAGCCACGTTTTTCGTGCCGGGCTGGACGGCCGAGAAATACACCGACCGCATCGACGCCATCCTGGCCGACGGCCATGAGATCGGCCATCACGGCTATCTCCACGAATGGATCGACCCGGACAAGCCCGACGAGCAGCGTGCGACCTTCGAGAAGGGGCTGGAGGCGCTCGATCGCGTCGCTGGCATCCGGCCGACCGGCTATCGCTCGCCTGCCGGCGAGACCAGCCCGACGCTGATCGCCCTGCTGAAAGAGCACGGCCTGCTCTATGATTCCTCGCTGATGACGGATGTGATGCCCTATCGCCACGTCCTGGAAAATGGCGAAGCCGGGCCGGTCGAGCTGCCCTGGCATTGGTCGACCGACGACGCCCCCTACATGATGTTCGCCGTCCAGACGCCGCGCCCGCTCTTCACCAACGACCATATCTTTCAGGTTTGGCGAGACGAATTCGACGCGATCCACGAGTGGGGTGGCCTGTTCAATCTGGTCATGCATCCGCAGTTCACCGGCAGGCCCTCGCGCACGCTGCTGCTGCGCCGGATGATAGAGCACATCATGAGCAAGCAGGATGTGTGGATCGCGACTGGCCACGATGTAGCCACCGCCTGGGCGGAGGCGAATGAAGGACAATGAGGGAAGGGGACTTCTCCGGCAAAGTCGCCGTGGTGACCGGTGGCTCGTCCGGCCTCGGTTCTGCCGCCGCGATGCGCCTGGCCGAGTGTGGCGCAGCACTTGAGCTGATCGACATCTCGCAGGAGCGGCTGGAGCGCAGCGCCGAGGCGATGCGGCTGACCGGAGCCCGCGTGCGCACGCATCAGGTCGATGTCTGCGACAGCCAGGCGGTGTCGGCCGCTTTCGCCGCCATTGAGCGCTGCGACGTGCTGGTCAACAGCGCGGGTATTGCAGGGCCCTCGGGACCGCTTGAAAGCTGCGATCTCGGTGAAGTGGATCGGGTTCTTGCCGTCAATCTGCGCGGAAGCCTGGCTTGTGCCCAGCAGGCGGTGCTGCGAATGAAGGAAGCCGGTGGCGGGGGTGCCATCGTCAACCTGTCGTCCACCGCCGGAATGCTTGGGTCGCGGCGTCTCGGCATCTATGCGCTTTCCAAGGCGGCCGTCATCTCCATGACCCGTTCGCTGGCGCTGAGTCTTGCCCCGCAGAACATCCGGGTAAATGCTGTCTGTCCGGGGTCGATCGACAGCGAAATGTTCGATCGCACGCTGACCTCGGCCGATCCGGATGCCGAGCGGCAGGCGATGATCGCGCTTCATCCGCTCGGCCGGCTCGGCAAGCCGATCGAGGTGGCCGATGCGGTCGTGTTCCTGGCCTCGCCGGCAGCTGCCTACATCACCGGCGTCTGCCTGCCGGTCGACGGAGGGCGGCTCGCATGAGGCCGCGCGTGGCGGTCGTGACCGGCGCGGCGGCCGGCATCGGTGCAGCGATTGCCGATCGCTTCCTGCGCGACGGTTACGCGGTCCTTGCCGTGGACCGCGCGCCTGCGCAAACCAGCCAGACTGCGGGGCGCTGCGTATTTCATCAGGTCGATCTGGCGGACAAGTCCGCGGCGGCTGAGGCGATCGCCGTGGCCACCGAGCAGCTGGGACCTGTCGACGTGCTCGTCAACAATGCCGGGATCGGCGGCGCGCGTCCGGTTGCCGAGAGCGACAACGAGAGCTGGGACGCGATCCTGAATGTCAATCTCGGGGCGGCATTCCGCCTCTCGCGCGCCGTTCTACCCGGAATGGTCCAGCGCGGGGTCGGCGCCATCGTCCATGTCTCCTCCGTTTTCGGCGTCGTCGGCTACCGGGGCATCGCGGCCTATGCTGCGTCGAAGGCGGCTCTCGTCGGGCTTACCCAGCAGATGGCCGCGGACTATGGGCCAAAGGGCATCCGCGTGAACGCCATCGCGCCGGGCCTCATCGAAACGGCGATGACCCAAAAGCTGCTCCAGGATGCGGTCTATCGCGACCTGATGCTTAACGGCACACCGCTCGGCCGCACCGGAAAGCCGGCTGAGGTGGCGGGTGTCGTGGCATTTCTCTGTTCGGAGGACGCGTCTTTCGTCAGCGGCGAGGTGCTCGGGGTAGATGGCGGTTGGCGTGCGACTCGCATGAAGGTCAACGCCTGACGGCTACCGCTGATGAACCGAATGCGTGAGAAGCTGGGGATGGTTTTCCAGCAGTTCAACCTGTTTCATGCTTCGCAACATCATGGAGGCTCCTGTTCAGGTGGCTACGTCTACGGCCACTTCAAGACGATCAAGGGCGTGTTGGATCGACAGATGCGCATTGAGAAGCTCTGAGACGACGCGTCGGATGAGTATATCGATGGCGTGGACATCGTCTGGACGGCCCGAAAGAGGGCCACGATCCGCGCGTGGTGGTCGGGTGGTATCGCGACGTGCGGCTCTACCGACTTCGCCAGCACCTCAAGGATCGCAATCCTTCCGCCCAGCATCACAAGGACAAGATCACCGCGTTCAGGGTTAGGACGCGCGCCGAGAACGCATTCCTGTTGCCACCGGAGCAGCGGACTCCGCGGTCGCACCGTGGCAAAGGGTGGAGCGGCCGAACCAGCTGGTGGTACGCGGAGGAGACAACCGATCGAGAGGCAAGGACGTTCGTCAGGGAGGTGATGGCGTTTATCGACGGGCAGCCCGTGCTTTCGGTGCGGGCCTTCGACAACGGCTTAGGCCTTGCCTGGCCCGTCGGCGCTGACGAGTTCGCGATGCGCTGGACCGGGAGGAATGAGTAGGACATGGAAGGCAGGACGCATGACTGGAGAGTCGCCGCTGGGTGCCGTTCGTTGAACTTGGTTGATTGGCTGCTGGCCGCTATGGCCTGGTTG
>JAEWHN010000025.1 GCA_023387775.1 Pseudomonadota bacterium | reverse complement strand
CCATCGAGCCGGGCGAGCGCTCGCCCGAGGACCTGATCCGCTCGCTCAAGAGCGGGTTCTATGTCACGGAAGTCTTCGGACAGGGCGTCAACATGGTCACCGGCGAGTACAGCCGCGGCGCTTCCGGTTTCTGGATCGAGAATGGCGAGCTTGCCTATCCGGTGGCGGAAGTTACCATCGCCTCCAACCTCAAGGACATGTTCCTCAACATGATCCCCGCCGACGATCTTGACCGCAATTTCGGGACCGCCGCGCCGACATTGCTCATTGAAGGGATGACGCTTGCGGGCAACTGAAGCCATCGCAATGACGAGTCGCAAAGACGACCTCTCGCTGCTGATCGATGCGGCACGCGAGGCCGGCGACATCGCGATGCGATATTTCAAGCGCAATCCGGAAGTGTGGATGAAGACGGGCCAATCCCCCGTCACCGAAGCCGATTTCGCGGTCGACGTTTTCCTGCGCGAGACACTGACTGCGGCACGCCCCGGCTACGGCTGGCTGTCGGAAGAAACTGCCGACAGCGCCGAGCGGCTGTCTATGCGCCGCACCTTCGTCGTCGATCCGATCGACGGCACGCGCGGCTTCATCGAGGGGGCGAGCACCTGGTGCATCAGCGTCGCAGTCGTGGAAGCGGGCCGGCCGGTCGTCGGCGTGCTCGATTGCCCGGCGCGTGAAGAGGTCTATTTTGCAACGCCGGGCGAGGGCGCCTGGAAGAACGGCGCGCCCATTCGGGTGCGTGATCCAGGGCCGGAAGCCGTAATCGGCGGCCCGAAGCCATTCTTCGAGGCCTTGCCCGAGACGTGGCGCGAGCGGGCGCGCCGCATGTCCCACGTTCCCTCGCTGGCCTACCGGCTGGCGATGATCGCGGAAGGCGCTCTCGATGCCACCTTCGTCAAGCCGAACGCCCACGACTGGGACATCGCCGCAGCCGACCTGATCCTGCGCGAGGCGGGCGGCTGCGTGCTGAACACATTGGGAATTGCCCCCTCCTATGGCGGCTCCGTCACGTCGCATGACGCGCTCGTCGCGGGTAGCGGCGACCTGCTTGCCGTCATCGCGGAGGTGATCGCCCAACGCTGACGGGCGAGGCGGTTTCAAAATGCGCGGATTTGCTTTAGGTAGTGGCAAATTTGCATTTACGATTCAGGAATAGCCATGGCCGATGAAGACGGAAATAAACAGCTTTTGCACCTGGTTTTCGGTGGCGAGCTGAAGACGCTCGACTCCACCGAGTTCCGCGATTTGGACAAGCTGGACATCGTCGGCATTTTCCCCGACTACAAGTCGGCCGAAACCGCTTGGAAGGCGAAGGCGCAGGCCAGCGTCGACAATGCGCATATGCGTTATTTCGTGGTCCATCTGCATCGCCTGCTGAATCCGGACGAAAATGGGGCCTCCGGTCAGCGCTGATGGAGGACCAAGCAGTGGCGCCGGTGGCCAGGGCGGCGGCCGGCAAGAAACGCAAGGCGGGCGTTGTGCAGAGCTTTTGGCGTAAGGTCCGCAAGCCGCTTGCGCAGTCGCGCTTCGTCAAGGGCGCGATCGGGACCTTCCTTGCCTATGCATTGCGCTTTGTGCGCCTGACCAATCCGCTCGCGAAGGAGTCGTCGAATCTCAAGGAGGCGCAGGCCGAGCTGAGCCCAGCAATCATTGCGCTGTGGCACGGCCAGCACCTGCTGGCACCCTGCCTGCTGCCGAGGGGCCAGAAGATGCTGGCCATGGTTTCGCGCAGCGCCGACGCGGAACTGAATGCGCTGGCGTTGGAAAAGCTGGGCTTCGAGGCGGTGCGCGGTTCCGGCGGCCGTGAGGATGTCCGTCACCTCGACAAAGGTGGCGCCAGGGCGCTGATTGCCCTGAAAAAGGCGCTTGATGCCGGCACCAATGTGGCCATGATCGCAGACATTCCACATGGCACCCCGCGCGAGGCGGGGCTGGGCATCGTTACGCTGGCCCGCCTGTCCGGCAGGCCCGTCATTCCGCTGGCGGTTGCCACCAGCCGGCGCAAGGTTCTGGAAAAGACGTGGGACAAGACCACGATCAACCTGCCGTTCGGCCGCTCGGCGGCGATCATGGGCGAGCCGCTGCATGTGCCGGCCGATGCGGACGCGGCCGAGATGGAGCGCAAGCGCCAGGAACTGACAGCCTCGCTGACCCGGGCCACGGAAGAGGCCTATAGCATCGTCGACGGTGGCCGGACATGAGCGAGCGCTGGGCCCGCGCCCTTTTGTCGACCTACCGGCTGGCCGGATCGCTCGCCTATCCGGTGATCGGCACCTATGTCACCTGGCGTTCCACCAAGGGCAAGGAAGATCATGCACGGCGGCGCGAACGCTACGGCCGCCCTGGAAGGCCAAGGCCGGAAGGCCCGTTGATCTGGATGCATGCCGCCAGCGTAGGCGAGACGCTTGCCGTCGTGCCGCTGATCGAAACCATCCTCAGCTACGGGATCAACGTGGTGCTGACCACCGGCACCGTCACTTCGGCACGGGTGGCTGAAGAGCGGCTCGGCGACCGCATCATCCACCAATATGTGCCGCTCGACCTGAAGCCGGCGGTCAGCCGCTTCCTCGACCATTGGCGACCGGATCTGGCGATCATCGCCGAATCCGAGATTTGGCCCATGACCATATTGGAACTCGGCAAGCGTCGCGTGCCGCAGGTGCTCGTCAATGGCCGCTTGTCGGACCGGTCCTTCGCATCGTGGCACAAGCGTGCCTATCTGGCCGAGGCGCTGTTTGAGAACCTTGCCCATGTCGTGGCCCAATCGGATCTCGACGGCCAGCGCTTCGCCGCACTTGGCGCGCGGCCCGTCACCGTTTCGGGAAACCTGAAGGTGGACACCGCGCCGCCGCCTGCCGACGAGCGGGAACTTTTTCTTCTCCAGCGGCAGATCGGCCGGCGACCGACCTGGGCTGCGGTCTCCACGCATGACGGCGAGGAGATGGTGGCGGCGGATGTGCACATGCGGCTGCGCACGCGCCATCCGGGCCTGCTCACCATCATCGTGCCGCGACATCCGGATCGCGCTGCCACTCTCGTGCAGGAGTTCGCCGCCATGGGCCTGAAGGTGGCGCGGCGCAGCACCGGCGACAGTATCGATTCCGACACCGATATCCTGTTTGGCGACACGATCGGCGAGATGGGGCTTTTCCTGCGCCTGACCGAGATCGCCTTCGTCGGCCGCTCGCTCACCTCCGAAGGCGGGCAGAATCCGCTCGAGCCGGCCATGCTCAGGACCGCGGTTCTGGCTGGACGCAATGTCCAGAATTTTCGCGAGAGCTATCAACGCCTCATCGAGCGTGGCGGCGCCAAGCTGGTGCGCGACCCCGACATGCTGGCCGGCGCGGTGAATTTCCTCCTGCTCAATGAGAAGGTGCGCCGCAACATGATTGCCGCCGGCATGACCGCTGTCGACGAAATGCGCGGCGCGCTGGCCAAGACGCTGAAGGCGCTCGATCCGTTCATCCAGCCGCTGATCGTGAAGTCGCGGCTGAAAGGGACGCAATAAAGGTGGCGAGCGAGGCGCCTCCGTTCTGGTGGGAGCGGCCAGACTGGCGCGCCTATGCGCTGTGGCCGGCTTCGAAGCTCTACGGATTGGTGGCGAGCCGGCGCATGCTGACCGCCAGGCGCGAACGATTCGACCTGCCGGTGCTCTGCGTCGGCAATTTCACCGTCGGCGGTTCAGGCAAGACGCCGGTGGCGATCGCTCTCGCCGGGGAAGCGCGACGCATGGGGCTCAGGCCCGGCTTCCTGTCGCGTGGCCACGGCGGCAATTTCAGCCAGCCCCATATCGTCAACGCCAGCCACGACAGCGCCAGGCATGTGGGCGACGAGCCGCTGCTGCTGGCGGAGCATGCGCCCGTGGCGGTAACGGCCAGCCGCGCAGCTGGCGCCAAGCTGCTGCTGGAGCAGGGCTGCGACTTCCTGATCATGGACGACGGCTTCCAGAGCGCGCACATCCACATCGACTACGCGCTGCTGGTGGTCGATGCCCGCTATGGTATCGGCAACGGCCACGTCATCCCCGGCGGGCCGCTGCGCGCGCCGCTGGTGCATCAACTGCGCTTTGCCGACGCGGTGCTGAAGATGGGCGAAGGCACCGCCGCCGATCACATCGTGCGCAAGGCCTCGCGCGCCGGTGCGGCCGTGTTCGAGGCCGTTGCGCGCCCGCGCGACGCACAGAGTTTCGCCGGGCGGCGTTTCCTGGCGTTTGCGGGTATCGGACATCCCGACAAGTTCTACGACACCGTGGCTCGCGCCGGCGGCACGGTCGCACTCAAGCGCTCCTTCGGCGATCATCACGTCTATGGCAAGGACGAACTCGACGACCTGGTGGCCGTGGCCGACGCGCAAGGGCTGGAACTCGTGACGACGGCGAAGGACGCGGCGCGCCTGCGCCACAACGCGCCGAAAGAGCTCGTGGCCCGCCTGAACGTGCTGGAAATCGACGCTGCGTTCGATCTGAAGCACGCTCCTGCGCGCATCATCGGCGACACGCTGGAAGCCTGGCGGCAGCGGCGGGGGTAGCGGCTAGTTGCAAGCTTACGCTTGCGCCATATCGACAGGAAAACGGTCAGCCGCGCCGGACCCGCAGTTCCGGATGCGCCTCGAGCTCCCGCTCCAGCGAGACGCTGGCGTTGAGATAGGGCTCCTGGCGCTCCACGCTCCAATATTTGAGTTCGTCGAGCGGGATCGATTCGCCGGTCACGACGCAGCGCACGAAGGAGCCGGGGCTGGTTACCTGGAAATCTCCGTCGAGATAGCGAATGTGGGCTTCCCGGGCGCCGGGACCCTCGAAACGGTTCATCATGGTCGTGCTCAAGCCTGTGTTACCGGAATGTTCCGCCACAAATCGGCCGCGAGGTCAAGCGGAAGGCTTCCGGGCCGTATCCGCCGCGTCAATGTGCGCGGCGCCAGTATGTTCCAGGAAAATGTCTGCGCAGTTCGCCCAGCTATAGGTGAGCGCCTTGGCGCGCGCTTCGTTGCGGGAGATGGCCAGAGCCTCCAGGGCCGCCTGCCGCAAGTCTTGCGACAGTGCGCCGCCGAGCCCATCGCCCAGCACGTCGATCGGGCCGGTCACGGGAAAGGCCGCAACCGGCAATCCGCTCGCCAGCGCTTCCAGCAGCACGATGCCGAACGTGTCGGTTCGGCTGGGAAAGACGAATACGTCGGCGCTGGCATAGATGTCGGCCAGCTCTTCCCCGGTTTTTGCGCCGAGGAAGATGGCATCGGGATAGGCTGTGCGCAGCCGTTTCAGGTCGGGACCATCACCGACGATGACCTTGCTGCCAGGCAGGTCGAGATCCAGAAACGCAGGCAGGTTCTTTTCCACCGCGACGCGGCCGACGGAGAGGAAAATCGGCCGAGGCAGGTCCAGCACCTGGAGCCGGTCCGGGCGGTACAGACCGGTATCGACGCCCCGCGTCCATGGCCTGACATTGCGGAATCCGCGCGCCGTGAGCTCGGCCGCGAGCGAGGGCGTGGCCACCAG
>JAEWHN010000339.1 GCA_023387775.1 Pseudomonadota bacterium | reverse complement strand
TAGCGACATGGCCATGAACGCTGTCCCTTGTTGGCGTCCTGAGAACTTTAAGATCGGTAATCAAGACGCAGTCCAATTCACGATCAGAATATGCGTTGGCCATTCAATCCTCCCGTTGTCCAACGGAAGGAAGCTATCACAAGTTGCGCATCGGCAGCGAGCGCATCCGCCTGCCCAACTCCTCTTCTTCTGACTTCTTTCTCTCCTTTTCGAGTCGGCTCCGCTCGGCGAGAGCAGAGTCCAAGTTAATACGGAAAGTTTTGCCCCTCTTTTCCCAAATCAACTCATAGCCATCGCGTTGTGAGTTGGGGACGACCGTAGCTTCTGCACTCACGAAACGATCCGTTCTCGTCTCACTCCGAACCTGAATTTTCATTGCACTCACCTCCCGTCTATGGATGGGCGGAATGCTTCTATAGTCGGTCGGGTTTGTCAAATATATAATCGCCTTTCAGCCGACCTCCGCTACGCCGCGGCAGCCAGCCCTCACCCATATCGACCTGTTGCCGAAAAGCCATAGCGCCGCGGCCGCGCTCGGGTCCCGCCTTCTTTGGTCGGTCCAAGCACTTGGCAAGCAACTGCCTGCTCCCATACAAACAACGCTGAGGTGCGGCCCGAATCGGGTCGGTCTTGGTCGGGACTGGAGCTGCGGATCTTCTTATGCGCCTGAAACCACTTGCCGTCGCTGCCGGCCTTGCACTTGCGTTGGCCGTCGCCGGATGCGCCAGCGATGGGACATTCAAGGTGTTCTCGTCGGACTATGGCGCGCGGGTGGATGCCGGTTACCAGTTGCCGTCCGTGCCGATCTACAAGGTCGACAAGAAATACCATCGCCAGATCGTGCGTTACGACACGTCCGAGCGGCCCGGCACCATCATCGTCGATACGGCCAACAAGTTCCTCTATTTTGTTCTGCCGGAAGGCAAGGCCGTGCGCTACGGCATCGGCGTCGGGCGCCAGGGCTTCGAGTGGCGCGGCACTGCGCGGGTTGCGCTGAAGCGCGAATGGCCGAGATGGACGCCGCCCTCAGAAATGATCGGCCGCCAGCCGGAGCTCGCCAAGTGGCGTGGCGGCATGCCGCCCGGCCTGACCAATCCGCTCGGCGCGCGCGCGCTTTACCTGTTCAACAACGGCGGTGATTCCGGCTACCGCCTGCACGGCACGCCCGAATGGTCTTCCATCGGCAAGGCCATGTCTTCAGGCTGCATCCGCCTGATGAACCAGGACATCATCGATCTCTACGAGCGCGCCGAGACCGGCGCCAAGGTGATCGTGATCTGAGGGCCCGAATGGGCCGGCCCCGTCAGCGGGGCGACGAGTTTTATGCGAGCCGTCTCGGCAACAGGACGTCGCAACAAAAAACCGGGCTCCTGGAGCCCGGTTTTTTGTTTTTCATTGAGGCTTACGAGGCAGCAATCAGGAAACCTGCTCCACGTGCTCCACCTCGGGCACGAAGTGGCGCAGCAGGTTCTGGATGCCGTGCTTCAGCGTGGCGGTGGAGGACGGGCAGCCGGCGCAGGCGCCCTTCATGTGCAGGAACACCGTGCCGTTCTCATAGCCGCGGAAGGTGATGTCGCCGCCGTCCTGCGCCACGGCCGGGCGCACGCGGGTGTCCAGCAGTTCCTTGATGGTGGCGACGATCTCGGTGTCGGCTTCGTCGAAGAACTCGCCGGTGACATCGGCATGCGCGGCGGCCGCATGGCCGCCCGCGGCCATCACCGGCGCGCCCGACATGAAATGCTCCATGATGGCGCCCAGGATAGCCGGCTTCAGGTGCTGCCAGTCGGGGCCGTCTTTGGTGACGGTGATGAAGTCGTAGCCGAAGAACACGCCGGTCACGCCGGGAATCTCGAACAGCCTGCCGGCCAGCGGCGAAGCCTGGCCTGCCGCTTCGGCGTCGCGGAAATCGGCGGTGCCCTGCGTCAGCACTTCCTTGCCTGGCAGGAATTTCAGCGTGGCGGGGTTGGGGGTCGCCTCGGTCTGGATGAACATGGCCGTTTCTCCGCGCATTTCAGTAGTTTGGAACTATTCTAAATAAGCCTTGTGGCCGCGACATTCAAGCCGCGCCTGCATCCGGCGGGAAGCTTTCGCTCAATTGGTCTCTCAGGCCAGGCTTTCCAGTTCCTCGTCGGAGAGGTTCTGCGGCACAACCGTGACCGGAATGGGGAAGGCCGCGCCCTTGCCGGCGATGGAAGCCACCAGCGGGCCCGGCCCTTCCTTGGAGGCGCCGGCGGCCAGCACCAGGATGGCGATGTCCTGGTCTTCCTCGATCAGCTGGTGGATCTGTTCCGAGGTCTTGCCCTCGCGCACCACCAGCTCCGGCTCGATGCCCAGCTTCTCGCGCACCTTGGCGGCATAGCCGTCCAGCGCCGTGTTGGCGTTGGCGACGGCCTCCTCGCGCATGATCTTTTCCACGCCCAGCCAGTGCTGGAAGTCGCTCGGCTCGATCGCGTAGAGCAGCACCACCACGCCGCCGGTGTTCTTGGCGCGGTAGGAGGCATAGCTCACGGCGCGTTCGCATTCCGGCGTATCGTCGATGATCGCCAGGAACTTGCGTCGGTGTCCGGCTTCGCGACTGAGACGCTTAGAGACCATGTGCCAACCTTGTTGCGGGACCGCCCGTTCCGGCGCAATTTGCCACTCGCGCCGGACCTCCGCAAGCGGTCTGCTCGGAAACGGTCAATTGTTGAGCAGACCGATGATCTGGCGCACGCTCTTCATCGTGCCCTCGGCGATCACGCGCGCCCGGTCGCCGCCGTCGCGCAGCACGCTGTCGATATAGCCGGGGTCCGCTATCAGGCGGCGCATCTCCCCGGCGACCGGTGCGAGCTTCTCGACCGCGAGATCCGCCAGCGCCGGCTTGAACACCGAGAACTGCTGGCCGCCGAACTCCCTGAGCACGTCCTCTTTCGACATGTCTGCGAGGCCGGCATAGATGCCGACCAGGTTCTCGGCCTCGGGTCGGCTGGCAAGTCCGTCGGTCTCGCTCGGCAGTGCCTCCGGATCGGTCTTGGCCTTCTTGATCTTCTTGGAGATCGTGTCGGCATCGTCGGTCAGGTTGATGCGCGAGAGGTCGGACGGGTCCGACTTCGACATCTTCTTGGAGCCGTCGCGCAGCGACATGATGCGCGCGGCCGGCCCGCCGATGATCGGCTCGGTGATCGGGAAGAAGCCGTTCACCTTCTCCTCGCCCATCATCATCTCGACGCCGAGACCGAACTCGGCGATGCGGGCGGAGAAGTCGTTGTTGAATTTTTGGGCGATGTCGCGGGTGAGCTCCAGGTGCTGCTTCTGGTCTTCGCCGACCGGCACATGGGTGGCGCGGTAGAGCAGGATGTCGGCCGCCATCAGGCTCGGATAGGCGAGCAGGCCCAGCGAGGCGTTCTCGCGGTCCTTGCCGGCCTTGTCCTTGAACTGCGTCATGCGGTTCATCCAGCCGATGCGCGCCACGCAGTTGAAGATCCAGGCGAGCTCGGCGTGCTGCAGCACGCGGGCCTGGTTGAACACGATGTGCTTCTTCGGGTCGATGCCGGCTGCCAGGAACGCCGCGGTGATCGAGCGCGTCTGGCCCTCGAGGTCGTCATGGACGAGCTGGGCAGTCAGCGAGTGCAGGTCGACGACGCAATAGATGCACTCGTTGGTTTCCTGCAGGGCGACGAACTTGCGGATCGCGCCGAGATAGTTGCCGAGATGGAGATTGCCCGTGGGCTGGACGCCGGAAAAGACGAGCGGCTTGAATTCGTTCATGATGTCCTCGTGGCTTGTGGAGGGCCGTTTCGCGCGCGGCGAAAATCGATGCGCGCTTATGAACGATGGCGCAGGCGAGAGCAAGATGGGGCCACACAAATGGCAACAATAAACCCTCGATGAAGGGGATGTTGGTGACCATCCGTGCGCTCATGCTATGTAGAGGCAGAGGTGTAGCATGACGATTAACATCACCAACAAGGAAGCCGACAAGCTCACCCGCACTTTCGCGCAGATGGAGGGCGTCGGGCTCACCGAAGCCATTGTCATTGCCATGAGCGAGGCACTGGCGCGCAGGCGCAATAGCGAAAGTCCTCTCGAAACAGCGGCTCGGCTTCGAAACGAATTCGGAATTCGACTGACCGGGCAGGCTCGCAAGCCATTGCCCCGTTCGGTCTATGACGAATTGTCCGGCTCAGTGAGCTTGGGCTGATTGTCCGGCGCGCGACGGCGACAGGAGTGCCGAGCAATGTCGAAATCACCGACTGCCACTGAAGACCAGCTCCACAACCCGCATGCCGGCGAGATCCTGCTGTCGAAGTTCCTCCAGCCCATGGGCTTGAGCCAGAACGCGCTTGCGCGCGCCATCGGCGTTCCGCCGCGTCGCATCAACGAGATCGTGCTGGGCAAGCGCGCGGTCACCGCCGATACCGATCTGCGGCTCGCCCGCTATCTTGGCATTTCGGAAGGTTTCTTCCTCGGTCTGCAGCACGATTTCGAGCTGATGGAGCAGAAGCGCCGGCTTGGCGACGAGCTTACGAAAATCCGGCCGCACGCCGCCTGAATTGGGCGCCTTTATTCCACCGCCTGCGAACGCGCCGCGCCGCGCCTGATGTTGCGGCGGACCATGCCGAGATCGGCTCCGCCGATGCCGAAGGCGACGCCGAAATAGATCACAGTCCCGGCGCTGACCAGAACCGCCAGCGTCAGCGCCTGGGTGTGGAGCGGGGCAGAGGAGGCGAGGTAGGGTTCCAGCCGGCCCGCCGCCACATGCAGCGCTCCGGCCATCACCCCGGCCGCCAGCACCAGCCGCGGAATGCGGGTCAGAAGCGGAATGTCGGTGCCCCAGTGCCCGCGCCGGATCAGCACATAGAGCAGCATGGCCGCGTTGACCCAGCCGGCGACGGCCGAGGCGGTGGCAATGCCGGGCGCGCCCATGCTCGGAAACAGGGCGAGTGCCAGCGAGATGTTCACCGCCACCGAGACCGCGGCGAAAACCATGGGCGTGCGCGTGTCCTCGCGCGCGAAATAGCCGGGGGTGAACGCCTTGATCAGCACGAAGGCGGGCAGGCCGAGGCCGAAGATCGCAAGGATCGCCGACACGGTTGGCGTGCTGTTGCTGGCGGCGAATGCGCCGCGCTCGTAGAGCACGCGGATGATCGGCTCCGATATCACCAGCAGCGCCGCCGCCGCTGGCAAGGTCAAAAACAGCGTGAACTCGACCGAGCGGTTCTGCAGGTTGGCCGCCTCGCGGTGGTTGCCCGCCTTCAGCGCCCGCGCCAGCTCAGGCAGAAGCACGATGGCGACCGCGATGCCCACCACGCCGAGCGGCAGCTGGTAGACGCGGTCGGCATAGGCGAGCGAGGAAACTGCGCTGGCCTTGCCCGAGGCGATGGCCGTGCCGATGAGCTGGTTGATCTGGGTGATGCCGCCTGTCACCGCCGCCGGAAAGGCCAGCACCAGCAGGCGCTTGACGTTGGGGGTCAAATGCGGCCGGCGAAAGCCGATGGAGATGCCGGCATGCCGCACCGCGCCCCACACGATGCCGAGTTGCACTAGACCGGCGGCCAGCACGCCCCAGGCCAGCGCATAGCCCACCGTCAGCCCGTCATGGCCTCTGTACCAGGCATAGCCCAGCACGCCGATGAGGATGACGTTGAGAAACACCGGCGCGATCGCGGCGGCGAAATAGCGGCGCAGCGAATTCAGCATGCCGCTCATCATCGCTGCCAGCGACATGCACATCAGGTAGGGGAACATGATGGTGGCGAGCGCGACGGTGAGTTCAAATTTTTCCGGGTTCTGGGTGAAGCCGGGGGCGACGATGGTCGACACCAGAAGCGGCATCGCCAGTTCCATCAGTATGGTGAGCGCGATCAGCACGGTGAAGAGCACGCCGAACACTTCCTCCGAGAAGCGCTTGGCGCCCTCATTGCCGTTGGCCTCGATCTCCTTGGCAAACAGCGGCACGAAGGCGGCGTTGAAGGCGCCCTCGGCAAACAGCCGCCGGAAGGTGTTGGGAAACTGGAAGGCGGCGTTGAAGGCGTCGGCAATCGGCCCGGTGCCAAGGGCCGCCGCCATCAGCATCTCGCGGGTGAAGCCGAAGATGCGGCTCATCAGCGTGCCGGAGGCGACGGTGGCGAATTTTTTCACAAGGCTCATGCGTGCGGCTGTCCGTCTTGATGAAGCATTATTTCTCGTTCGCGCTGCCGCTGCGTTGTCGTTTTTTCGAACATGGCGCCCACTACACCGCAGCCTTGGCCTTGGCGGCGCGCTGGGCGGCCTCGCCCTGCAGCGTCGCCAGCAGCCTGTCGCGAATGGCCTGCTGCCGTGTCGGGTTGTCGATCTTCTGGCCGGTCAGGTCGGTCACATAAAATGTGTCGATCACCTTCTCGCCGAAGGTGGTGATGTGGGCCGAGGCGATGTCGAGCGACAGGTCCGACAGCGCGCCCGTGATCTCCGACAGCAGGCCCGGCCGGTCGAGACAGTGCACGTCGATGACAGTGAAGCGGTTGGACAGCGTGTTGCGGATATCCACGCGCGGCTCGCGGCGGAAGGCCCTGGCGCCGCGCTTCGGCCGGCCGCGTCTTTCGATCATTTCCGGCAGCCAGGCCCTTCCCGCCAGCACGTCCTCGATCAGCCGGCCGACGCGCTCGGCGCGCCGCCGCTCGTCCTCATCCATGTCGAATTCGCGGTTGATCAAAATCGTGTCCAGCGCCCGCCCGTCGGAAGTGGTGAAGATCTGGGCGTCGACGATGTTGGCGCCGGCCGCGGCACAGGCACCGGCGATCACCGAGAGCAGGCGCGGGTGGTCGGGCGCCAGCACGGTGATCTCGGTCACCGCCTCGAATTCGTGCGTCCTGACCATGGTGGCGAGCTTGCGGCCCTGCGCATCCGCCGTGCGGATGAACTCGGCATGCCGCACCTGGTCGTTGGGGTCGACCGCCAGCAGGTAGTTCTCGTAATGCAGGTCCACCAGCCGCTTGCGCGCGTCCTCCGGCCACTGCGAGAGCGCGGCGTCCAGCGCGGCGCGGGCCTCGGCCGCCCGCTGCGCGCGCGACACTTCCGAGAAGCCGCCGGTCAGCAACAGCTCGGTCTCGTAGTACAGCGTGCGCAGAAGCTGGCCCTTCCAGCCGTTCCACACGCCGGGGCCGACGCCGCGAATGTCGCAGACGGTGAGGATGAGCAGCAGCTTCATGCGCTCCACCGACTGCACCACGTCGGCGAAATCCTCGATGGTCTTGCGGTCGTTGAGGTCGCGCGTCTGCGCCGTCATCGACATGACCAGGTGCTTCTCCACCAGCCAGGCCACCGTTTCGGTGTCGGCCGGCGAAAGGCCCATATGCGGGCAGATGCGGCGCGCGATCTTCGCCCCGGCCTCGGAATGGTCCTCGGGCCGACCCTTGGCGATGTCGTGCAGAAGCACCGCCACATAAAGCGCCTCGCGCTTCTTCTTCAGCCCCTCCATCAGCGAGTGCGACAGCGGGTGGATCTTCTCGCCGCCGCCGCGCTCCAGTTCCGACAGCACGCCGATGCAGCGCAGCAGGTGCTCGTCCACCGTGTAGTGGTGGTACATGTTGAACTGCATCATCGCGACGATGCGGCCGAAATCCGGGATCAGCTTGCCGAGCAGCCCGGCCTCGTTCATGCGCCGCATGTTGAGCTCGGGGCTGCGGTCCGAGGTCAGCACGTCGAGGAACAGCCGGTTGGCTTCCTTGTTGCGGCGCAGGTTCTTGTCCACCAGCGACAGCGAGCGGGTGAGCAGCTTCAGCGCGTCGGGGTGGTATTCCAGCCCATGCTTGTCGGCAAACCAGAACAGCCTGAGCAGGTTCACCGGGTCGCGCACGAAGACCTGGTCGTCGGCCACGTTGATGCGGTGGTTGTCAACGACGAAGTCGCTGGTGCCGGCAAGCTTGCGGTGGCGCCGCGTGAAGGTGGGGAACAGGTGGTTGAGGCCCGGCACGTGCTTGGCCTGCTCCTCTTCCAGCCCGGCGCAGAAGATGCGCGTCAGGTCGCCCACCGTCTTGGCGATCAGGAAATAGTGTTTCATGAAGCGCTCGACCGCCGACAGGCCGGGGTGGCTGGTGTAGCCGAGCCGCTCGGCGATGTCGCGCTGGATGTCGAAATGCAGCCTTTCCTCGCTCTTGCCGGTCAGGAAGTGCATGTGGCAGCGCACCGCCCAGAGAAAATCCTCAGCCTTCAGGAACTGGTTGTATTCGGCGCGGGTGAGCACGCCCTTGCCCACCAGTTCCTCGCCGCTGCGCACGCGGTAGAAATACTTGCCAATCCAGAACAGCGTCTGCAGGTCGCGCAGGCCGCCCTTGCCGTCCTTGACGTTGGGCTCGACCAGATAGCGGCTTTCGCCGCCCTTGGTGTGGCGCTCGTCGCGCTCGGCGAGCTTGGCGTGCACGAATTCGGGCCCGGTGCCCTTCACCACCGACTTGTCGAAGCGGGTGAGCAGTTCCTGGTAGAGCTTCTCCTCGCCCCACAGGAAGCGCGCGTCGAGGATCGAGGTGCGGATGGTGATGTCCTCGCGCGACAGGCGCAGGCATTCGTCGATGTTGCGGGTGGCGTGGCCGACCTTCAGCCCCATGTCCCACAGCATGTAGAGAATGTATTCCACCACCTGCTCGCCCCAGGGCGTCTGCTTGTAGGGCAGCAGGAACAAGAGGTCGATGTCGGAGCCGGGCGCCAGCGTGCCGCGGCCATAGCCGCCCACCGCCACCACCGCCATGCGCTCGGCGGAAGAAGGGTTGCGGGCGTGGTAGACATGGGTGGCGGCGAAGTCGTAGAGCGCGCGGATCAGCTCGTCCATCAGGTGCGACAGCCGCGCCGCGCAGGCCGCGCCGCTGCCATCCTCGCGCAGCATGCGCTCGGCAATCGCCCGCCCGGCCGCGTTGCGCTCCTTCAGAAGCTTCAGCACGCCTAGGCGCACCTGCGCGCCCGCACCGTCGCCGCCGGTCCCGGCCGTCAGCGCCGTCAGGTCGCAGCGCAGCTCTGCGCCGTCGATCAGGTCCTCGAGCTTCAGGGGTATCTTCGCCATGCCTGAGTAAAAGCCTCGCTTTGAGGGCGGCGTCTAGCGCTTTTTTCGCCGGCCGGGTATGGGGCGCGTCTGCGGCGCCTTTAGGGCGGCAACATTGTCGCAATTGCGTCGGCGCAGGTCAAAAAATCGGTCCGTCGTCTCGACATTGCCGCACGGCTTGTGTAACCGCCACACCTCCCCCGCGCCCGGCCGCATCTCGCACAAGGAAAGCATCCCATGAAACCGATCAGCGGTGGCATCGACTTTGGCACGTCAAACTCCACGGTCGGCTACATGCACAATGGCAGGCCGCGCCTGGTGCCGCTCGAGGGCGAGCATCTGGCCATGCCCAGCGCCGTCTTCTACAATTTCGAGGACAACGGCACCTATTTCGGCCGCCGCGCCATTGCCGACTACACCGAGAACGCCGAGGGCCGCCTGCTGCGCGCGCTGAAGAGCGTGCTGGGCTCCTCGCTGATCCACGAAAAGACCCGCATCAAGGCGCGTTACCTCGCATTCTCCGACATCATCGGCACCTTCATCGCCAATCTGAAGAACCGGCTCGATGCCGAAGTCGGCGAGGAGATCGAAAGCGTGGTGCTCGGCCGCCCGGTCTATTTCGTCGACGAGGACGAGGCCGCCGACCGCGACGCGCAAGGCCAGCTCGAAGCCGCCGCCCGCGCCCAGGGCTTCAAGCACATCGCCTTCCAGTTCGAGCCGATCGCGGCAGCGCTCGACTATGAGCAGAGCGTCACCGGCGAGGAGCTGGCGCTCATCATCGACATCGGCGGCGGCACCTCCGACTTCTCCATCGTGCGCGTCTCGCCCGAGCGGGCGCGTGCGGCCGACCGCAAGGACGACATCCTCGCCAGCACCGGCGTCCATATCGGCGGCACCGATTTCGACCGGCTGCTGTCGGTCGCCCGGCTTATGCCCGAGCTCGGCTACAAGACGCCGACCAAGGACGGCAAGCGCAACCTGCCCGTCGGCTATTTCAACGACCTCGCCACCTGGCAGCGCATCAACATGCTCTATACGCCGAAGGCCATGACCGACCTGCGCCAGATCCGCTACGAGGCGGCACGCCCCGAGCTGGTCGACCGCATGATCGACATCGTTTCGAACCGCCAGGGCCATGCGCTGGCCGGCACGGTCGAGGGCGCCAAGATCGACCTCACCGGGCGCGACGACACCACGATGACCGTGAAGCTGACCGAAGAGACGCTGTCGCTGCCGGTCACGCGCGCCGGGCTCGACGAAGCAATCGAGGCAGCGGTCGAGCGCGTGGCGAATACGGTCGCGAAGACGCTTGCCGACGCCGGCGTCGAGGCCCAGCGCATCACCACGCTGTTCCTCACCGGCGGCTCGACCGCCATCCCGCTGCTCAAGAGCCGGGTGCTGGCGCTTTTTCCGGGCGCAACGGTCGTGCAGGGCGATATGTTCGGCTCGGTCGGGCTCGGGCTGTCGCTCGATGCGGCCCGCAAGTTCGGCACCGCCTGAAGCATGATCCCGGTCCAAAGGACCGCGTAAGCGAAAAGTTGCAGACTTTTCGGACAAGATCATGCTTCAGCAACGAAGAGGGGAATTTTAACAGGCATGGAACTTCCCGCAGCCCTTCGCCAGGCGGTCGACAAGGCGCTCGAAGGCGTGCCGCTGGCAGCACTCAAGCAGGCGGCGGAGATGCTGTCGCGCCGCTATCGCGCCGAGACGCGCGACGGGCGCCTGCACCTGTCCGACGATCTGGCGGCAAAGGCCTATCTGACGACGCGCCTGCCCGCGACCTATGCGGCCGTGCGCGCCAGCCTGGAGGCGGTGGCCGAGGCGCGGGAGAATTTCGCGCCGCTCAGCCTCATCGATGTCGGCGCGGGCCCAGGCACCGTGCTTTGGGCCGCGCGCGACTGCTGGAACAGCCTTGAAGACGCCGTGCTGGTCGAGGCCAGCCCCTCAATCCGCGCCGTGGGCACGGACCTCGCCGGCCATGCCCAGCCCGTCACCGCGCGCTACCTTCCCGCCGATGTGTCGCAAAAATTCCCGGACCTTGAGCCCGCCGACCTCGTCACGCTCGCCTATGTGCTGGACGAGCTGCCGCCCGCCGAGATCGAGCCTTTGGTCGATCGTCTGTGGGCGCTGACGGCTAACACGCTCGTCATCGTCGAGCCCGGCACGCCGGCCGGCTGGCAGCGCATCTTGGGCGCGCGGTCGCGGCTCATCGCGGCTGGCGCAAACCTCGTCGCGCCGTGCCCGCACAGCCAGGGATGCCCGCTTGTCGCGCCCGACTGGTGCCATTTTTCGCGCCGCGTCGCCCGCTCGCGCCTGCACCGGCTGGCCAAGGGCGGCGAGGTGCCGTGGGAGGACGAGAAATTCATCTACATTGCCGCCTCGCGGCATGCGGGCGAGGGCGCCTCGGCCCGTGTTCTGGCGCCCCCTCAAGCCTCGAGCGGCATGGTGCGGCTAAAGCTGTGCGATGCCGAAGCCACGGTCGGCGAGCGCCTGCTCACCCGCCGCGACGGCGCCGCCTTCAAGGCCGCGCGCAAGCTCGATTGGGGCGATGGGGTGTGGAAAGAAGCCGACTAAAAGCTGCAAGTCTTCCAGAGTTTGCGGCGTCTCTTCGGCGAGGAGAGGGTGGCTTGCGGATGCAAGCCAATCTCATACGGCACGATTCACCCCCACTCCGCCTCGCTTTGCTCGGCACCTCTCCCCCTCAAAAGGGGAGAGGAAGGGCGCGAGGCTTGCTGACGTCGTTTCCTCTCCCCCGTCGAGCGGGGGGGCCGAAGGACGGGCGAGACCCGTGGCTCGCCCCGGAATGGTGGTTTGCGAAGCAAACCGGAGTGGGGGTCGAATTCTTATGTGCGGCCTCCCCATCGGAGGCTTGGGCGCCTCACCCCTTCGCCGCCAGCTCCTTCAGCCTATAAAGCTCTTCCATCGCCTGGCGCGGGGTCATCTCGTCCAGATTGAGCGCGGCAAGGGCGGCGCCCAAAACATCCACCTTGGCCGGCGCGGGCGGCGTTTCCTTCTTCGCCACGGCCGAGAACAGCGGCAGGTCGTCGACCAGCCGGTCGGCCTTGCCGGAGGTTTCGCCGGCTTCCAGCCGGTGCAGCACGTCCTTGGCGCGGCTCACCACGGCGTCCGGCAGGCCGGCCAGCCGCGCCACCTGCACGCCATAGCTGCGGTCGGCCGCGCCCTTGCCCACCTCGTGCAGGAAGACCACGTCGCCTTCCCACTCCTTCACCCGCATGGTCACGTTGTGGAGGCGCTGCAGCTTCTCGGCCAGCGCCGTCATCTCGTGGAAATGGGTGGCGAAGATCGCGCGGCAGCGGTTCTTCTCGTGCAGATATTCCACCGCCGCCCAGGCGATCGACAGGCCGTCGAAGGTCGCCGTACCGCGCCCGATCTCGTCCAAAATGACCAGCGCCCGCTCGCCCGCCTGGTTGAGGATCGCCGCCGTCTCCACCATCTCGACCATGAAGGTCGAGCGGCCGCGCGCCAGATCGTCCGAGGCGCCGACGCGGGAAAACAGCCGGTCGACCACGCCGATATGGGCGCTTGCCGCGGGCACGAAGGACCCCATCTGGGCAAGGATGGCTATCAGCGCGTTCTGGCGCAGGAAGGTCGACTTACCGCCCATGTTCGGGCCGGTCAGCAGCCAGATGGCGCCGGCCTTGGCGCCGCCTTCGGGCGACAGGTCGCAATCGTTGGCCACGAATGCGTTTTCGCCAGCCGCGCGCAGCGCCTGTTCCACCACCGGGTGGCGGCCGCCGACGATCTCGAAGGCAAGACTGTCGTCCACCACCGGCCGGCACCAGTTCTCGCTGGTCGCCAGCACCGCAAGCGCTGCCGAAACGTCGAGCACGGCAAGGGCCGCCGCCCCGGCGCGTATCGTCTCGGCGTGGCCGACGGCCTCGGCCACCAGCGCCTCGAAGGCCGCAAGCTCGATCGCCAGCGCCCGGTCGGCGGCATTGGCGATCTTGGTCTCCATCTCGGCCAGCTCGGTGGTGGTGAAGCGCATGGCATTGGCCATGGTCTGGCGGTGGATGAAGCGCGCCTTGGCCTCGTCCGTGCCGGTCATGATCGCCTGATGGTTCGCCGTCACCTCGATGTAATAGCCCAGCACATTGTTGTGCCGGATCTTTAGCGAGCGGATGCCGGTTTCCTCGATCAGGTCGCGCTCCATGCCGGCAATGACCCGCCGCGACTCGTCGCGCAGCGCGCGCATCTCGTCCAGCTCGGCGTGGTAGCCGGCGCGCACAAAGCCGCCGTCGCGCTTCAGAAGCGGCAGGTCGTCGTCGAGCGCGCCGGTGAGATGCTGCGCGAAATCGGCCGGCAGCGCGGAAATCGCTTCCAGTGCTTCCGCAATCTCCACCGGCACCTCGATCTCGGCAAACAGCGTGCGTATCGCCAGCGCCGCTTCAAAACCCGAGCGCAGCGCCCCGAGATCGCGCGGGCCGCCGCGGTTCAGCGCCAGCCTTGTCAGCGCGCGCGGCATGTCGGACACGCCCTTCAGGCAGCCGCGCAGCGCGTCCCCCAGTTGCCGCTCGGCGAGGAAGAAGGCGACAGCATCCAGCCGCTGGGCGATCGCCTTGGGGTCGGTCAGCGGCGACATCAGCCGGTCGGCCAGCAGGCGCGCGCCGGCGCCGGTCACCGTGCGGTCGATGGCCTTGAGCAGCGAGCCGTCGCGGCCGCCGCTGGTGGTGCGCAAGAGTTCCAGATTGACCCGCGTCGCCGGATCGATGAACAGCGTCGAGCCGGCATGCTCGCGTTCGGGCCGCGACAGCGGCGGCCGCTCCGCCTTCTGCGTCTTCTCCACATAGGCCACGATGCCGGCGATGGCCGAAAGCTCGGCGCGGGAGAAGGTGCCAAAGCTGTCCGGCGTCGCCACCTCGAAGAAGCGGGCGATGCGGCCGGGCGCCGAGGTGGAATCGAACAGGCTCGGCGGCTGCGGGCTGGCCACCCGCCCCACTAGGTCGAACACCGGCTTCAGCTCGGCATCGTAGAACACCGGCTCGGGCAGGATCAGCTCGCGCGGATCGATGCGGAAGATGTCGGCCAGCAGGTTGTCGGCGCTCGTCTCGGCGACGCGAAAAATGCCGGTCGAAAGCTCGATCCACGCCAAGGCATAGGCATTGTCCGAACCGCCGCCCTTGACCCGCCCCAGCGACATCAGGAAATTCGATTCCGCCGGCGCCAGCAGCTTGTCCTCGGTGATGGTGCCCGGCGTCACCAGCCGCACCACGTCGCGCTTGACCACCGATTTCGAGCCGCGCTTCTTGGCCTCGGCCGGATCCTCGATCTGCTCGCACACGGCGACGCGGTGGCCGAGGCCGATCAGCTTCTGCAGATAGTCGTCCGCGGCATGGATCGGCACGCCGCACATCGGGATGTCCTGGCCCTGGTGCTTGCCGCGCCTGGTCAGCACGATGCCCAGCGCCCGCGCGGCGATCTCGGCGTCGTCGAAGAACAGCTCGTAGAAGTCGCCCATGCGATAGAACAGCAGCGAACCGGGGTTCGCCGCCTTGATCTCGAGGAACTGCTCCATCATCGGCGTGGCGGCGCCGCTGCCGGGGGCCGGCGTGCTTGCCTCGGTGCGGATCGGCGTTTCGTCGTTCACGTTATCGTCCAAAAAACAGCTTTGCCCTGCTTGGCGGTTTACAGGGCCGAAGTGTAGCCTTAATCCCGAACACTCCACAAAAATCGGCTTGGGAAGGGACCGCGCGAGACCATGGCATCCAGCAACAGAACCGACAACGCAGGCCCCTCCGTGGGCACCCAGGAAGCGCTGGATTTCCACTCCTCCGGCCGCCCCGGCAAGCTCGAGATAAACCCCACCAAGCCCATGGCCACGCAGCGCGACCTGTCGCTGGCCTATTCGCCGGGCGTGGCCGCCCCCGTGCTGGCCATCGCCGAAGACCCCAGCCGCGCCTTCGACTACACCGCCCGCGGCAACATGGTGGCGGTGATCTCCAACGGCACGGCCATTCTCGGCCTGGGCAATCTCGGCGCGCTGGCCTCCAAGCCGGTGATGGAAGGCAAGGCGGTGTTGTTCAAGCGCTTCGCCGATGTCGACGCCATCGACCTCGAGGTCGACACCACCGACGTCGACGAATTCATCAACTGCGTGCGCTATCTCGGGCCGTCCTTCGGCGGCATCAACCTGGAAGACATCAAGGCGCCGGATTGCTTCATCATCGAGAGCCGCCTGCGCGAGCTGATGGACATCCCCGTCTTCCACGACGACCAGCACGGCACGGCCATCATCGCCGCCGCCGGCCTCATCAACGCGCTCGAAGTTACCGGCCGCGACGTCAAGACCACGAAGCTCGTCTGCAACGGCGCCGGCTCGGCCGGCATCGCCTGCATCGAGCTCATCAAGGCGATGGGCTTTGCGCCCGAAAACATCATCCTGTGCGACACCAAGGGCGTGGTCTACAAGGGCCGCACCGAAGGCATGAACCAGTGGAAGTCGGCGCATGCGGTGGAAACCGACGCCCGCACGCTGGCCGAGGCGCTGGAAGGCGCGGACGTGTTCTTCGGCCTTTCGGCCAAGGGCGCGCTCACCCCGGTCATGGTCCAGTCCATGGCCAAGAACCCCATCATCTTCGCCATGGCCAACCCCGATCCGGAAATCACGCCGGAGGAAGTGGCCGAGATCCGCACCGACGCCATCATGGCCACCGGCCGTTCGGACTATCCGAACCAGGTCAACAACGTGCTGGGCTTCCCCTACATTTTCCGCGGCGCGCTCGATGTCCGCGCCACCACCATCAACGACGAGATGAAGGTCGCGGCCGCGCGCGCGCTTGCCGATCTCGCCCGCCAGGACGTGCCCGACGACGTGGCCGCCGCCTACCAGGGCAACCGGCCGAAATTCGGCCCCAACTACATCATCCCGGTGCCGTTCGACCCGCGCCTCATCTCGGCCATTCCCGTAGCGGTCGCCAAGGCCGCGATGGACACCGGCGTCGCGCGCCGGCCGATCCTCGACCTCGACAAATACGCCAACGAGCTGTCGGCCCGG
The DNA here is from genome assembly GCA_023387775.1 of Pseudomonadota bacterium. Classification (GTDB taxonomy): domain Bacteria; phylum Pseudomonadota; class Alphaproteobacteria; order Rhizobiales; family Rhizobiaceae; genus Pseudaminobacter. Next base: position 3,110 of record JAEWHN010000339.1, on the reverse strand, counting down.
CGCGACCCCATCGCCTCGACGCTGCAGCGCATCTATGACCGCGTGCGCCGCCAGCCCAAGCGCATCGTCTTCGCCGAGGGCGAGGAAGAGCAGATGATGCGCGCCGCCGTGTCCTATGTGAACCAGAAGCTCGGCACCGCCATCCTGCTCGGCCGCGACGACGTCATCAAGGAAAACGCGCGGCAAGCCGGCGTCGACCTCGACAAGCCCGGCATCGAGATCATCAATGCGCGCCTGTCGCGCCGCAACGCCATCTATGCCGACTTCCTCTACGAGCGCCTGCAGCGCCAGGGTTTCCTGTTCCGCGACTGCCAGCGCCTGATCAACAACGACCGCAACCATTTTGCCGCCGCCATGGTGGCGCTGGGCGATGCCGACGGCATGGTCACGGGCGTCACCCGCAACTACTCCACCGCGCTGGAGGAAGTGCGCCGCGCCATCGACGCCAAGCCCGGCCACCGCGTCATCGGCGTGTCGATCGCGCTCTGCCGCGGCCGCACCGTGCTGGTCGCCGACACGGCCGTGCACGACATGCCCAATGCCGAGCAGATCGCCGACATCGCCGAGGAAGCCGCCGGCTTCGCGCGCCGCATGGGTTATGAGCCGCGGATTGCCATGCTCGCCTATTCCACCTTCGGCCACCCGGCCGGCGAGCGCTCCGAGCGCATCCAGGAGGCGGTGAAGATCCTCGACAAGCGCCGCGTCGATTTCGAATATGACGGCGAGATGGCCGCCGACGTCGCGCTCAACCCGCGCCTCATGCAGCAATATCCGTTCTGCCGCCTCAAGGGCCCGGCCAATGTGCTGGTCATGCCGGCGTTCCACTCGGCCTCGATCGCCACCAAGATGCTGCAGGAACTCGGCGGCTGCACCGTCATCGGCCCGCTCCTGGTCGGCCTCAACAAGCCGGTGCAGATCGTGCCGCTCAACGCCAAGGATTCGGATATCGTCAACATGGCGGCGATTGCGGCGTTTACGGCGGGCGCGTGAGAGGGGATGTGCAACATGAGGCCCCAGCAGGTCCTCCATGTTCCGGTGAATGCAGGGAAAGCGGGCCGGGCGTAGCCGGCCCGGAGATCATCACTTGCCGCGTATGGCGATTGAGTTAAGTCGTGAGCCTATTAAAGCTTCTATGACTTTCTGCTCGATAGACTGCATGGAATCCTCCTTGGTAACGTGAACGTTACCCGCTTTTGCCAGTAATTCCAGGTCGCGACGCGCTAGCTTGAACTCGCTTAATAAGTTCTGCCCCTCGCTTCTGCTGCTCGCCTGAGAGAGGCTTGCAAGCAATCGCTGCATAGCAATCTGATCGATCGTCTGTCGCGGCGTATTCTTGAGATTTTTTTTGAGCGGCGTCTTCTTGGACTCAAGCAAGGCGATCAAATCTTCGACCTCTTCCAAGGTCATCCGATCAACTGCCTTTGCGGTCGCGCGCAATAGTCTCGCGAAGACATCCTTTTTCATTTCTATATTCCGAGTTTCAGGGCAAATTCAGTTGTCACAGCCTCAAGTCCGTCTACGACGCTTTGATGGCTATCGTTGTTGTGTGATGTCAGTACGACGGGAACGCCATACTCAGGGGCGCCAGCAAAAAGTGTATCATTTCGCTTGATATAGGACTCGAAGACAGGAAGGCCACTGTCGCGCCGCACTCTTGCTATGTAGCTGCGCTGCGCGGAAATTGGTTCGTTTGCATATTCCTGTATCATTGTGAAGACCACGCCGACAATAGCCGGTGTTATCGGCACATCTGTTGGCTTCGGGTCAACGGCGAGATAATCGTTGTAGTCTCTGACCAGCCCTTTGATGCTCCGCATTAGATAGTCGATGCCTAGGGTGGAAAGTTCATCAGGTCGGGTTGGGACGAGTATGAAATCACTGGCGATGATCGCAGTTTTAGTAACGATATTGAAATTCGGAGGGCAATCTATCAGGACGATATCGTATTCTTGGTTCTGAGAAAGCTCGTCCAGGCCGTCAGCAAGGCGTCGATGAATAGCTATGAAATTTTTCTTCGCTTGAGAGAGATTCGCGCCCCCAAGTTTCGTGGCGAGCTCCAGGTCGACGTTGATAAGCCCCAAATGGCTGTAGATGACGTCTAGCTGTCCGCGACGATAAAGTCTTTCGTTAATATTTTTCGGCGAGTGAACAAGTGTGGTCAAGCCAATGGGAGATCCACTGTCATGGGCGTCAAACCAAGCTTTAATTGTTCCATTCGCTTCGTAGTTGTCACTCCATTCATCGGGCTTGATGAACGAAAACGTTAGGCTTGCCTGAGCGTCGAGGTCAACAATCAGTACGCGCTTTCCACGCCAAGCGAGCTCGGCCCCAAGATTGGCAGTCAGAGAGGTTTTACCTACCCCGCCCTTGTAGTTGATTACCGAAACTATCTTCATGTTTGTCCCCCATTAAACTGTCGTACTCTTTTCATTAATGTGGGCCGATGTCTAGGAAATGAAGTAGCGGCTTTGAATTCCATGCCGTTCGATAGTACGCCTGTCCCGGAGAGCTTAGGCCCCTTCCGCCCCCAGCCGGCGCCCTAGCATAAACTTCACCCAATCCTGGACAATTTGCCCTGGGAACTTCATTGGTTCTCGTTCCAGGAGCGCCTGCGCGCGAGGGCGAACTACCAAATGCGAGCTGGCTCCCAGCAACTGGAGGAGAGTCGGACAATGGCCAGCCGGGAGGGGGCGGTCCATGCCGCGCGCTGCCGAAATGACCCCTCCCGCATCCTTCGTTGCGCTCGGATGCGACCTCCCCTCAAGGGGGAGGTGGGCGCCGGCGCCGGCCAAAAGTGGATAAACCCGGCGCGGTCTCAAACCCAAGCGCTTGAGAACATTGAGGCGCAGAAAAATCGTCTCTGCCTTTATCCTCCACCTTTCGGCCTCCCTTATAATCCTCCGCATCGGCCTCACGGGAACACGGGTCATGAACCGGATACACGTGGAGGCCGACGATGTCCGGGCTGGTGGCGCAACGGTGGTGACGTTGCCCCCAAGTTTTATCCAGTTTTGAGTTCGTTTCCGGCGTTGGCTTTGCCCTGATGGGCGAGTGAAGCGGCGGGCGCTGGCGCAGAGCTGTTCGCATTGCGCAGCGCCAGGGCCCGACGC
>JAEWHN010000307.1 GCA_023387775.1 Pseudomonadota bacterium | reverse complement strand
GCCGATGGTCATGCGCGGCGACAGCGAGCCAAACGGGTCCTGGAAGACGAGCTGCAATTCGCGTCGCAGCGGGCGCATCTTGTCGGGCCCCACCGCGGAGATGTCGCGGTGATCGAACCGGATCGCGCCCTCGCTCGGCAGCAGGCGCAGCAGCGCGCGCCCCAGCGTGGACTTTCCCGAGCCCGACTCGCCCACGATGCCGATGGTCTGGCCCCGCTTCAGCGACAGCGAGATACGATCCACCGCCCGCAGCATCAGCGGCGGGCCGGCGAGGAACCCGCCGCCTATCCTGAACGTCACCTCGACATTGCGCCCTTCGAGCAGCACGGGCGCGCCGCTGGGCGGCGGTGCCTTGCGGCCGGTCGGCTCGGCCGCAAGCAGCATCTTGGTGTAGTCGTGCCTGGGCGCCGCAAACAGCGCCTCGGCCTGCCCCTCCTCCACCACCTCGCCCGAGCGCATCACATAGACACGGTCGGCGAAGCGCCGCACGATGCCGAGATCGTGGGTGATGAACACGATCGCCATGCCGAGTCGGCGTTGCAGGTCGGCCAGCAGCGTCAGGATCTGCGCCTGCACGGTCACGTCCAGCGCGGTTGTCGGCTCGTCGGCGATCAAGATGTCTGGGTCGTTGGCCAGCGCCATGGCGATCATGACGCGCTGGCGCTGGCCGCCCGACATCTCGTAGGGATAGGATTTCATCCGCCGCTCGGGGTCGGGGATCTTCACCAGTTCCAGGAGGCGCAACGCTTCCTTGCGCGCCTCGGCCGCGCTCAGCTTCCGGTGTCGCCTGATCGGCTCCATGAGTTGGTTGCCGATGGTGTAGAGCGGATCGAGCGAGGTCATCGGCTCCTGGAAGATCATGGTGATCTTGCGGCCGCGAACGTCGTTCAGTTCCGACTTGTCGAGGGCCAGCAGGTTCTTGCCGCGATAGTCGACCGTTCCGCTCGCCTCGCCATTGGAGGCCAGAAGGCGCATCGCCGCCATCATGGTCTGGCTCTTGCCCGAGCCGGATTCGCCGACGATAGCGACCGTTTCGCCGGCATTTACATGCAGGTTGATGCCCTTGACGGCATCCACCTGGCCGTCGAGCGTGCGGAAGCGGACGCGCAGGTCCTTCACGGCAAGGATGGGTTGGTTGTTGGTCATCGCTTCAACGGTCCTTCGGATCGAGCGCGTCGCGCAGGCCATCGCCGACGAAATTCAACGCAAACAGCGTGGAAACCAGGAACACGGCAGGAAACAGCAGCAGCCAGTTGGCGGTGCCGATGTTCTTGGCGCCTGTCGAGATCAGCACGCCCCAGCTCGTCATCGGCTCCTGCACGCCAAGGCCGAGGAACGACAGGAAGCTTTCCAGAATGATCACCTGCGGCACCAGCAGCGTCATGTAGATGACCACCACGCCGAGCAGGTTCGGCACGATATGCCGCTGCAGGATGCCGCGTCGCGTCACCCCCAGCGCCTCGGCGGCCTGCACATATTCCTGCCGCCTGATGGACAGCGCCTGCCCGCGCACGATGCGGGCCATGTCCAGCCACAGCACCGCCCCCACCGCCAGGAACATCAGCACGAAGTTCCGCCCGAAGAACACCACCAGCATGATGACGAAGAAGATGAAGGGCAGCGAATAGAGCACGTCGACGATGCGCATCATCACCTCATCGGTCTTGCCGCCGGTGAAGCCGGCAACCGAGCCGTAGACCACGCCGATCGCCACCGCCACAATGCCGGCGAGCAGCCCGATCGCAAGCGACACGCGCCCAGCCATCAGGGTACGCGCCAGGAGATCCCGGCCGGTATTGTCCGTGCCAAACAGGAAATACTGCTGCTTGACCGACGCGCTCATCGTCATCTTCAGCCCGTCGTCAGACTTGTTTTCGATGCGGGTGTTGTCGAACGTGTCGGAGCGGTCGAGATAGCGCGTGCTGCGCTCATCGACCGGCTTCGACGAACTCACCGTGACGAAGACCCGGTCGCCGTCCTGGTGCCATTCATCGACATCGACACGCATGCGCTTGACCGCGTCGCGCAGCGCACTCTCGATCATGTCGGCCTTCGGATAGGCCGACAGGCTGGGCGGCGTGCGCACATAGTCCGCATATATCGTGGTGTATTCGTGCGGCACCAGGGAGGGGCCGGCGACGCAGACGATCGCCATGAAGGCCAGGTAGAACAGGCTGACCATGGCCGCCTTGTTGGATTTCAGGCGCGCCCAGGCATCGCCCCAGAACGAACGCCCTGCAATGGGCGCGTCGAGTGCAACATCAGTCATAGCGCACCCTCGGATCGACCACCGCGTAGAGCAGATCGACGATCAGGTTGAAAACGATGGTGAAAAGCGCGATCACCACCACGGTGCCCATCACCAGCGTGTAGTCGCGGTTGAGCGCCGCATCGACGAAGTAGCGGCCCACGCCGGGAATGGCGAAGATCGTCTCCACGATGATGGAGCCGGTCAGCAACGCCGCCGCGGCAGGCCCCGCATAGGAGATGATCGGCAGCACTGCGCCGCGCAGCGCATGCTTGACCACCACCGACCATTCGGAAAGGCCCAGCGCGCGGGCGGTCCGGATGTGGTGCGAGCGCATGGATTCTATCATCGACCCGCGCATCAGCCGTGCGACGATGGCAATCTGAGGCAGCGCCAGCGTCAACACCGGGCCAATCTTGTTGATCAGCGCCCCGTCGCCCCAGCCGCCGATCGGCAGTAGCTTCCAGGTCAGGCCGAACAGTAGCTGGATCACCGGGGCGATCACGAAGGTGGGGATGGTGCTGCCGGCGGTGGCAATGGCGATGACCCCGTAGTCGGCCGCCTTGTTCTGGTTGAGCGCGGCGATGACGCCCAGAATGCAGCCCACCAGCAGCGCCAGGGTCAGCGCGGAAGCGCCGAGCTGGATCGAGATCGGCAGTCCCTTTGCGAACAATTCGCCGACTGTGAAGTCAGGCAGATTGTAGCTCGGCCCGAAATTGCCGTGCAGCAGGTTGTTGAGATAGTTCAGATATTGCTGCCAGAGCGGGTCGTTGAGGCCGAACTGGGCTTCGAGATTGGCCTTGATCTCCGGGCTTAGTCCGCGTTCCTGGTTGAACGGCCCGCCAGGCGCAACGCGGATCAGGAAGAACGCCAGCGTCACGATGACGAAGAGCGTCGGAATGGCGGTGAGAAGCCGCCGGAAGACATAGAGCAGCATGGGTTCCCCGCTGTCGCTGTAGAGCTGAGGCCGCCGCCTCCTCACGGGAAGCGGCGGACATCGGCTCGGGAACTATTCCTTGCTGATGAAGCGGGACGGATGGATATCCATCACGTTCTCGTCGAAGCCCTTGAGCTTCGACGAAACGAGGTTGTGATAGCTGTAGTAGAGCAGCGGAATCTGGCCGACCTCGTCGATCAGCACGCGTTCGGCCTTTTCCAGCTCGTCCATTCGCTCTTCCGGCTTGCCGCCAGCAGCGGCCGCCTTGTCCATCGCCTCTTCGAACTTCGGGCTGTCATAGTTCGAGTAGTTGTTGCCGCTGGCCTTGCGCGAGATACCGAGGAAGCTCTCCGGATCCTTGTAGTCGGCGATCCAGCCGGCACGCGCGACGTCGAAGTCGCCCTTCTGCTCAAGATGGCCGTAGTGCGTCTTGGTGTCCGTGTTCAGCAGGGTCACCTCAACGCCGAGCGGCTTCAGTTGCTCCTGGATCGCGACCGCGGTGTTCTTGTGGTTTTCCGACGTGTTGTAGCGGATTTCCATCTTCACCGGCTTGTCGGGCCCGTAGCCCAGCTTGGTCAGGATTTCCTTGGCCTTGTCTTCGCGGTCGATCTGCGATTCTTCGGCGAAGGAAGCCATTGCCGGCGTGTAGCCGTCGATGCCGGGGGGCACCATCGAGTAGCCGGGCAGCATGGAGTTCTGCCAGACCTTCTCGGCCAGGAAATCACGGTCGATCGCCATGGAGATGGCGTTGCGCAGCTCCACGTTGTTCCAGGGCTCCTTGTCGGTCTTGATCGCGTAATAATAGGTGCCGAGATACGGTCCGATGCGGAGCTGGTCGCCGAACTTGGCCTTCAGATCGGTCAACTGCTCGGTCGGGATATCGTCGTTGGAATCGAGTTCGCCAGCCTCGAAGCGCTTCATCGCGGTCGAGCGGTCTTCGGTCGGCAGGTAGTTCACCACGTCGAGCTTGACGTTCTCGGCGTCGTGGAATTTCGGGTTCTTGACCAGCTTGATGTGATCGTTGGGCACGAACTCCGCTAGCGTGAAAGCCCCGTTCGAAACCATGTTGCCGGGCTTGATCCAGTCGTTGCCGAGCTTGTCGATCGAGGCCTTGTTGATCGGATAGGTCGACTGATGGGTCAGCATCTCGAGGAAGTAGGGAGTCGGCGCCTTCAGCGTCACCTCGAAAGTCGAGGGATCGACCGCCTTCACCGCCAGTTCCTCGGGCTTCGCCTTGCCGGTGTTCACTTCTTCGCCGTTCTTCACGACATAGAGCATGGATGCGTATTCCGCCGCGGTCTCCGGATCGAGCAGGCGGCGGAACGAGTAGACGAAGTCGTCAGCCGTAACCGGGCTGCCGTCCGACCACACGCCGTCCTTGCGCAGATTGAACGTATAGACCGTGCCGTCGTCCGATACGGTCCAGCTTTCGGCCGCGCCCGGGATCAGGTTGGCGTCCTTGTCCTGCATCACCAGGCCTTCGAACAGGTCGCGCAGGATATGTGCCTCATAAACCGTGGAGGTCTTGTGCGGGTCCAGCGATTCCGGATCGGCCGAGTTGCCACGATTGTAGACCATCTCGGCGAGGGCCGGCGTCATCAACACGCCGCCCGCCATGGACACACTGACAGCGAAAACCGTCGCCTTCAGGAATTTTTTGAGCATCATGTCTCTCTCTCCCAGCTTGTCGTCACCCCTCAGTGACGACCAGGCCACTTGGCGCCCCTAGGCCGAAGTCTCCTCCCTCGGCTTCGTTGAGCGAGCCGGCGGCCGTCGGGCCACCGTTCTGTGCGAACACTAGCGAGCGGAAAATTCGAATTCAACCGACTCTGAATTCCCCGAGCGAAACTTCTTCTCACGTCGATATACACTTTTTACGTGCATATAAACGCATTTTACACAATCAAGGGTTACGTTGGCTGTGGGGCTCGAGGCTTCTGCGGTTGCTCGAGAGAAACGGTCGGGGTTCCTGGAATGAACGTTCCACAGCATCAGTCGGCGTTTTCCGCGCTGGATTTCCTGCTACTCACGACAATGTTCATGCTGTTTACCGTGGGGATGATTGCCTGCGGGACCTACTTCGGCGCGAGCATTTCGGTCCAGCAGATCGCATCGGAGGCAGCTCGCTCGGCAATCGGCGGGGAGGACCGCGCCAGCTCGATGCGAACATACGGCCTCACCCACCCATTCATAGACCCCGCGCGCCTTGCCATCGAGACGCGCGAGATCCCGGGAGAAGGCACCAGGTTGATGATCAAGGTGCGCTATGACACCGGCGCGTTACCGGTCTGGAAGCTGCTCGGCAGCTTGAATTTGCCGAGCGTTGTCATCACTCGGGAAGCCGTCGTCCGGATCGGCGGCATCTGAGAGCGGGCGTACTTCGAACCAAGGCGACGCGGTACCTCGCGTCGCCTCGGCCTTTTTCCGCGTCGGTCAGGTGATGACGCTCGGTCCTTCGCGGCCGGTATGCGCACGAATTCCGGCAATGTCGTCGGCGGCGGCGATCAGGTCGGCCAGCGCGGCCTGCGTCTCCAGGTCATGGCGCCCCGTGGCGACCTCATAGCGCTCGACATAGAGCCGCACGGTTGCACCGGAGGTCCCGGTGCCGGAAAGGCGAAGCACCAGCCGTGCGCCGCCCTCGAAGAATATGCGGATGCCCTGATGCTCGCTCACCGAGCCATCGACGGGATCGTGATAGGAAAAATCGTCCGCCTTCTCGACCTTCATCCCGCGCACCGTCGTGCCGGCAAGGCTCGGCAGCTTGGCGCGCAGTTCCTCGATCATGCGGTTGGCACGGGTGGCGTCGACTTCCTCATAGTCGTGGCGCGTATAGTAGTTCCGGCCATAGATCTCCCAGTGCTTTCTGGCGATTTCCTTCACGCTCTCGCCACGCACCGCAAGAATGTTGAGCCACAGAAGCACTGCCCACAAGCCATCCTTCTCGCGCACATGATTGGAGCCGGTGCCAGCGCTTTCCTCGCCGCAGATCGTCACCATGCCGGCGTCCAGCAGGTTGCCGAAGAACTTCCAGCCGGTCGGGGTCTCGTAGATCCCGATGCCCAGCTTTTCAGCAACGCGGTCGGCCGCGCCGCTGGTGGGCATGGAGCGCGCGATGCCCTTCAGCCCGTCGCTGTAGCCCGGTGCCAGATGGGCGTTCGCCGCCAGCATCGCCAGCGAGTCGGAAGGGGTGATGAAGATGCCTCGCCCGATGATCAGATTGCGGTCGCCGTCGCCATCGGAGGCCGCGCCGAAATCGGGCGCATCTGGCCCCATCATCTCGTCATAGAGAGGCTTTGCATTGACCAGATTCGGGTCGGGATGATGCCCGCCGAAATCCGGCAGCGGATGGTAGTTGCGCGCGGTGTGGTCCGGCGCGCCAAGTCGGTGCTCGAAGATTTCCTTGGCGTAGGGTCCGGTCACGGCATGCATGGCGTCGAAGCGCATGCGGAAGCCCGACTTGAACAGCTTCCTGATCGCATCGAAATCGAACAGGCTTTCCATCATCTGCGCATAGTCTGCGACAGGGTCGATGACATCAACGGTCATGCCGGCCACGTCCAGCGTCGCTACCGTGTCTATGTCGACCGGCGGGATATCGGCAATCTTGTAGCGGGTGATCGCCTTGGAGCGCTGGTAGATCGCGTCGGTGACCTTCTCCGGCGCGGGGCCGCCATTGCCGACATTGTACTTGATGCCGAAATCGCCCTGCGGACCGCCGGGATTGTGGCTGGCCGAAAGGATGATGCCGCCGAAGGCCTTGTATTTGCGAATGATGTGCGACGCGGCGGGCGTCGACAGGATACCCCCCTGCCCCACGATCAGCCGGCCGAAGCCGTTGGCTGCCGCCATGGCAATGACCTTCTGGATCACCTCGCGGTTGTAATAGCGGCCGTCGCCGCCAAGCACCAGCGTCTCGCCCTCAAAGCCCTCGAGCGCATCGAAGATCGACTGGACGAAGTTCTCGACATAGTGCGGCTGCTGGAACACCGGCACCTTCTTGCGCAGGCCCGACGTTCCAGGCTTCTGGTCGTCGAAAGGTTGCGTCGCGATCGTCTTAATCATCTGTCAGTCAGCCTTATTCGCAAATTCATGAACAACGGCGTGAACGCCGTGGCGTGCTTATCGATCCATGCAAAAGCGCGTTTGATCCCTTTCGCAACGGACGGTGCCGCGCAAACGCAATCGTCTTCCAAATCAACGGCTCCAACATGCTGATCATCAAGGAGAAAGCAAGGCACCCGCATCGTGTCGAGCGCGATGGCTTTTCGGTCTTGCGGGGCGGTTGGGCTGGCCTTAAGCCATGTTGACGATGCTGACCGACGGAGAGCCAGAAGCATGATCCTGTGTTGCGGCGAAGCCCTGATCGACATGCTGCCGCGCCAGAGCACGGCGGGCGAACCGTCCTTCGCGCCCTATGCCGGAGGTGCCGTTTTTAATGCGGCCATCGCGCTCGGCCGACTCGGCGTGCCGGTGGAGTTCTTCTCCGGCCTTTCCTCGGATCTCTTCGGCCAACAGATCCGCGAAGTGCTGGCCTCCAGCAATGTCGGTTCGCGCTACGCCAGCGTCTCGGCGCGCCCCACCACGCTCGCCTTCGTGCGCCTCGACGACGGCCACGCCAGCTACACCTTCTACGACGAGAACACCGCCGGCCGCATGCTGAGCGAGGCCGACCTGCCGGAGATCGGCGAGGATATCCACGCCATGCTGTTCGGCGCCATCAGCCTGATCCCGGAGCCCTCGGGCTCTGCCTACGAGGCGCTGATGCGGCGCGAGCACGCGCGCCGCGTGACCATGCTCGACCCCAACATCCGGCCGGGCTTCATTTCCGACCACGAGAAGCACCGCGCCCGCATCCTGCGCATGGTGGCCATGGCCGACATCGTCAAGCTGTCGGACGAGGATCTTTCCTGGTTCGGCCACGAGGGCGACGAGGAAGATTTCCTGCGCGTCTGGCTGGCAAACGGACCCAAGCTGATCGTCGTGACAAAGGGCGCGGCGGGCGCGACGGCCTATACCAGAAGCCACACAGTGCACGTCTCTTCGCAGCCGGTAACCGTGGTCGACACGGTCGGCGCAGGCGACACGTTCAACGCGGGCCTGCTGGCTTCCCTGCACGAACAGGGCGCGCTGACCAAGACCCAGCTCGCGGCCCTTTCGGCCACCGAAATCCATGCGGCCCTGACGCTCGGGGCAAAGGCTGCGGCCGTTACCGTGTCGCGCGCGGGCGCAAATCCACCCTGGCGACACGAGATCGCCTGACACGGCCCCAAGGGGCTTCATGTCCCCCGTAGCTCGATCACTTTATATTTCGGTCCGCGACGGCTTCCATGCGCGGAGCCCTTGATCCCGCTTGAATCCCGCTTTTCAGGCTGCTTCGAAGGTCAAACTCCCGGGCAGCGGTAACGCGACACCTGGCCGCGCCTGCCCGCAAACCTTCCGGGCGCGGATCAACTCTGCTATCAGCCCTGCTGATATCCGCGAAAACACTGGCTTTGGAGCAGAGATGCAGTTCATCGATCTGGGCGCGCAGCGCGAAAGAATTCGTGACAAGCTGACCGCGGCGATCGACCGCGTGGTCAACGAAGGCAAGTACATCCTCGGGCCCGAGGTGGCCGAATTCGAGAAGCAATTGGCCGCCTATGTCGGCGTCAAGCATGTCGTCGCCTGCGCCAACGGCACGGATGCGCTGCTGCTGCCGCTTCTGGCTTCCGGCATCGGGCCGGGCGACGCCGTATTCGTGCCGAGCTTCACCTTTGCCGCCACTGCCGAGGTGGTGGCCCTGGCCAAGGCCGAGCCGGTGTTCATCGACATCGATCCCGACACCTACAACATCGACATCGACAGCCTCGAAGCGGCCATCGCCATGATCAAGGCCGAGGGCCGGCTGAAGCCCAGGGCGATCATCCCGGTCGACCTGTTCGGCCTCGCCGCCGACTACGATGCCATTGCCGAGATCGCCGCCCGCGAGAACCTGATGGTCATCGAGGATGCCGCCCAGTCGATCGGCGGCAAGGCCGATGGCAAGATGTGCGGCGCCTTCGGCACCGTGGGCTCCACCAGCTTCTACCCGGCCAAGCCGCTCGGCTGCTACGGTGACGGCGGCGCCATGTTCACCAATGACGACGAACTGGCCGCACGCCTGCGCTCCTTCGCCTTCCACGGCAAGGGCGAGACCCAGTACGACAACGTCCATGTCGGCCTGAACTCGCGCCTCGACACGCTGCAGGCGGCGATCCTGATCGAGAAGCTGGCGATCCTCGAAGACGAGATGGTTGCCCGCCAGAAGGTGGCGCAGCGCTATCGCGACGGCCTGCACAACGTCGTCAAGGTTGCGCATGCGCCGGAAAGCCGCCGCTCGGCCTGGGCGCAATATGCCATCGAGACGCCCCACCGCGACGAGCTCAAGGCGCACCTGCAATCGCTCGGCATCCCCTCGGTGATCTACTACGTGAAGCCGCTGCACCAGCAGGTCGCGTACAACCACTACCCGCGCACGCCGAAGGGCCTTCCGGTCTCGGAAAGCCTGCCCGAGCGCATCCTGTGCCTGCCGATGCACCCCTATCTGAGCAATCAGGACCAGGACCGCATCATCAACGCGATCAGCGATTTTATAGCTGCTCGGACGGCGCAAGCTGCCGAATGATGCAATAGCTGCGGCCATTCCGGCTGCGGCCTTGCCCCATGAACCGCGCGCTGGAAACGGCGCGCGGTTTTTTTATTCCGGCTTGGTGCGCTTCATCCGCACCGGACTGCCGGACGAAAGGTCGAGGCATGGGTCCCCGGAACCCCTCGTCGCTCGCTACGCTCGCCCTCGGGGCCCGAGGACGACGGTGGCAAGTAGGGCCCGGCGCAACGCTGAAGGTTAGCGGTAGGACGCGAAACTTCCGTCGTCCTCGGGCCGGAGCAGGAGCGAAGCGAAGTGCGGAGGTTCCGGGGACCCAGGCCTCGGACTCTCAACCGGCAGTCCGATGCATAACTAGGCGTCTAAAACTCCGGCGCGCCCTCAACGCGGCCCATGGCCACGAAGGACGGGTTAGCAAAATCCGCCTCACCCGCCCGGTTGCGCTTGCCATAGACCAGCGTCTTGCCGCCCGCCGTCGTCGTGCTGCCGCCTGCCGCGCGCAGCACGGCATCCCCCGCCGCCGTGTCCCATTCCATTGTGCGGCCGAAGCGCGGATAAAGGTCCGCCTCGCCCGCGGCGATGAGGCAGAATTTCAGCGATGAGCCGACCGAGACGATCTCGGCCGCCTCGATGCGCCGGATATAGTCGTCGGTTTCGGGCGTGCGGTGCGACCGGCTGGCAACTACGGTCAAGGGCGGTCGCCCTTCCCTCACCCAGATCTGATGCCGGCCGGATATGGTCTGATCCTGCCCGAGGGTCAGCGCTTCCGCCTTGCCCGAACGGCCAGCGAAGAACCGGCCGCTGCCCGGCGCATAGACCACGCCGATATCCGGAACTCCGTCGCGCACCAGCGCGATATTGACGGTAAAATCGGCGTTGCGGCTGACGAATTCCTTGGTGCCGTCGAGCGGATCGACCAGGAAGAAGCAGCGCCCGAGCTCCGGCGTTCCTACCCCGGCCGAAATCTCTTCCTCGGCCACGCAGGGAATGTTCGGAAAGGCCGCGCGCAGCCCCGCAAGGATGAGCTTTTCGCTCGCCCGGTCGGCCTCCGTCACCGGCGAGGAGTCCGCCTTCTGCTCCACGGACACCTTCGAATGGAAGATATCCATGATTACCTGCCCGGCCTGAAGCGCCAGCCTCTCGAAAACCGAGAGGATCGCCTCGTCGTCAGATGCCGCCGCCGTCGTCGTAGTGTTGATCTGCAATGTCGCGCTCACGTAACCAGCCTTCGAGAACATCTACCATCTCTTCGGGCGTCCTGCCGAGTGTCCGAAGGTGGATTTCCGGACTTTCCGGCGGCTCATAGGGCGAGTCGATGCCGGTGAA
>JAEWHN010000262.1 GCA_023387775.1 Pseudomonadota bacterium | reverse complement strand
GATTGCCGAGGGGCTGGCGCTGATCGACAAGGCGATGCGCCATCGCCAGCCGGGGCCGTATCTGCTGCAGGCGGCGATTGCGGCGCTCCATGCGCGCGCGGCGAAGGCGGAAGATACCGACTGGGCGGAGATCGAGCTGCTCTATGCCATGCTGGAGCGGCAGGAGCCGTCGCCGGTGGTGACGCTGAACCGCGCCGTTGCGGTCGCCAAGGTGCGCGGGCCCGAGGCGGCGCTCGCCATTGTCGAGCCGCTGGAAGAACGCCTGTCGGGCTATTTCTACTTCTTTGGGCTCAAGGGCTATCTGTTGATGCAGCTTGGCCGCTCGGCGGATGCGCGCTGCGCCTTCGACCGCGCCATCGCGCTGGCCAACACGCCGGCGGAAGCGGCGCATATCCGCACGCATCTGGACCGGCTGGCGGCGGAAGGCAAGCAACACGCCGCGCGCGCGTGAGCGCAGTGTTTCTCCCCGTCGCGGGACGGGGAGAAACTTGTCATGACGACAGATCAGCTCATGAAGAAGTTCTGCGTGCCGTGCGCCTCGATGGCCTCGGCGAGACGGCTCAGCGCATGCACGTAGGCAGCGGTGCGCATGGTGACGTTCTTCTCGCGGGAGATGTCCCAGATCGCCTGCCCCTCGCGCTCCATGATGGTGCGCAGGCGCACGTGGATTTCCTCGACCGTCCAGTAGTAGCCCTGCCGGTTCTGCACCCACTCGAAGTAGGACACGGTGACCCCACCGGCATTGGCCAGTATGTCGGGCAGAACGATCACGCCGTTCTCGGCCAGGATCTCGTCGGCTTCCGGCGTCACCGGACCATTGGCGAGTTCCAGCACCAGCTTCGCCTTGACGCTGGCGGCGTTGTCCTCGTGGATCATGTTCTCGAGTGCTGCCGGAACCAGCAGCTCGCATTCCACGCCGACGAGATCGTCGGCCGAGAGCGCCTGGTGGCCGTTCTTGCCGACGGTCGAGACGACGGAGTGCCCCTCGTTCTTGGCCGCGAACAGCGCGTCGAGGTCAAGGCCGGCCGCCGCGTAGACCGCGCCCTCGGAGTCCGACACCGCCACGATCTTGTGGCCGTCGGAGGCGAGTAGGCGGGCAATGTGCTGGCCGGCGTTGCCGAAGCCCTGAATGGCGACGCGCATGTTGGTGGCCAGGCCGAGATCCTTGGCCAGGTGGCGCACCAGATAGTAGCCGCCGCGAGCCGTGGCATCGCCGCGGCCCAGCGAGCCGCCGAGCGCGATCGGCTTGCCGGTGATGACGGCAGGCTCGGCCTGGCCGACGATCTGGGCATATTCGTCGGCCATCCAGCCCATGATCATGGAGTTGGTGTAGACGTCGGGCGCCGGAATGTCGCGGTCGGGGCCGATGATGCGGGCGAAGGCCTGGATATAGGCACGCGAAAGGCGTTCCACCTCGGCCTTGGAGAGCTTGCACGGATCGACCTGCACGGCACCCTTGCCGCCGCCATAGGGCAGGTTCATCACGGCGCATTTGAAGGTCATCCAGAAAGCCAGCGTCTCGACTTCGTCGATGGTCGCATCAGGATGGAAGCGAATGCCGCCCTTGGTCGGCCCGCGCGTGTCGTCATATCGGCATCGCCATGCCAGGAACGATTTTCGCGATCCGTCGTCCATGCGGATCATCAGGCGAACCTTGGTAGTCTCTCGTGGGAATTTCAGTTTCTCGATGACGTCGGCGTCGATGTTCAGGTGTGCAGCTGCCTCGTCGAGGCGGACAAGAGCGTTATCGAGAAGACTTCCCTCAGACATCATGGTTCCTTCTTTTGAGATCCTCAGCTGTACGCGCAAGCTGCGCGCGACCTGCATTTGCCATAGTTGGCCACCCCAAGCCAACCCACAGAAGGTACAAACTGCCTCTCGCGAGCATTTTTTGTACCCCCGCTCGGCTCTTTTTCGAAATTTTTGGTCGTTTCGACCGCTACCCGGGGGCGGACCGGGCCTTTTCTGCCCCTGTCGCGGCGGTGGGAATGGGCCAGTCGCGGAAATATGATTGTCACCCAGCGGAAACCCCGGCTTGAACATGGGGCCGCGATCGGTGAAACAGAAGCTTCGGCGTGCCGTTACCATTGGCAGCACGTCAAGACGGACCGGAGCACCGCCATGCAGCGCCATCTGTTCGGGCCGACCGGCCGCGAGGTCTCGAGGATAGGGCAGGGCACGTGGCGTCTTGACGAGGCGCGTTGGCCCTCGGCGGTTGCGACGCTGCGCCGCGGGCTGGAACTCGGCATGACGCATATCGACACCGCCGAACTCTACGGCGATGCCGAGCTGGTGGTCGCCGAGGCGGTCGCCGGGCGGCGCGACGAGGCCTTCATCGTTTCCAAGGTGCTGCCCAGCAACGCAACGCGCGCCGGCACCATCGCCGCCTGCGAGAGATCGCTGAAGCGCCTCAGGACGGACCGGCTGGACTGCTACCTGCTGCACTGGCGCGGCATCTATCCGCTCGACCAGACCTTCGCGGCCTTCGAGGATCTGCAGAAGGCGGGCAAGATCCTCTCCTGGGGCGTGAGCAATTTCGACGTGGAGGATCTGGAAGAGGCGCTGAGCGTGGCCGGGCCGGGCAAGATCGCCTGCAACCAGGTGATCTACTATCTGCAGGAACGCGCCATCGAGCACGGCATTATGCAATGGTGCCAGGCCCATGGCGTGGCCGTCGTGGCCTACAGCCCTTTCGGCCAGGGGGCGTTTCCCCACGAGGCCTCGGCTGCGGGACGGCTGCTTGCCGAGATCGGCGAGGCGCACGGGGCAACGCCGCGGCAGGTGGCGCTTGCCTTCCTGACCCGGGAAACATCGATCTTCGCCATTCCCAAGGCTTCGAGCCCCGCTCATGCGGAAGAGAATGCCGGCGGCGGCGACCTGCGCCTGAGCGCAGACGAGATTGCCCGCATCGACCAGGCGTTCCCGCGCGGGCGCTGGCCGGGAAGCCTGCCGATGCTCTGAACGCGGTGCGCCTGCCATGGCCCTCATGGCGCGCCCTCGCGGTGGTCCTGCCGCTCTTTGACGGGCGCGATGCCGGCCTGACGCCCTTGCGTGATCAGCAGGGCGCTGCGATGTCCGGTTGCGTGGATCCACAGCCAGTTCAGCGCCACGCTGAGCCGGTTCCTGACTCCGATCAGGAAGAAGATGTGGGCGATGCCCCAGATCCACCAGGCAAGCGCGCCGCGCAGCTTGATCCAGCCGAAATCGATGACGGCGAGCCTCTTGCCGATGGTGGCCAGGCTGCCGGCATGCTTGTAGCGGAACGGCCCGACGGCCGTGTCGCCCTTCAGCCGCGCCCTTATGACGGAGGCGACGTAGCTGCCTTGCTGCTTTGCCGCCGGGGCGATGCCGGGGACAGGTGACCCGTCCGGCGCCGCGACGGCGGCGGTGTCGCCGATGACGAAGATGTCCGGATGCCCCGGCACGGTAAGGTTGGGCTCCACCTCGACGCGGCCGGCGCGGTCGGCAGGCGCGCCGAGCCATTCCGCCGCCGGCGAGGCGGCGACCCCGGCCGCCCAGACCACCGTTGCCGCCGGCAGGCGAGTTTCGCCATAGACGACGCCGTTCCCGTCGCAGGCGCTCACCGCCTGTCCCAGGTGCACTTCGACCCCCAGCGTTTCCAGCGCCCGGGCCGCATAGGCAGACAGGTCCGGTGGAAAGCTGGGCAGGATGCGCGGACCCGCCTCGATCAGGATGGTCCGCGCCATGCGGGTATCGATGTTGCGGTAGTCGCGCCACAGCGTCACCCGGGCCAGTTCGGCGATGGTGCCGGCCATCTCCACGCCGGTCGGGCCGCCGCCGATGATGACGAATGTCAGCAGGGCGGCGCGGCGGAGGGGGTCGGACTCCCTTTCCGCCCGTTCGAAGGCCAGCAGGATGCGCCGGCGCAGCCGTATCGCGTCTTCGAGCGATTTCAGGCCCGGGGCGAAAGGTTCCCATTCGTCGTGGCCGAAATAGGCGTGGCGCGCGCCGGTCGCCAGCACGAGCGTGTCGTAGCTGACGGCGCTGCCGTCATTCAGCAGCACCCGGCGCCAGGCGGTGTCGATGCCGACGACCTGCGCCAGAAGGGTCGTCACCTCGGGTCGGTTGCTGACGAGATGGCGGATCGGCCAGGCGATCTCCGACGTGGCGAGGGCAGCCGTCGCGACCTGATAGAGCAGGGGCTGGAACAAATGATGGTTGCGCCGATCGATCAGGGTGACGCGCACCCCGGCTCCCTTCAGCCGCCGAACCGTTTCGAGGCCGCCGAAACCGGCGCCCACGATCACCACATGATGGTCATGCACTTTTCCGGACATGGCTGGCCAGCTTCATGAAAGGGGCGACCGGGCCGGCCGATGGCAAACCCGGGCCGACCACGATCGCCCGCGTCGCGACAAGGAAACAGGCGTCCTGACCAGATTGCCAGCATCTCGGGCTGGCTGCAAATGCCGGAGCGCGTGCAGCGCTATGGCCGGTCCACCATTCCGGATTTCTTTTTCTCGCGCGTGTGCCTGAACGCGGTCAGCATGTCTTCGAGATCGTCGAAGATCATGGACCTGCCGATCTTGGCGAGCACGCCCGAGCGCTCCAGAATCGACATCGGCTCGATGTGGAGTTCCGCAATGCCGAGCGCGATGCCACGCTCGGCGCAGAAGGCGCACATTTCGTCGAGCATGGCCGCGGCCGTCGAATCCACTTGGGCGATGGCGCTGGCATCGAGCACGAACCAGCGCGTGTCCGCGGGCAGGGCCTGCACGATGCTCTTCAGCCGCGCCCTGACATAGTCGATGTTGAAGAACAGAAGGCTTCCCTGGATAAGGCAGACCGAGAGGCCAGGGACCGGGCGCGCGGTGCGGGAACGGTGCAGCTTGTAGAAGCCGCTGCGGCCGGGGATGCGTCCGAGCATGGCGTCTCGCGGGCGCATTTCCTTCAGCAGCACGTAGAGCAGGGTGGCCGCGACCGCGACCACCACACCGGTGAGCACGCCGAGGCTGACAGCACCCCACATGCCGATCATTGCGAAGGCGAATTCCATCCGGCTGATGCGCCAGATCTCGCGCAGGCTGGCCACGTCGATCAGGCCGATGGCGGCGGCGGCCAGAATGGCGCCCAGCGCCGGCGCCGGCAGCAGCCGCAGCGCGTCGGTGAGAAAGAGAAGCGCCAGCGTGAGCGCCAGAGCGGCGACGACGCCGGCAAGTTGCGTGCGGCCGCCGACGGACAGGTTTACGGCTGTGCGCGAGTCCGCGACGGTCACCGGAAAGCCGCTGAACAGGCCCGATGCGATGTTGGCGACGCCGAAGCCGGTCAGCTCGGCATCGGCATCGACATCGAATTTCCCGCGTGCGGCGAAGCTTCGCGCGGCGACCAGCCCCGATCCGAGGCTGACGAGCCACACCGCGGCCGCGCCGAGCAGGAGATCGCTGGCCGAAAGGCCGGTTCCGGAGGGCAGCGAGGGCGCGGGAAGCGCCATGGGCAGCTCGCCCACCACCTTGATGCCCATTTTCTCGAAGCCGAGCAGCGCGGATGCCGCGACCGCCACGACGACGACCACCAGCGGGCCCGGAACCGACGAGCGCCGCAGCGCAAGCAGGATGGCGAGCATGACCGCGCCGAGCGTGACGGACGGCCAGTGGACCGACCCGGCCTTCTGGAAAAGCTCGACCAGCGGCGGCAGCAGCCCGGAAGACTCGATGCGCAGGCCGGTGAAGCGGCCGATCTGCCCTACCATGATCGAAATGGAGATGCCGCTGATGAAGCCCACCAGGATCGGCCGCGACAGGAAGGCCGCGACGACCCCAAGGTGCAGCCTGCCGCCTATGATGCACAAAACGCCCACCAGCAGCGCAAGGGCAGAGGCAGCCGCGATGCGCTCTGCCGGCATGTCGGCCGCCGTGCCGGCCAGAACCGCCGCCAGAACCGTCATGGTTGCGGCATCCGGCCCCACCATGAGCTGCCGCGACGGCCCGAACAGGGCGTAGCCGATGAGCGGCAGTATGCTGGAATACATGCCGACTTCGGGCGGAAGGCCCGCGATGGCGGGATAGGCGATCGCGCTCGGGATCGCCACGGCGGCGACGGCAAGGCCGGCGGTCACGTCGCGGCCCAGCCAGGCGCGATCGTAGCCCTTGAGCCCTCTCAGGAGAGGAAGCCAGGCAAGCATCTGCCAATTTCCCGCATGGACCAAGCCTTGAAGGCGTAACACGAGGCGAAACGGCCAGCCGTGGGGCCGGCTGGGGCATGTCAGCCGGGGCGCAGGGCCGGAACCCGCGCGAGCCGGCGGCGTGCGGCAATGGCGTTGTTCAACGCCGTTGCGGTGTCCTCGCTGCCGCCGGCGGCGGCCACGCCGGCGGCGAGCGCGGCCGAGCTGTCGGCGGAACCGGGATCCAGTGCCTTCTTGGCGTAGTCCAGCGCCATGTCGCGGTTGACCTTGTAGTCGTTGAGCTCACCCAGTGTGTCCTGGATCTCGTGCAGGGACGACACCACGTCCGAAAACCGCTTCCACCCGACGATGCCCTGGAAGGGCTCGGCCATGTAGCGCAGCTTCTTGGCGCGTATCCTTATCTTGTGCCGTTCTTCCGGCGGCATCTGGTCCAGCGCTGCGCTGTCCTTCAGCAGCGAGCGCAGGCGCCGGCGAAGCTCCTTGGCGGCAAAGCGCCGAACAGGCTTGTCGCGCTCGCGCTGCGCGCTGTTGCCGGGCGGGCCATGAGCCAGCAAGCCCTCGAGATGGGCAACCAGAGCCAGGCTCAGGCCCGACATCCGTGGCGAGCGAAGTTCGTCGACGGCCAGGTCATAGGTGTGGTCGCGGCGCTCGTGAAGCGTGGCCAGCAGCGGCTTGAAGCCGGGCACGTCCGGATTGGCGGCGGCGCTGGGCTCAAGCACCGACTTGATGAAGACGTCGAGCTCGCGCACGTCGCCCAGAAGGTCGCAGAGCCATTTCAGGTCGGCGCGGATGGTCCGGCCATCTGGCCAGTCGAGCGCCGGCTTGAACAAGGACACCAGAGCGCGCAGGCGCCGCACGCAGACGCGGGACTGGTGCACGGCATCCGGCGTCCCTTCGCGGACGAGGATCGCCAGATTGTCGAACAACGCCGCAAGACAGGTGAAGCCGACGGCGCGGACCGCCTCGGCCGTGGTCATTTTCCGATGCAGCGCGAAGTCGAGGCTGACGGTAGGGCGCGAGGTTTCCCCCGCGAGCAAGCGGTAGCCCCGCTCGGCCTTGGAGGTGAGCGACACCATGGTCGGGACGGCGGCGCTGATCTCGCGGGCGAAGGCAAACAGCGCGCCCGGCTCGCCGGCCTTCAGCTCAAGCTCGGCCTCGACGATGCTCTGTTCCTCGTGCTCGTTGCGCACCACCCCGTCGTCGAGCGCGAGTTCTATCGTCGCGCCGTCGCGATGCAGCAGGTAGGTGTCGCGCTCGACCTCGACGGTGAAGAGAGGCCGCAGCTTGCGCCAGTCGGCGGGGTCGTCCAGAACCTCTGCCAAGGGGGAGTTGCCCAGCGGGTCGGGGCGGGGCTTCTTGCCTTGCACGCCCGTCTCCCACTCGCCGCGGGTCAGGCCGCCGTCGGCGGATTTGAGGGTCTTGACCGTCTGGATATTGCCGGGGCCGCCGTTGTTGCGAATGCGCAGCACATAGCCGCGCTGGTGCAGCCTGTGCTTGCGGGTGTCGAAATATACGGAACGAAGCGGCTGCGGGCTTGTGTCGTGAGTTGCGCCGGCGGCCTGGGCGACCTGGCCGATGTCCTTCAGCGCGCCGCGCGGCACCGCAAGCTTGAGCTCGACTTCGCGGTTTGCAGCCATGACATCCTCGCGGCGTCCTCCCGAACCCGTCGCCTGCGCGGCGCCGTGCTGCGCTCTCTGCCAGTCCATTGGGACTCCCACTTGCCGAATTCAGTATCTTTCCTCGACAAACATCATCTGACGCAGGCTTTCCTGGTCATTATAGGCGTCTTTTGTCGATCTTGGGGGCAGCTTGACGCGTGTCTTGGGCGGCTTCTTGTATGGGATGGCGCTGAGGATATGCGCCAGGCAATTGAGGCGGGCCCGCCGCTTGTTGTCTGAGCGCACGATGTACCAGGGCGCGAAATCGGTATGCGTAGCAAACAGCATGCTGTCGCGCGCCTTGGAATAATCGTACCAGCGCCGGTAGGATTCGAGGTCCATCGGGCTCAGCTTCCACTGTCGCATCGGATCGTCGATGCGTGCCGCGAAGCGCCGTTCCTGCTCCTCCATCCCGACCTCGAGCCAGAGCTTGATGAGGATGATGCCGCCGTCGACAATGTATTTCTCGACTTCCGGGCACAATTCCAGGAAGCGCTCGTGCTCGGCTGGCGTGCAGAAGCCCATGACATATTCGACGCCGGCGCGATTGTACCAGCTGCGGTCGAAGATCACGATCTCGCCCGCGGCCGGGAACCGTTCGATGTAGCGCTGCATGAACATCTGGGTCTTTTCGCGGTCGGAGGGCGCGGGCAGCGCCACCACCCGGAACACGCGCGGGCTTACCCGCTCGGTCAGCACCCTGATGGTGCCGCCCTTGCCAGCCGCGTCGCGACCCTCGAAGACGATGATCGCACGCAGGCCCTTCTGCTTCACCCACGCCTGCAGGTGGCAAAGCTCCACCTGCAGCTTGCGCAGCGCCTTGTCATAGGCCTTCCGGCCGATCTTGTCGGTTCTATCGGTTGGCTGTGCTCTGCTCTCCAACATGGCGTTTCACCAGGCGTAAGGGCATCAATGCCAGCTGAGGGTCACTCCGATATCGCCGGGGATGCCGCCCGGATAGTCGATGACCTGATAGCGGATCTTGTAGCCGCGCGGCTTGAGATGCTCGCGCCACAATTCGTAGATTTCCCGCGGAATCCCGGTCAGCGTTTCTTCCCAACCGGCTTCTCCCTGGTTGAGGGCGCGTCCGCGGTCGGTGCAGAGCTCGTTGGGAAAGCGATACACCTCGACCTCCGTGAGGCCGGCGTTGACGGCGCGCTGAATGACCTGCGCGGCCAGCTTGATGCGACCTTCACGCGAAAGCCCGGACGGCTGGCGCAACTGATCGATCAGCTTCTTCTTTTCCGCCTCGGCATCCTTGGCATGCTGCAACTCGAGTGATGCCTTTTCGCCCTCGACGGCCGCGATCTTGCGCATCACGTCCTTTGCCGTTGGCAGCAAATTCTCGATGTCTTCCTCGGGCTTGTCGGCGCTGTTGGTCATCTTGGCACCTTCTGCGTGGCGGACTGGTTGCCCCAATTCCGGCATCACCAACGATCCGGGAAAACTCGGATCGGACTGACCAAGTTAAACTCTCCAACCTTTTCCGGGTTCCGTCGGAAAAGGTTCACTTTGACAGCCGCTGACGATTTCAATGCCCTTTCAGGACCAGCGTCTGGACCGGCAGCATGAGCGCCTGCAACCTCAGTATCATGGCGTGCACCAAGCCGACCGTGTCGATCATATGCAGGAGGAAACGGTGCGGCGCGCTCAGATCTCCATGTGTCAGCTCCTCATGATTGCTGGTATAGGCATTGGCAATGCAGCTGCTGCCTGGAGGGATGCCGTCGAGCTGTCCCTGAAACAGCGGCTCCAGATAGGTGGTCAGCGTTCCGGGCCGCGCTGTCTGCTGCACATCCAGGAGCTGATCCGTCGGGCGGACCTGACCGGCGGCAACGACCTTCTGGACCTCGGTGACGACCATCGGGATGATGGTGAAGGGCTTGCCGATGCAGGTCGCTTCGGCGATCATCCCTTTCCTGATGACCTGGGCCTCGATCTGGCCGAAGCCCGCGACCAGTCCTATCCGGCGATCTTCGGGGATCAGGATGCCGGCGGAACGGATCATCGGGTTGACGATATCGCCTGGCCGCAGCGAAAACTGCTGTACCGTTCCGGCGGTGCCGGCACGCACGACAGTCTTGTCCAGTTCCACCTGTGCCTGGGCGAGTGCCGCTTCGGCGCTCGCCTTCTGTGCCGGCAGCAGTGAGGAGATCTTCGTTTCCAAGGTCTGCTTGTTCGACACCGCGGCGGCCAGCCCGCCCTTCTTGGCCTCCCTGGCGACCTGGCGCCTCTCGATTTCGCGCTTTGCCACCACATTCGGATTGCGCCGGTTGAGTTCGACCTGTGTCTCATATTCGTCCACGGCCTGCTGGTAGGCGCCTTCGGCCTGCGCGATCAGGCCATCGGCCTCGGCCAGCTGGGTTTGCGTCACCTCTGTTTCGGCCTCCACCTCGGCGACACGCCGGCGGGCGGTCTCGACAGCGGCCTTCTGCTTCTCGTCGTCCAGCCGGAACAAGGGGGCGCCGGCGGCCACTTTCTCGTTGGTGCCGACATACACCTCCGCCACGCGGCCATTCGCTTCCGGCAGGATGGTGACGGTGCGGAAGATTGCCGTGACGTTGGTGGTGGAAGGGTGGAAATAGAAGATCATCGTGATCAGCGAAACGGTCAGGATCACGCAGGCGGTGATGCCCCAACGCAGCTCGAACCACATCGAATAGAGGTTGATCTCCCGGCCGATCCTCTTGCCCTGGACATAGCGGCGGAAAAGGTAGTCCGGAAAGATCGTGAGCAGGGAGCAGATCATGAATTCAAGCATGGCTCACCCCCTGCGTTCGGAAAGCTTGTCGCCGGGCTTCAGTTCGACCGGCGTCAACTGAGGTTCGGTCTGGACCGGATGCGGTTTTGCCGGTGTCACCGGGACCTCAGGCGATGCAGGTTCGGACGGCCTGCTTTCCTGGCCGGCAATCTTGCGGAGCGAGTTGGCGATCGAGTTCATGGGGCTGGAAAAGTCCGGAAGCTCGACCAGGGCCAGGAGCAGTGCCGCGATCCAGAACAGGTGATTATGCGTGAACAGGGCAATCAGCGCGAGCACGGCCACGAGCTCAAGCTGCCCCTTGCTGGCGCCATGCGCCATATGCTCGGGAAGGGCGTGGAGCCGGAAGTACAAGACCCCGACCATGAAGATCACCAGCAGGAGGAAGACGACCATCACGACGAAGAGGACATCCGTGTCTCCTGGCGCCGTGATGAATATGGGCAGATGATCCACTGCCGCCGGATGCAATGACTCCGCCATGTCTGAGCCCTCCTTCAAAGGCAGAACTTGGCCGTCAAACGCCTGATGTAGAGAGGTAGGGCGGTCCCCGGCGTTGATCTCGTTCAAATCGCCGGCGGCCGGGTCGTGCCCGCTGCCTGCTCCGCAGCCAGTCCGTTTCTGGCGTAATTATACAGGCGGCAAGGCCTTGCGTCGCTCACGATATCTTGTTGCAGCATGTCGCTGCCGCAGGTGCTGCGCGGGCGTGCGCCGCGGCACATTTTCTACGCGCCCGCAGGGCCGGGCTGGCCCAATATCCGGTCGCCAGACAGCACCGCAATTCGGTTGCATCGAGCCGGCAAGTGACGTTTCATGCCGCCAAAAATCGCAGGGCGCCGTCTGCGGAGGAGAGTTTCTGACATGCCCGGTCCCTATGTCGTTCCCGTCCACGGGGATGCCGAACTGCCGAAGGAAGTAGACGTCGTCGTCATCGGCGGCGGCATCATCGGGGCGTCGACCGCGCTGGAGCTTGCCGAGCGGAAGCTGCGCGTGGCGCTGTGCGAGAAGGGCGGCATCGGCCAGGAGCAGTCGAGCCGCAACTGGGGCTGGGTGCGCATCTCGCGCCGCGACCCGCGCGAAGTGCCGCTGATGGCGGAAGCGCTGCGCATCTGGAGCACGCTCGACCAGCGCATCGGCCGCGACACCGGCTACAGGCGCGCCGGCATCATCTTCACCTGCGCCACCGACGAGGAATATGCCGACCACGAGCGCTGGAACCGCAATCTCGACGGCTATCAGCTCGACTCGCGCATGCTGAGCGGCGCCGAGTTCAACAACATGTTCCCCGGCACCACGATGAACCTCGCGGGCGCGCTCTACACCGCTGCCGACGGCCGCGCCGAGCCGCAGAAGGCCGCACCGGCAATAGCCGAGGCGGCGCGCGCAAAGGGGGCCTCGGTCCTCACCGAATGCGCGGTGCGCGGCATCGAGACCGCGGGCGGTGGCGTTTCCGGTGTCGTCACCGAGCGCGGCTCCATCGCCTGCAAGGCCGTGGTGCTGGCCGGCGGCGCCTGGTCGAGCCTGTTCTCGGGGCGGCACGGCATCAAGCTGCCGCAGCTCAAGGTGATGAACTCGGTCATGCGCACCAAGCCGCTGGAAGGCGGTCCCGAGCAGGCCATGTGGTCGAACGGCTTTGCCGTGCGCAAGCGCCAGGACGGTGGGTACACCATCGCCTCCGGGCACGAGAACGTCGTCGACATCGTGCCAGACTCGTTCCGCCACGCGCTCGACTTCCTGCCCGCCTTCCGCAAGGAATGGCGCTCGCTCAATTTCCGCCTCGGCGGCCGCTTCTTCGATGAGGCGCGCATTGCCAGCCGCTGGTCGCTGGACGAGGCCAGCCCCTTCGAATATTGCCGCGTGCTTGATCCGAAGCCGGCGAAAAAACTCTCCGACATCGCCTTCGCCAACCTGAAGAAGGCCTTCCCGGTGTTCGAGAAGGCGGAGGTGGCGCAGCGCTGGGCCGGCTATATCGACGTGACGCCGGACGCCGTGCCGGTCATTTCGGCGATCGACAGCATTCGCGGCTTCCACATCGCCACCGGCTTTTCCGGCCACGGCTTCGGCATCGGCCCGGCGGCCGGCAGGCTGATGGCCGATATCGTCACCGGGCGCACACCGGTCGTCGACCCCAGGGACTTCCGCTTCAGCCGCTTCTCGGACGGCTCGAAGATCGAGCTGATCAGCGGGTTCTGACGCGCCATCCGGTCCGCCGGACGTTCAAACCGGGGGCATTTGTTCGACTTTTTTTACGAATGGGTAATGACCCAGGGGCTATGCTCGGGCCATTGTGATCGATTGGTCATGGAAGCCGGGGTGGAACCCGAACGGCGTTCTCGTGAAATCAACAATAACAACAAACCGACAGACTGCTGAGAACGCCACCGCATACCCGTAAAGCCCCAATCAAAATTCTCCCAAATTCATTTTGAGCCGGTTGCCCGCGCGAGATTGCCGGGCGCCTGCCAGCAAGCAAGCTGATGCGTGCGACGCTGCGAGGCCCATGGGCTTTTCGGCGTGCGTCCGGACTCGTGCCGGCGGCAGCGCGCGGAAAGCCGAGTTTCGTCTTTTCTACGGCAAGGAAACGACCCATGAGTTCTACCGCATACGATCAAGCCATCGCTCCACGCGCCAACCCGGCGCGGCAGGGCTTCTCGCTCGCCAATCTCAACATCGTCCGCAAGCTGGCGCTGGCCTTCTCGGCCATCTTCATCGTCAGCATCGTCGTGGCGCTGCTGGTGATGCGGTCGCTGGGCACGATCGAGGCGGCCGGCAAGGACTACGAGACGGCAAGCCGCCTGCTGACCGAACTCGGCAAGGCCGAGGCAATTCATCTCGACCGGGTGAACCTGTCGCGCCTCTATGTTCTGTCGAGGCGCGAGGACGTCCTCAAGCGCTATCACGCCGCGTCGGAAGAGCTGGACAGGGTCATCAGCATTGCGAAGCAGGAGATCGCCGGCAATCAGGAGGTGGAAGCCGCCATTGATGCCTTCCATTCGGCCGCTCAGCGGTGGCGCAGCGAAATCGGCGATGCGGTGGTCGGGCTCGCGGCAAAGCCGGAGACTTATGAGAGGGGGCGCGAGCTCGCTTCTTCCGCGCGCGGAACCGAGGTCCAGGCAGGCGTCCGCGAAGCCATTGCACAAATGCAGGCTCAAATTGCTGGTTGGCTGAAGGATGTCGGCACGCAGAAGGACGCCGCGACGGCGTTTGCCCAGTACCTCCAGCTTGGCGGCGCCGGGCTGACGGTCGGTTTTCTGGTGCTGATCGCGTGGTGGCTGTCGCGGCAGATCGCGCGTCCGGTGAGCCTGATGACGGCGGCGATGCGGGCGCTGGCTGCCGGCGACCACGGCGTGGCGGTGCCGGCGGTGGGGCGGCGCGACGAGGTCGGCCAGATGGCGGCGGCGGTGGAGACGTTCAAGGCGGCGGCGATCGAGAAGCTCAGGCTCGAGGCCGAGGCCGCGGCGAGCCGCAAGCGCGCTGAGGAAGAGCGGGCGGCAGCCGCCGCGCGCAAGGCCGAGGAGGACCGCCAGGACGCGGTCGCCATCGCCGCGCTCGGCGAGGGGCTCGACCGGC
>JAEWHN010000153.1 GCA_023387775.1 Pseudomonadota bacterium | reverse complement strand
TCGGGCAAGTTCGTGTTCGGCTGCACCGAGGCCTACATGATCGAGGACGGCAAGGTCACCCAGCCGATCAAGGGCGCCATGCTTATCGGCAACGGCCCGGACGCCATGCACCGCATCGCCATGGTCGGCAATGACATGAAGCTCGACCCCGGCATCGGCATGTGCGGAAAGAACGGTCAGGGCGTTCCGGTGGGCGTTGGCCAGCCGCATCTGCGCATGAACCAGATGACGGTCGGCGGCACGCGGGCCTGACCTTGTCGTTCGAGCGGATTGTCATCCTCACCGGAGCCGGCGTCTCCGCCGAGTCCGGTATTGACACCTTCCGCGACAGCGGCGGCATCTGGTCCAAGGTGGATTATCGCGACGTCGCCACGCCCGAAGGTTTTGCCCGAAACCCGGCCAGGGTTCACGACTTCTACAACCATCGCCGGCGCGGCCTGCTTCGCGCGCAGCCCAATGCCGCGCACAGGGCGCTGGCGCGGCTCGAAGCCGTTTTCGGCGGCTCGTTCCTGCTGGTCACGCAGAATATCGACCACCTGCACGAAAGCGCCGGTTCGCGCAAGCTTGCCCACATGCATGGCGAGATCAACGCCGCGCTGTGCGAGGCCTGCGGCGCGCGCAGCCGCTGGTCCGGCGACATGTCGATCAATTCGCGGTGTCCGCACTGCAGCACCGTCGGCCGCATGCGCGTCGACGTCGTCTGGTTCGGCGAGATGCCCCACCACATGGACAGGATCGAAGCCGCGCTCGCCACCTGCGACCTCTTCGTCTCCATCGGCACCAGCGGCAATGTCTACCCGGCAGCCGGCTTCGTCGAGCAGGCGAACGCGGCCGGCGCCCACACGGTCGAGCTCAATCTCGAGCCCTCCGAAGGCCATTCCAGCTTCAGCGACGCAATCTATGGCCGCGCGACCGACATCGTGCCCGAGTTCGTCCGCCAGTTGCTAGCGGCAGAAGTCGACGCCGCCTTCGAGCGGATCATCCCGCTACCTTAGCGCCCCGCTCTACCGCCGCTTGCGCGGTTTCTCCAGCAGCGCCACCGCCTCGACATGCGGCGACCACAGGAACTGGTCGACCGGCGTCACGCTCGTCAGCTTATAGCCGCCGTCGACCAATATGCGCAGGTCCCGCGCCAGCGTCGCCGGGTTGCACGACACCGCCGCCACCAGCGGCACGTCCGATTTCGCGATCTGCTTGCACTGGTCCTCCGCGCCGGCCCGTGGCGGGTCGAAGGCCAGCCCGTCATAGGCGGCAAGCTCCTTGAAGGTCAGCGGCCGGCGAAACAGGTCGCGCTTTTCAATCACCACCCGCTTCAGGCCGCTGCCGAAGCGAAAACCGCGATCCAGCGCGGCAAGTGCTGCCGCATCGCCCTCCACCGCATGCACCTCCGATTTGGCTGCCAGCCGCAAGGCGAAGGCCCCAGCGCCTGCAAACAGGTCTACCACCTTCTTCGCCTTCTTCAGGTGCCCGCACACCAGCTCCGCCATGACCGCCTCGGCTGATGCCACTGCCTGCAGGAAGCCGCCGGGCGGCGGCGCTACCGAAACTTCGCCAAACGACACCGCCGGCTTCTTCGGCTCGACCACGATCTCGCCATCCACCGAAACCCGCGCCAGCCCCTCGCGAATGGCGAAGGCGGAGATTGCCCTGCGGGCCTTGTCCTCCAGCTTGCCGGCATCCTGCGCCGCCACATCGAGGCCGGAGTCAGTATGCGTGACGGTGAGGTGGAAGGCCTGCTGCGAGTGGCAGATCAGGGCAGCCAGCTGCCGAAGCATCGGAAGTGCCGCCTCGATCTGCGGCTCGACGATCGGGCATTCCTCGATGTCGATGATGTGGTGCGAATAGGCACGGTTGTAGCCCAGGAGCATGCCGGCCTCGGTGCGGCGCACCGAAAACACCGCGCGCCGGCGCGAATGCGGCGCGCAGGGCACGGTCGCCGCCACGTCGACATCCAGGCCGCGGCTTTTCAGCGCCTGCACGATCTTGCCGCGCTTCCAGTCCAGATAGGCCTGTTGCTCCAGATGCTGCAGCGCGCAACCGCCGCATTCGGTGAAGTGGCGGCAAGGCGGCTCGACGCGCAATGGCGAAGGCTCCAGAACCGCCATCAGCGTGCCGCGATCTTTTTCACGCGCGGCCGTGACGGTCTCGCCCGGAAGCGTGAACGGAATGAACACCGGGCCCTCCGGCGTGTCGGCGACGCCGTCGCCCTGCGCGCCAAGGCGGGAGATCTGGAAACGTGTGCTCATGCCTTCACTCCGGCCAGCAGGAATTCGCGGTTGCCGTCGCCGCCTTCAATTGGCGATGGACAGAGGCCCAGCGACTTCCATCCGGCTTGCGCGTCCAGCCATTCGGCAAGCGCCTCGGCCACGATGGGCCCATCCGCCGGATTCTTCAAAATGCCGCCCTTGCCGATCGCCTCGCGGCCGGCCTCGAACTGCGGCTTCACCAGGAAAATACCATGCGCGCCGGACCGCGCCAGCGCCAGCGCCGGCGGCAATGCGAGCTTCAGCGAAATGAAGCTGACATCGGAGACGATCAGGTCCAGCGGGCGGCTCTCCAGCACCTCGGCGGTCAGGTCGCGGGCGTTCAGGCCTTCGACGCAGCTTACGCGCGGGTCGGCCTTCAGGCTCTCATGCATCTGGCCGTTGCCGACGTCGATGGCGGTCACATGCGCCGCGCCCCGCTCCAGCAGCACCTGCGTGAAACCACCGGTCGAGGCGCCGATGTCGAGGGCGTTGCAGCCGCTCGGATCGATGCCGAAATGGTCGATCCCGGCGATCAGCTTCAGCGCCGCGCGCGAGACATAGGACTGCGCCGGGTCCGCCACCGTGATGACGGCCGCGTCGGAGACGGCCTGCCCGGCCTTGGTCGCCACCACCCCGTCCACGCTCACGGTGCCGCGCTCCACGGCGTCGCGCGCCCGCGAGCGGCTGGCGAAGAATCCGCGGCTCACCAGCGCCTCGTCGAGGCGGCGGCGTGTGTCCTGTTGTTGTCCGGCTTTCATCGGCCTTCATTGGCGAAAGCCGTGGCGGAAGGCAAGCGCAGTGAACTGTCGATCTTCAGAAGGCGATGATGACCCGCGAAACCTTGCGCTCCGTCGCCGGCAGCCGGCCATCCGCAAAGCGGCGCCTAAGTTCGGCTCGCGTGGTTTCCAGAAAACTGTGGTTGCCGGCGGAATTATCCGGAAGCACGATGAATTCCGGCTTGCGGCGGAAGGCAAAACTGCCCCTGAGGTCACCCATCCTGCCGGCGACGATCTCCATCACCGCCCGTTCGAGCTTCACGTCATAGCGCGTCTCGGCGACCGCCGGTGTCATCAATGCGGCAAGCAGCACCCCGCCCGCCAGCAGAATTTTCATGAAGCGCCCCCGTGCTTGGCAGGACAATCGCATATGGCACGACCTACCCCCACTCGCCTCGCTTCGCTCGGCACCTCTCCCCCTCAAAAGGGGAGAGGAAGGGTGCCAAGCTCGCGGACGGCGCTTCCTCTCCCCCGTCGAGGGAGAGGTGGGGGTCGAATGCTATAGGCGATAGCCCTGCCCTCCTTGGGGAGAGCTCCTAGCGGTCAGGGCGCTAAAAATCGGCCAAGAGAAAGGGTAAGCAAATGGCCAAATACCAGCGTGAACGATTGGTTAGGCCGAGACAGAACGCACCGAACGGCCAAGCGCGGCAAAGACCGCTCGCACGATGCCGGTGGCATCGAGACCGGCGTCGGCATACATCTTCTCCGGCTTTGCGTGGTCGGTGAACTCGTCCGGCAGCACCAGCGGGCGCACCTTCAGGCCGGCATCGAGCAGGCCTTCCCTGGCAAGGAAGTGCAGCACATGGCTGGCAAAACCGCCTATCGAGCCTTCCTCCACCGTCAGCAGCACCTCGTGCGAAGTAGCGAGCCGACGCACCAGATCCTCGTCCAGCGGCTTTGCGAAGCGGGCATCGGCCACGGTAGTCGAAAGGCCTGAAGCGCTCAGTTCCTCGGCCGCCAGCAGGCAGTCCTGCAGGCGCGTGCCGAAGGACAGCAGCGCCACCTTGGTGCCCTCGCGCAGGATGCGGCCCTTGCCGATCTCCAGCACCTGGCCGCGCTCGGGCATCTCCACGCCCACGCCATTGCCGCGTGGATAGCGGAACGCGATCGGGCCTTCGTCGTAAGCTGCGGCAGTGCGCACCATGTGGCGCAGTTCCGCCTCGTCGGCAGCGGCCAT
>JAEWHN010000144.1 GCA_023387775.1 Pseudomonadota bacterium | reverse complement strand
GATACGGGCCGAGGCCGCCGCGATAGAGCCGGAGCGCAAGACCATCGTACTTGCCGACGGCTCGCGGATATCCGGCGATGTGCTGGTGCTCGCTCCGGGCATCGACTTCACATGGTCGGCGATCGAGGGGATGTCGCCGGAAGCGGCCGAGCTCTTGCCCCATGCATGGAAGGCGGGCCGGCAGACGCAAATCCTTCGGGACCAGCTGACCGCCATGGACGATGGCGGGTTGGTGGTGGTGAGCATCCCGGCGCCGCCGTTCCGGTGCCCACCCGGTCCCTACGAACGCATCAGCCTGATCGCGCACTATCTGAAGCATCACAAGCCTGCCTCGAAAATCCTCGTGCTTGACGCGCAGGACAGCTTCTCGAAACAGCCGCTGTTCGAGGAGGCCTGGGCGGCCCTCTATCCCGGCATGATCGAGCGCGTTGCGGGCAGTGCCTCGGGCGCGGTTGTCGCGGTCGATGCCGCGACGCGCCGAATCTCGACCGGGTTTGACGATGTGACGGCCGACGTCGCCAACGTCATCCCGCCACAGACCGCTGCCCGTATCCTGGTTGATGCCGGACTGGACGAAGGTTTTGGCTGGTGCCCGGTGGAGCCGGTCGGCTTCGAGTCCAGCTTGGTGAAGGACGTCTACATACTCGGCGATGCTGCCCTTCAGGGCGATATGCCCAAGTCGGGCTTCTCCGCCAATGTACAGGCCAAGGCCTGCGCCGCCTCGATACTTGCCCGACTGGATGGGAAGACGGTCAACCCAACCAAACTGATCAATGTCTGCTATAGCCTGGCGGCACCGGACTATGGCTTCTCCGTCGCCGATGTCTTTGTCCAGGGGCCGGAGAAGGTGACGCTATTGCACGCCGAAGGCCGGATTACGGCTCTCGCGGCAGGCACTCAAACCCATGCGGCAGAAGCCGCGCACGCACAATCATGGTACGATACCATCACCTCGGAAATCTTTGGCTGACCCTGACGGCGGTTGGCAGTCTTGGCTTCGCCGATCCGGCGGCAGCGCAAGATGCCGAACGCGGACGGGAACTGATCCGTGCGTCGGAGAAGGGAAACTGTTCGATATGCCATCTCGTTCCCGGCATAGGACTGGCGGATGAGGCGCAGGGCAATATCGGTCCGTCGCTGGAAGGGGTTGGCGCGAGGCTCGCTCCGGCCGAATTGCGGGCGCAGATCGTGGATGCACGCACCATGAACCCCAAGACGATCATGCCGCCCTATGGATCGATCGACGGGTTGGTCGACGTGGACAAGCGTTATCGAGGACGCCCGATCCTGACCGCCGGCGAAATCGCCGACGTCGTCGCCTATCTGTCGAGCCTGAAGTAGGAAGGAGGAGCGCTGCATGATTGCGTTATCACGCCGGGAGACATTGCTCGGTCTCGCCGCGACGTTCCTGCCGCTTCCGGTTTCCGCCACGCCGTCCGAGGTTGCCGACAGCATCGCAGCGATTTTCGGCGATCGCCCCATTGCCGAAGGACCGATCAAGCTGGAATTGCCACCGCTTGCCGAAACGGGAAACTCGGTGCCCCTGACGGTCATCTGCGAGACTCAGGCGCTCGGCCGCGTCAGGCGACTGGCGGTCTTCACCGAAATGAACCCCCGGCCATTGGCCTGCCTGGCCAGCTTCGGTCCGATGGCGGCGGAAGCGAGGATAACCACCAACATCCGGCTGGCTTCGACACAGGCTGTCGTTTGCGTGGCCGAACTGGAGGACGGCAAACTGATCACCTCCAGGCAAAGGGTCCGCGTGGTCGTCGGCGCCTGCACGACCCTGCCCGGAAGGTACTGAGCGATGCGGAACACGCGAATCCGGGTGCCCGCGACGGCAGCGCAAGGAGACATCGTCGAAATCCGGGCGATGATCATGCATCCGATGGACAATGGCTTCACCTACACGACCCAAGGGACAGTCGTCCCGGTCAACATCGTGACCGACTTTACATGCACCTATCTTGGGGAAGAGGTGGTGCATGTGCGGCTGGAGCCTGGCATCTCCGCAAACCCGTATTTCTCCTTTCGCCTCCGCGCCGTCAGGACCGGGAAGGTGGAGTTTGCCTGGCTCGATCAGGATGGCGAAACAACCCTTGCCGAAGCGCTGTTGACGGTGACATGAAACGCCTCGCGCTGGCCATTGCCGTCTCGCTCGCCGCCGGTGGTGCGCCCGCTCAGGACAGCCCGCCGGTGTCGGGCTACCAGTTCCTGCTTCCCGAGACGCAAGCCTTGCAGGATGACGACTTCGCAAATCCCGGCATGCTTTGGGTCGAACTTGGGGCCCGGCTCTGGACCGAGCCTGCCGGCAACGGGACGAGCTGCCAGAATTGCCATGGGGCTCCCGAAGCCATGCGCGGAGCCGGCACCCGCTATCCGCGATGGTCGCAGGCGCAAGACCAGGTCATCAGCCTGGAGCAACAGATCAACCGGTGTCGCGCTGAGCGGCAATTGGCCGATCCGTTCGCGTACAGTTCCCAGGAACTGGTCTCCCTGACGGCGCTGGTCATGCATCAATCGCGCGGACTGCCCATGGCGGTCGCGACCGATGGTCCCGCGTCAGGCGCGTATCAACGCGGAAAGGCCTATTATGAAACGCGGCGTGGCCGGTTGAATCTCGCCTGTTCGAACTGCCATGTCGACCAGGTCGGCAGCCGCCTGCGGGGCGAGCCGATCAGCCAGGGCCAGGTGAACGGCTTTCCGATCTACCGTCAGTTGTGGCAGGATATGGGGTCGGTGGGCCGCATGATCGCCTGGTGCAATGACGCTGTGCGGGCAGAGCCGCTCGCCGAGGGATCGCAGGAGGCCGTGGAGCTGGAACTCTATCTGAGGTCCCGCGGCAATGGACTGCCGATCGAGACGCCAGCGGTGAGGCGCTGAGGCGACGCGACATTTTTTCCAGAACTTGTCGATTGGTCCGCCTGGATAGGATGGTAATGAACGGGGTGGCGACAACGATCTGGTGAGGCGAGAAGGTTGAGCGATCTTGGACAGATGACGGAGCGCAGCTTGCGCGCCGATGCGGCCCGAAATCGGTCGCTGGTTCTCGACGCAGCCTCGCGCCTGTTCGCCGAACGTGGCTTTGATGTCTCCATGGCGGATATTGCTGCGGCGGCAGGGGTTGGGCGCACGACCGTCCTGCGCAATTTCTCCACCCGGATGGATCTGGCTGCTGCGCTGTTCGAGCAAAATCTGCAGCATTTCCGTACCGTCGCCGCCAACCAGAAGGGTGAGGCTGGTGATTTCGTTGAGCTGTTCGACCTGAAACTCGAAATGTATGTCCACAACGGTGGACTGGCCGAGGCGGTGCAGAAGGAGCGCCAGAGCGGCGACCATTTTCAGACCGATCGACGGGAAGTCGCAGAAATACTTTTCAAAGCTGCCCAGGGTGCCATCCAGGCGGGAATCATGCGCCCGGACGTACGGGTGGAGACGTTTGTGGTGATGCAGCAGGCGATGGGCGGAGCCATGCTTTCGGGCGGCACCACGCAGGAGCGGCGGGAAAGGGCACGAATGCTGCGCGGCCTGTTGCTTGAAGGCCTGTTGGCACAGCCGTCCGGCATCAGGCCCTGATGACCCAACAGGCAGCCTAATCGCTGCTGCGTGGCCAGTCGCTTCAGATTGCAAGACGCATGCCATATGAGCGCCGCGCCTGGCACGCGCCAGATCAAGGTCTGAGCCGCCTGAGCTCGACACCGCGGAAGACGAGACCCGTTCGGAAGAATCCGATCGCCGGAAGTCGCAGGAGAACCTGCCCCAGATCCAGGGAGCGCCACCAACGCCCCTGTCGATCCGACGGAAATTGCCGCCACAGGCGCTGTATCGCCGCTCCACTAGTAAGGTACCACAGGACGTAAGAGCGCAACCAACTCGATTTTCTGGGTCATGGTAGCAATAGTCAGGCTTGCGATCTGGACATCTACATTGCCGCAATATCGACCCGACCTTCGTGCTTCCAAGAAGGCCCGGCGCCGCCGATGTGTGGCCCCCGGCTGTTCCATCGGATTCCTGGGCGCTGATCCGGCGGCTGCGAGACATCCCCGATGGTTCGGATCCTTGGGGACCGCCGCTTCCTGACCACACCAACCAGAACGACACCGAGACGCTGCTGGCAGCACATAGCAAGCGCCTCCGGCGTCAGCCACAGGGCCTGAAATGGCCTGACGTGGTCTGGCAACATGCGCTAATCATCACCATTGTCGGCTTCATGGTCGGGTCGCTGATCGCCGGTGCCGTCGTGGTCGAATCGATCTTCTCCTGGCCCGGCATCGGCCGCCTGCTGGTGGTTTCCGTCGCCAACCGCGATCTCGCCGTCGTTCAGTGCATCCTGCTGATGATCGCGGCGACCATGGTGGTCTCCAATTTCGTCGTAGACCTGCTCTATGGCTGGCTCGACCCGCGCCTTCGCGCGCAAACCGCGCATTGAGGAGGACGCCATGACCTCGACAGACATGGCACCTGTAAAACCGCGGGGCGGCCGCACCGCAGGCGTCATCTCAACCCTTCGCCGCAACGTTCCCGTCTCGATCGGGTTGGGCATCCTGTGGCTGTCGGCCATGATACTCGTTGCGATTTTTGCCGACCAGTTGCGTCCCTACGGCATCACGGCGATGGACCTCACCAACCGGCTCGCGGCGCCCGGAAATGCCAGGCACTGGCTCGGCACTGACGAGTTGGGGCGCGACGAGCTCGCCCGACTGATCCAGTCGATCCGGGTCTCGCTCCTGATTGCTTTCAGCGCAACGATCCTTTCGGCAGTTTTCGGCACGGCTCTCGGCTTTGCCGCCGCAAAATTCCGGGGCGTGGTCGAACATGTCGTGCTCGGGCTGGCGGACTTCCAGGCCGCTCTCCCGTTCCTCATCATGTCTCCGGCCGTCCTCGCCTTCTTCGGTTCGTCGATGATACTGATCGTCTGCCTGATGGGCTTCTACGGCTGGGAACGTTATGCCCGCATCGCGCGCGGCCTGGCGATTTCGGCCAGCGCCCAAGGCTATGCCGCCGCCGTCGTGCAACTCGGCGCCACACCCTCCAGGGTCTATCTACGTCACATTCTGCCGAACGTCGCTTCGACGCTGATCGTCTCCATGACGCTGACCTTCCCCGAGATCATTCTCATGGAAAGCGGCCTCTCCTTCCTGGGTCTCGGCGTGCAGCCGCCCGAGACCAGCCTCGGCAACATGGTCGGATTCGGCCGCGAATACCTGACGCGCGCGCCCTGGATCATGCTCGCCCCAGCCTTCGTCATCATGCTGACGACACTGTCGATCTCATTGGTCGGCGACTGGCTGCGCGACAAGCTCGATCCGACCGTGCGGTGACCGCCTTCTCGACACCCAGCCTTTCACAGGAAAGCTCCATGACACTGATCACCGGCCATCGCGGCGCCCGCAATCTCTGGCCCGAAAACTCGCTGACGGGCTTTCGCAACGTGCTTGCTCTCAACGTGGATGCCGTCGAGTTCGACGTCCATCTGACCGATGCCGGCGAACTGCTCGTCATCCATGACGCGACGCTGGAGCGCACGACCGGGGGCGAAGGTCCGGTCCGGGCACTGACGCCCGAAGGCCGCCTGGCTGTCAGGCTGAAGGACAGCAGCGAGGCCATCCCGACCCTTTCCGAAGTGCTCGCTGTTCTAGCGACCGCGGAAAACCTGCCCCTGCACGTGGAAATCAAGAACGACGAAACCGGTACGCCCTATCCCGGAATCGTCGCCAAGGTGGCGGCCGAGCTCGTCCGCCAGGGGCTGGCCAACAGCAGCTATCTCAGCTCCTTCGATCTTTCCGTGCTCGAGGAGTGCCGGCGGCAAGCCCCGGAGATCGCCCGGCTCTCCTCGGTCAATGCCGCCTGGGCAGAACGCCATGGCGGCCTGAGAACCTTCATCGAAAAGGTCGAGGGCCTTGTCGAGATCGTCGCCATCCACCACGAATTGCTAGAAGCCGAATGGGAGCTCGTCACCGCCTTGCTTCCGCTTGAGCGGCTCTGCGTCTGGACGCTGAACGACGAGGCGTTGATCGCCAAGTGGCTGGAGCGCGGCATCGGCCACCTGACTTCGGACAATCCCGACCTCGCCCTCGACCTGCGCACCAGAATGGTCGCATCCGCCTGAGCCCAAAACATTAGTCCTGGAGAGGAAACATGAGCAATATCTGTTGCCTCACACAGCCAGACCCGCAGTTCGGAGATTTCGTGCCCATGCGTTCCTTCGCGATCGGCACCGGAGCAATCCTATGCTCTTGATCAGATTCGCTATCCATTGGCGGCGATGATGACGCTGGTGCGCTCGTAGAGCTTCGAGACCAGATGGGACTGCCTGACCCTAGTGAACGGCTGCGTGCAGAATTCGCTCTGCGGTCGCTTCTGCGCGGGAGAATTCGGCGGCGATGGTGCCGCCCTTGGCCACCAGAATGCGATCGGAAAGGTCGAGTATCTCCGGCAGATAGGAGGAGATCAGGATCACGCCGGCACCGCTGTCGGCGATGTCCCTGATGATCTGCCTGATCTCGGCGATGGCTCCGACGTCGACGCCCCGTGTCGGCTCATCGAAGATGACCAGCCTTGGCTGCTGTGCGAGCGATTTGGCTATTACCACTTTCTGCTGATTGCCGCCCGACAGATAAAGCACCGGCTGGTTCTCGCCGATCCGGCGGATCGTCAGCCTCTCTTCCCATTCGCGCGCGATGCGGCGCATGCGGCCAAGCGGAGCGAGCAGAGTGCGTCGCCCGAACTTTGCCAGCCATCCAAGCCCGATATTGTCCGACACACTCAGCGTGTCGAAGAACCCGTCGAGCTTTCTGTCCTCGCTGACATAGGCGATGCCGTCAGCCACCGCGTGGGCAGGGATGGCGTAGCGCACCTCCCTACCGTCGAGCCAGATGCGGCCACCACTGAAATTGCGCTTGGTGTGGCCCATGATCACCTTGGCCACCTCGCTACGGCCAGAGCCGATCAGGCCGGCAATACCAGTGATCTCGCCCGGAAAGATGGAGAAGGACATGTTGTTGACCATGCTGCCCATGCGGATGTTCTCCACCCGCAGCACCGGCAGGGCCGAGGCCGGCTTGCGCGCGACCGTTGGGGCCGGAACCCGCTCATTCAGTTCCTCGCCGATCATGTGCCGGATCAGGCGGGCTCGATCGAAATCGGAAGCAGGCCCGGTCACAATCATGCGCCCGTTGCGTAGGACCGAAATGCGATCGGCGTGGCTGAGCGCCTCTTCCAGCGCATGCGAGATGAAGATTATCGCAACACCGCTGCGCCGCAGCGACCTCATCAGATCGAACAGATGGTCCGTCTCCTCCGGCGTGAGCGCCGCAGTCGGCTCGTCGAGGATGATGATGCGCGCCTCGTTGAGCACAGCGCGCGCGATCTCGACCATCTGCCGCTTGGCTGCGGACAGGGAGCCGGCGAGTTGCGCGGGATCGACCTTGAAGTTCAGCCGCTGCAGCACCTGCCGTGCGGCATTGCGCACCTTGCGCACCGAATTGAAGGCGCGCTCGCGACCGAGCACGATGTTCTGCGCCACGGTGAGCTGCGGGACCAGACTGGTCTCCTGATAGACCATGGAGATGCCGCGCGCATTGGCATCCTTCGGCGCTGAGAAGGCCACCACTTCCCCGTCGACGCGCACCTCGCCTTCCGAAGGGGCGATGACGCCGGCGATCAGCTTGCAAAGCGTGGACTTGCCCGCCCCGTTCTCGCCGACGAGTGCATGGATTTCGCCGGGACAGAGTTGAAAATTCGCCTCGGCCAGCGCCGCGATGCCACCATAGGTCTTGGTCGCATTCTGAAGACTCACAACGGGCTGTACTGTCATCTCCGTCACGCCCCACTGCCAAGGTTGACGATCTCGCCGCTGGCCTTGCTGATCGCGATCAGATCGCCGTTCCACACCGCAACATCGCTTATCGCATGGCGCTGGCCATTGGCCCGCGACTGCGCCGAACCGACCGGCATCATGTTCTCGTCCATCCGGATGAGCAGGCCATATGAGAAGGATGGAGCCCAGGGTTTCACCTCGCCAAACAGGCGCGTCGCGCCAAGTTCAATGGGAAGATCATGGCTGAACTCCGGGTTGGAGCGCGGGGCGATCCAGTGGCGAGGCGCGATCTTCGCCTTCATTTCCGCTTTAAAGGCATGCTCCGTCTTCAGGAACTCGATCAGCGGGTCACGCCGCGAGAGACACGCCAGGGCGTAGCCGCCCGCAATCCCGCGCAGGCGCCCCAGATAGCCGGGATAGCCCATCTGCCTGACTTTTCCGGTGGCATCGACGATCGCGGCGCGCTCGAGCAACGAGACCATCGCACCGCCCTGGCCATCCAGGCTAATACCCATCGGACAATGCAATCCGGAAGCTACGACGCTTGCCCCGCCAGAGCGGTTCAGCGCCACGAGTTGCCCGCGCGCCTCGTCGTCCCACGTCGCCTGTGCCAGCACGTTGTCGTTCGCGCCATAGCCGCAGTCAACCAACAGCAGTTCATCCGGGGACCGAAACACGCAGTCAACCACAGAAGCGAGGCGTCCGGGCGGCTGTGACCAGTCCGTTGTCGGGG
>JAEWHN010000124.1 GCA_023387775.1 Pseudomonadota bacterium | reverse complement strand
GTCCATGACGGCTGGATGACGGAGCGAAAAATGAGTTCGACGGTTGGCGAAAGCGGCATGGAACGCCGAAGCGGGGTGGCTCTGTGGCGGCAGGTGGCCGACCGCATCCGGCTGGGCATCAGCAACGGCACGCTCGGCGAAGCCGGCAAGCTGCCGCCGGAGATCACGCTGTCGCAGCTATTCGGCGTGAACCGCCACACGGTGCGGGCGGCGATTTCAGCACTGGTGCAGGAAGGTGTTCTGCGCGCCGAGCAGGGGCGCGGCACCTTCATCGAAAGCCGCAAGCGGCTGGCCTATCCGATCAGCACCCGCACGCGCTTTTCGACCGGCTTGAAGGACCAGACGCGAGCGCGCAAGGCAATATTGCTCGGCCATGCGGTGGAGCCGGCAACGGAACGCGTGGCCGAGGCGCTGGGCATCGAGGCAGGCGCGCCGGCGCTCCGGCTGGAAACCGTGACGGAGGCCGACAACCGCCGCATCTCGCGTGCAACGAACTGGTTCGACGCCACGCGTTTTGCCGGGTTCGCGGATGTCTTCGCAGAGACGGGGTCGGTGACGGCGAGCTTCGCGCGCTTCGGCGTGGACGACTATGTGCGCCGCACCACGCTGATATCGTCACGGCATGCGGATGCCGACGACCTCGACAACCTGAAACTCTCCCCCGGCGCCATCGTGCTGGTGACCGTGGCCATCAATGACGATCTCGACGGCAGGCCGATCCAGTTCGCCGAGACGCGCTTTGCCGCCGATCTGGTGGAGCTGACGATAGAGACGTAGGGCATCAAGTTTCCTTGGCTGTGGTGATCCGAGCCGCCATGGAAGTGCGAGGGTCGGCAGATCACGCAAGGCATTGATTGCACGAACCTCGAGGCCTGGATCCCCGGAACCTCCGCACTTCGCTGCGCTCGTGCTTCGGCCCGAGGATGACGGGGTTGTTTTTGGCGCGCTAATCTCCATCGCTGGCTATTGGCACGGCCCTCTCCTCCGTCGTCCTCGGGCCCCGAGCGCGAGCGTAGCGAGCGGCCGAGGGGTTCCGGGGATCCAGGCCTCAACGGTGGTGAAGGCCTCTCCTGATCAGAAGTCTCGCAGGCGCTCAGCCTCATACCGCCACGGAATGCCGTGCGCCGTTCGAGCCTAGATAGGCGTCGAAGGCCGACACGACTGCGCGCACCACCGGCCGGCCGCGGTCGGTGACGACGAAACGGTCGCCGTCGCGCACAATCAGGCCGTCCTCGTCCTCGGCCACGAGCCGGTCGGCCAGTTCGATCACCGGCGCTCCACCGGCGCCGAAGCTGCGCGCGAATTCCGACCGCGAGAAGTAAAAGTCGCACATCAGCCGCTCGATCACCCAGGCGCGCATGCGGTCTTCCTCGGACAGCGCAAAGCCCTTCGTCACGGCCAGCCCGCTTTCAGACACCAGCCGCTCATATTCGCCCGTGGCGGTGCTGTTCTGGACATAACCCTGGGGCAGCTTGCCGATAGACGAGGCGCCGAAGCCGACCAGCGTGTCGAGATCGTCCACCGTGTAGCCCTGGAAATTGCGGCGCAGCCGACCCTCGCGGTGGGCGACGGCCATGGAGTCGGCCGGCTTGGCGAAGTGGTCAATGCCGATCGTCTGATAGCCGTGGCGCGCGATGATTTCGGCCGCCCGGCTGGACTGCTCGAAACGCTCCATCACGCCCGGCAATGATGCCTCGTCGATCATGGTCTGGTGCTTGCGCATCCATGGCACATGCGCGTAGCCGAACAGCGCGATGCGGTCGGGCGCCAGCGACAGCGCCTGTTCCACTGTCGCAGCGACGCTGTCTGCCGTCTGGTGCGGCAGGCCGTAGAGCAGGTCGAGATTGACCGACTGCGCGCCGCGTGCGCGGGCGGCATCCACCACCGCCTTGGTCTGCGCAAAACTCTGCTCGCGATTGATGGCGGTCTGCACCCTCGGGTCGAAATCCTGCACGCCGAGGCTGACGCGCGTCATGCCGATTTCGGCCAGCGCGTCGAAGCGCGCCTCGTCCATGTCGTTGGGGTCGATCTCGACGCTGATCTCGGCATTTTCACGGAAGGAGAAGCCCGAGCGCAGCACGTCGTTCAACGTCCGCATGTCGTCCGGCGTGAG
Organism: Pseudomonadota bacterium; assembly: GCA_023387775.1. GTDB lineage: Bacteria > Pseudomonadota > Alphaproteobacteria > Rhizobiales > Rhizobiaceae > Pseudaminobacter. The sequence goes on along the minus strand of JAEWHN010000124.1, from coordinate 4,665 downwards.
CATGGTGGGCGAGCCGCCGCCGAAATGCAGCGCGCCCACCTCGGCCCTGCCCGGCACGAGTTCGGCCGCGGTAGCGATCTCGCGGTAGAGATATTGCAGATATTTGGCGATCGGCTCGTAGCGACGCGTCTGCCTGGTGTTGCAGGCGCAGAACCAGCACAGGCGGTCGCAATAGGGAATGTGGACATAGAGCGACAGTGCCGTGCCCGGCTCGATCGCGCCAAGCCATTCGCGGTAGGTGGCGGAGCTGACGCCATCGTGGAAATGCGGCGCGGTGGGATAGCTGGTGTAGCGCGGAACGGGCGCTGCATGCTTGCGGATGAGATCTGGCTGCATTCGTCTGGCTCCGTGTAAACCAAGCCAGACATAATGGCGGCCCGCGCGGCGTCGTTGATCTCGATCAAGGCCGCTGGAGAGGTGCTTTGCGCCGCGCCCTGCCCCGGCGCGGCGGTGAGCGCGCTAGGACGCGGGCTCAATAGTCCTTTTCGTAGAACACGCCGAGGCTGGAATCACCATCGGACCCCACCGCGCCCTTTGCCTTGAGGTCCTGGGTGATGTCGAGGTTGATGGTGCCGCGCGTCGAGCCCTGGGCGCCCGCCTCCACGCCCAGATAGATGTTGTCCTGGATGTAGCGGCCGGCGCGCACGGCGGCGTTGCCCTTGCTGTCGGTGACCACGTCGAGATCGTCGAGGCCGGTGGCGTTACGCAAATTGCCCAGCAGCGAATTGTTGGAGCCGCCGGCCAGTTCGGCCGCCGCGGCGGCGAGCTGCGCGATCTGGAAGGCCGACAGCTCGTCGATGCCGCGGTCGAAGATCAGGCGGGCGAGCACTTCGTCCTGGGGAAGGTCGGGCTGCGAGGAGAACGTTACGCCGATGTCGGAGGCGCGCCCCGAAACCGTGATGAACACGGTGATATCGGTGCCCTCCGAGCGCGCCACGAAGTTGAGGAAGGGGTTGAGGTCGCCAACCAGCGTGACGGTGCCTTCATCGAAGGTGATGCGCTGGCTGAGGATGCTGAGCCGGCCGCGAATGAGCTGGAAGCCGCCCACCGGCTGGATGTCGGACACCGGGCCTGTGAGCTTGACCTGGCCACCGAGCTCGGCGTCGAGCCCGCGACCGCGCACGAAGACGCGGGCCGGCGCGTTCACGCTGACATCGAGCCGCATCACGCTCGGCCGGCCGGTCGGCGTTGGCGTGCCGTCATTGGCGCGCGCGCGCTTCAGCGTCTCGGCAACGGCCTGCGGGGCCTTGAGGTGCTTGACATCGAGCGCGGCCGCACCACCGGCAAAACTTTCCGGCACGGTGATCTCGGCGCGGCTAACATTGACTGTGCCCGACAGCACCGGATCGCGCGCGAGCGGGCCGGTGATGGCGAGGCTGCCGCCAACGGTGGCCACGACCAGCGTGCCGTCGGAATAGCGGGCATCGTTGAGCGTGATGCGGATGTCGGCCGGGAAGGCAGACGCCGCATCGAGCGAGATGGTGCCGGTGGCGCTGACCGAGCCGCCGGCGGCAAGATTGGCCGAAGCGTTGCGGATCGTGACCTGGTCGCCTTCGATGGTGCCCATGACTGCAATCGAGCGAAGGCGGACATTGCTGTCCGGATCGACGAATTCGGCCGCTTGGGTGGAGAACATGCCGCGGATGGAGGGCTTCTTCAGGCTGCCGGAAATGGTGGCGTTGGCCGAAAGCGTACCGCCGGCCTGCGCACCGCGCTCGGCCAGGAAGCGGTTGGCCAGCGCCAGCGGCGCCTCGCCGCGAACGGTGAGGTCCACGCCGTCGCCGGAAACCGGCACGCGGCCGCTGGCCGTGAGCGACAGGCCCTGCGGGCCATTGGCGGTGGCCGACGAGAGCGTCAGCACCTTGTCGGCGAAATGGCCGGAGGCGGCGATCTCGAGGGGGGCAGCACCCGCTTCTTCCAAAGCGGCCGCGCGAATGCCCGCGCCGCGCAGGTTGAAGGTGGCCGCCGGATTGGCAAGCTGGCCCGAAACCTTGGCGGTGCCGGAGATGTTGCCGCCGAGGCGCTGCTGGGGCGCCACCGCATTGAGCAGCGCAAGCGGGAAGGATTCCAGCCCGATGTCCAGCGCCAGCGCGCCCTTGTCGAGCGGCACGGCGCCATTGGCAGTCGCGCGGAGGCCATCGGGGCTGGTCACCGCCGCCTTAACGTTCAGCCGGCTTGAGGTGGAGTTGCCTTCGGCTTCGAGGTTGATCGAGGCAAGACCGGCCTCGCGAAGAGCCGCAGCGGCAATCGAATTGCCCTTGAGCGAAAAGCGAACGTCCGGGTTTGTGCGGGTACCGCCGATCTTGGCCGTGCCGTCGACCGTGCCGGCCAGCGCCAGATCCGGGCGGACGGCGTTGGCTATGGCCAGCGGCAGCTTGGCGATGCTGACGGCGAGGTCCAGCTTTTCGTCTATCTCGCCGTGCGCGCTGACGCGCCCGCCGCCGACGTCGAGCACGAGATCGTCGATGGAGACCTTCTCACCGCGCATCTGCAGGGCGGCCGGTTCGGCAAGCTTGGCCGAAAGGTTGCCCTGGGTCAGTTGCGCCTGCTGCAGGGCAAGCCGGTAGCCACCCTCGACCGGCGACAGCGCGCCAGCGGCAGCAGCGACGGCGCCATTGGCGAGCTTCGCGTTGGCCGCAAAATTCGTCGTCTGGCCTTCCCGCTGGGCGGTGGCCTGCAGCGTGACGACATCGACGCCGCCGGCGGCAAGCTTGCTGGCGTTCAACGAGCCGTCGGCGATCGGCACGCCGAACAGGTCGGCGACGGTCGCGTTGAGGTCGGCCTTGCCAACGCGGATGGTGTCGACCACCAGCTTGCTGATGTCGGCGCGGACGGTGGCGTTCTGCTTGCCGTCCTGATGGGTCAGCGCAATGTCGGCATTGACCGCGCCGGTGGCCTGCTTGAGCAGCAAGGCCGCTGCGGTGGAAATGTCATCGGCGGCGAGCGACAGCTTGCCGTCGAGCAGGCCGTCCTTGTCTTGCGTCACATCGCCGGTGATGCGAGCGCCGCCTGCGGTGAATTTCAGGTCGCTTACGTGCTTTTCGTCGTCATTGACGGCGATGGCCGAGGCGAGATCGACCCGGGTGCCATCAAGCAAAGCGTTGCCGGTGACGTTGCCGTTGAGGTCGCCCTTCTGCAGCGTGCCTTCGAAGCCGAGCACGGCATCTTTCAGCGTCTTGCCGACCAGCGTGCCGCTGGGCACTTCCGCGCCGAAGGTCAGCCCGATCAGCCCTTCCTTGCCGGAGGCGCGGCCCTTGGCGGTGAGACGGCCGGCGGCCTTGTCGGACACCAGCGCCAGGTCGGCCACCGAGAGGTCGAAGCCAAAATCGGCCGCACCGGTGGCGAAGCGGCCATCGGCCTTGGCCTCGACCTGGTCGTTGAAGATGCCCAATTGCCGCGCCACCAGGCCGGTCTCGCCGCGCGCGACGCCGCCGGTGATGCGGGTTTGGCCGTGCAGCAGTTTGTCGGCGGCAGGCGTGCCGATGCCCAGCCCCTCGGCCGTGCCGTCAAGCGCGAGGTCGAAGGCGCCGGTGAGCGGCTTCAGCTCGCCCTTGGCGGCGAGATCGGCGCCGCCGGAAAGCTGCCGGCCGGCGAGGCTGGAGAACGGCGCCAGCGACTTCGCCTTGAGGCCGATGTCGCCCTTGAAGACGAAGTCGGAAATGTCGCCGGCGAGCGACAGCGCAAAACCGTTTGCGGCGATCTCGGCCTTTGCGAGCTTGACCGGCGCGCCGGCGGTCCACTCGCCGCCGATGTCGAGCGTGATGCGGTCGCCCAGCGCCTCGGTGACATCGGCGCGGGTGGCGACGATGCCCGACACGTCGCCGTTGGCGGCGAAGGTGAGATGGCGCGAGGTCGGGTTGGCAATATTCTGCGCCAGGCCCGAGAGCAGCACCTCGGCCGACTTTGACGAAAACGTCTCGGTGGCGAGGTCGTCGATCTTGAGCGAGCCCGACCACTCGTCGCCCTGCTTGTCGCCGAAGGCCAGCGCGAGGCTGGCGCGCTGCACGGTGTTTTGCCCCGGCACCGGCAGCAGCACAGGCTTGCCGGCCGGATCCGCGATACCGGCGCTCAGCGTCAGGCGCTTGAGGAAGCCGTCGGGGGCCGTCTCGGCCGCGGCCTTCAGGTCAAGCGCCGCGCTTTGCAGGTCGAGCTTTTCCAAGAGCAAGCCGCCGCCTTCGCGCACCAGGCCGGCGGTCTGCAGGGTCGTCTCGGCACCGAAGAAATCGCGGAAACGCGGCGACACGAGCTTGGCGATCGGGCCGTAGAGGTCGGCGCTGAAGCCGTAGCCGTCGCGTTGATGGCGCACTTCGGCCGTACCGGTCAGCGCGCGCAGCCCATCGGCATCGAGCGTCAGGTTGAGGTCGAGGTTCGAAATCGGCCCCTTGCCGCCCAGCGCCAGCGCCATCGGGGGCCGGCCCTCGACGTTGAGAAGATTGGCGACGATGCCATTGGCCGGTTCGTCGAGCTTCAGGTCGAGGTCGAGCACCTGCGTGGAATTGGCATAGGCCGCGCGGAGCGCAAGCTGGCCGCCCGGCCCGTCGAGACGGTTGACGTTGAGCGTCGTGTCGAGCGAGCCTTCGGCGAGCTGCAGGTTGCCGGTGATCGCCACATCGGCGGCAAGGCCGAAGACACTTTCGCCGAAGGTGACATGCGGCACCTCCAGCG